>NZ_JACVVI010000001.1:0-540257 GCF_016658625.1 Pantoea sp. S62 | reverse complement strand
AGGGACAAAAACGCCGGGAGCGTTTTTGAACAACGCAAAGCGTTGGCCCGGGAACGGGCGCACCTCAGGGATGAGGTGCGTAATTGCCCGTGCTGAGCGGGCAGGGATGCCATCTTTTGCGCCTTTGCGGAAGGCATATGCCCCCTGAGCATGTGCTCAGACTGCCAGAAAGCGTCAACATCCCCCCTGAGCCAGCGATCATCATTGCTCCAGAAGCACACTCAAAACCCGACATCCCCACGGCCCCAGCATCAGCGTTCCCCCTACACCCGAGCCATCGATTAAATCCCTTAACCCGGCAGGCAACGATAACTGCTGCGCCTGCCCCGTAAAGTTCTGCACAAACAGAAAAGCCTTCTCACCATCAGTACGGCGTTGTACCACCACGCCTGGCGGCAGCTCAGTCGCCAGCGCACGCGGCAATCCCAGCTGCTTAATCAGCGCACCATAAAAATCCCGATGGAACGGCAGATCATTACGCGACGCGATATACCAGGCTTTACCCTCACCGACCCGATTCACCGTCACCGCAGGGGTTCCGGCATAAAAATCACTCTTGTAACTGGCCAGCGCCATGGCCCCTTCCAGATGAATATGCTCGCAAAGCTCCCGCGCCTGATATGGCCCACTCAGACCCAGCTCATTGCCGCGCATCCCGCGCACGCCGTTACACTCCCCATCGGTCAGACTGTCGATCTCTTCTGACCAGATGCCAAGCAGCGGCCGCAGCGGACCCGGGAATCCTCCCAGATAACAGAGATCGCTCTCATTCACGATGCCGCTCCAGTAGCTGGCCACGAAATGCCCGCCCCGCTCAACATGCGCTTCTGCTCGCGCGGCAAAACCGTCGCGCACCATATAGAGCATCGGTGCTATCACCAGATCGTAACCGCTGAGATCGCTATCGCCGTTAATCACATCTACCGCAACGCCCTGTTCCCAGAAAGCACGGTAGTGCTCGTTTACCGTACGCTCATAATGCAGACCCAGATTGCGTGGACCCTGCGCATTATCCATCGCCCAGCGACTCTCCCAGTCGAAAATAATCGCAACGCGCGCCTCAACCCGACTGCCCATCACCGGCGTCATCGCTGCCAGCATCCGGCCCAGCTCACTCACTTCACGCCCGGTTCGCGTATCAATATGACCGACATGATCGACCACCGCACCGTGAAACTTCTCGACCGACCCCCGACTCTTGCGCCACTGGAAATACTGCACCGCGTCCGCACCATGCGCCACCGCCTGCAGTGATGACAGAATATGCATTCCCGGCTTCTTTAACTTGCTGGTCGGCTGCCAGTTCGTCGCGCCCGGCGTCGACTCCATCAGCACAAACGGCTTGCCCTGCTTCAGGGTGCGCATCAAATCGTGATACATCGCGGTATAACAGGCGAGCGTGGTCTCATCCTTCTCGTTGTGCCACATCGGGTAGCTGTCCCACGAGATAAAATCGAGCGCCGAAGCCAGCTTCCAGTAATCGTAGTCGTAGAAATACTCCATGAAATTGGTGGTGGCAGGCAGATCGGGATTCGCCTGCTTCAGCGGTTTAATCTCCTCACGACAGAAGTCCGTCACCTGATCGGTCATAAAACGCCGCCAGTCCAGATTCAGACCATGAATCGACATCTCACCCTGTGGCGCAGGCGACACAATCTGTGACCAGTCGCTGTAGGTGTGACTCCAGAAATCGCTCCACCAGGCGAAATTCAGCTTCTCCAGCGTCTCATAGCGGCGCTGCAGCCAGCCGCGAAACGCCTCCTGACAGCGATCGCAGTGACACTCGCCGCCATACTCATTGGAAATATGCCAGCCGATCACCGCCGGATGCTGCGCATAGCGCGCCGCCAGCCGGCTGTTCATCGCCTGCACTTTCTGGCGATAGACCGGCGAGGTCATACAGTGATTATGACGGCCGCCATGCAGGGCCGGCACGCGATCGCGCCCCACGCGTAGCACCTCCGGATATGCCTGCGACATCCAGGCCGGACGTGCCCCGCTCGGGGTAGCAAGAAACACGGAAATCCCCTGCAGCCACAGCGTATCGATCACCTCATCCAGCCAGCCGAACTCATAGTGCCCCTCTTCCGGCTCCAGCTTCGCCCAGCTGAAAATACCCACCGACATAACGTTACAGTTCGCCTGCTTCATCATGGCTACGTCGTCATCAATAATGCCCGGCTGGTGCGCCCACTGTTCCGGATTGTAGTCAGCACCATGCAGCAGCCGGTTAACCCGGGCGCTGAGCGGGGGAAATTTATTCATACCTGTTCCTCAGAGGAAGACATCAGCGTTAACGCTAATAGTTAATGTAAAACCTGTAGCGAAGGCAGCGCCTTGCCGTGACAGTCAAACAGCGCCTGGTTCTCGCGGGCGTTACCCTGTTTCCATTCGTCGTGGATATAATTCATGCCGGCGGGTGTGGCCCAGGTATTGCCGGGCGCGGGGATCCACGCCGGTTCCCAGTAGACCACGCCCTTACCGCGATGGTCCGGCACCGCCAGCACTGCTTTAATCAGGTCATGCAGATAGGCCGCCTGGCCCTGGACCGTGCCGGGATAGCCGCCCGCTTTTTCCTCTTTCGCCTGGAAACTGTTCTCGGCGTTGTCACAATTTTCCAGCGTGTAGCCGTAGGCCGCTTCCACCACCATTACATCCTTGCCATAGCGCCGGGAGATATCATCCATGTTGGCTTTCAGGGCGCTGATGGGACCGTTCCAGTAGGTGTACATCGACAGGCCAATCACATCGAACGGCACATCGCGCTTAACGATTTCATCGAACCACCAGCGGAACGTGTCGTTTTTCGTGCCCTCAGCCAGATGCAGCATGATCTTCACCTGATGCGGATCGCTGAGGTTTTCGCGCAGCCCGCTGATGCCCGCTTTCAGCAGACCGGCAAGGCGATCAAACTCGCCGCCGTTCTGGCCCCAGCTCTTGCCTTCTGGCCAGAGCATGCCGCCGTTAAGCTCATTACCAATCTGCACGATATCCGGCATCACGCCTTCCGCTTTAAAGCGGGCGATAGTGTCGCGCGTATAGTCATGCACCTGCGTTTCCAGCTGTGGAAAGGTCAGCGACTGCCAGGCTTTAGGTTTGAACTGCTTGCCGGGATCGGTCCAGAAATCGCTGTAATGAATATCCAGCAGCAGCTTCAGTCCCGCCACTTTTACGCGCTTCGCCAGCGCCAGTGTGGTCGCCAGGTCATTGCCGCCACCGCCGTAGGTGTGACCGCTGCCGTCGGTGGGATCGACCCACAGCCGCAGCCGGATGGTATTGATACCGCTGGCTTTCAGAATGGCGATGGCATCCTGCTGCTGGTTATCCGCGTTGTAGAATTTCGCGCCCTGCTTCTCCAGCTCCGCCAGCGAAGAGATATCCGCGCCTTTGATAAAATCGGCTGGCCATGGCCCGGCAGAGGCGATGACAGGCCGATCGGCGGCGAGCAGCGGTGTCGCCCAGGCCAGCGCCAGGGCGAGAATCAATGTTTTTGGCGTCATGATTTATCCTTTAGTACTGCCTGAGGCCAGGCCGGAAACGAAGTACTTCTGCAGGGCCAGATAGAACACCGCCACCGGCACGGCGATCAGCACGGCACCCGCCGCATAAGTGGTGTAGCTGGCGCCCATTTTTTGCGACACCAGGTTATAAAGGCCAATCGGCAGCGTGAACTGCTCCGGCGTGCGCAGGATGGTGCTGGAAAGAATGAAATCGCCCAGCGGCCCGGTGAAGGAGAAGAGCGCGACGACGGCCAGAATCGGCTTCGACAGCGGCATGATGATTTCAACGAAAATGCGGAAGTTACCCGCCCCGTCCATGCGCGCCGACTCATCCAGATCTTTGGGAATCGAGTCGAGATAGCCCTTCATCAGATAGGTGTTCATCGGGATCATCCCGCCGACGTAGATCAGCACCAGCGCAAGATGGCTGTTGATTAACCCCAGTAGCTGCGACAGCACGAAAATCGCGATCAGCGCCGAAAACTGCGGGATCATCTGCAACAGCAGAAACAGCATCAGGCCGTTCTGCCGTCCCTTAAACCGGAATCGGGAAAAGGCGTAGGCGGTACAGCTGACGCTGATGAGCGTCAGCACCATGGTCAGGAAACTGATTTTCATCGAGTTCCAGTACCACGTCATATAAGGCACCGTACCGTTGAACAGGTCGCGGTAATGCTGCAGCGACGCATTCTCCGGAATGATCGAGCTGCTGAGCAGGCTGTTGCCTGCATTCAGTGATGCCCCTACCGTCCAGACCAGCGGATAGATAATGATGGTCGAGACGGCCAGCACTACCAGCCAGGTCAGCGACAGGCGTATCCACCTTTCGCGTTTAATACTGCCGGACTTCGCCATAACTGCTCCCTTACGCCATCTCATCTTGTTTAAACGACCGGGTCGCGCGGAACTGCCACAGCGCCAGACCTACCACGAATATCGACAGCAGAATGGTGATGGTGGCCGCGATAGCGTATTGCGACGACGACATGGTGAGCTTGTAGATCCACGACACCAGGATATCGGTTCCTCCGGCATTCGATCCCGCCACGGCAGGACCGCCGTTGTTAAACAGATAGATGATGTTGAAATTATTAAAGTTGAAGGTGTATTGCGTGATGATGATCGGTGCAATGGCGTAGAGCACCAGCGGCAGCGTGATGGTTTTCAGCCGCGTCCAGGCGCTGGCGCCATCCATGATTGCCGCCTCATACAGGTCGTCCGGGATCGCCTGCAGCACGCCAGTAGTCATCGCGAAGACAAACGGGAAGCCGAGCCAGGTCTGCATCATGATCAGCGCCGTTTTGGTCCAGAACGGATCGGTCATCCAGGCTTTCGGCGCAATGCCAAAGAAGTCGAGAATCGCGTTGTTGATCACCCCAAAGCTGTCGTTGAACATCCCGGCAAACACCAGAATGGTCACAAAGCCCGGCACCGCCCACGGCAGGATAAAGATGGTGCGGATCAGCGGCTTAAAGCGCAGGTCTTTCTGATTCACCAGAATTGCCAGCATCACGCCCACCGTGCACTGCAGCGTGGTTGCCAGCAGCGTCCAGACCACGGTCCATTGCAGCACGTCAAAGAACGTGGAGCGCCAGATCGACAGCGTGAAAATGTTGATGAAGTTTTTGAACCCCACCCAGTCCACCAGCTTCGCCGGAGGCGTGTGATAAAGGTTGTAGTTGGTGAAGGCGATGGCAAAACCAAACAGAATCGGAAACACCACCACGAAAACCAGCAGAATAAAGCCTGGCGAAATCATCAGGTAGGGGAAGCCGTCGCGCAGCAGCAGCTGATACTGCTGGCGCACGCTGTTAAGCGGTTGCCCCCTGTCGCGCTTAACGCCATTGACCCAGGCATCGCGCACCGACAATCCCCAGACCGCCACGCCGAAGGCGGCGATCAGCACGCTGATAATTCCCTCCGCCAGCAGGAAAATGGAGTTATCGCGCGGCACCGATTCACCCAGCGTGTATAGCCCCCAGAATCCTACACGCAGAAAATCGTGGAAGATGCCGGTAAAACTGCTGAGCAGAATCAGAAAGCACAGGCCTTTCGCCCACTGGCGGTGATAAAACTGGCCGAAGCCAGGCAGCAGTGCCAGCAACGCACCGGTCGTCGCATGACGACGCGGACGCTTAGCGGTTACCAGATGTTCATCGGAAGATATAGCCACACTCTGATCCTTATCCTGTACGGTTATCCCGTGAACCGGCATTACTGGTTGCTGGCCTGCATCGCTTCAATCTGCATGGTGATCTGTTCCACCGCGTTATCCAGCGCCGCTTTTGGCTCCTGCTTGCCGGAAACGCTCAGCTCCAGCGCCGCATTGGCCGGACCCCACACTTCCTGCATCTCTGGCACACCCGGCATGGCTGAGGCTCGCGCCGCCTGCACCGCGACCGCGTTGGCTTTCTCATCATCTTTAATAATCGGATCGTTCATCAGCGCAGTAACCGGTGGGATCTCCTGAGTTTTCTGATAACGCGCTTTCACGTATTGCGGCTGGTTGATAAAGGTGAGGAACTTCTGCGCCAGCGCCTGATCTTTACTCCAGGTCGATACCACATAGCCTTTCACGCCCAGGAAGGAGCTCATCGGCTTGCCGTTTGGCAGCAGCGGCAGGGGCGCTACGCCGTAGTTGATCCCGGCCGCCTGATAAGGCTGGAACGCCCAGGGCCCGTTGATCACCGCCGCCGCTTTCTTCTCGGTAAACAGCGAGTCGATAGCGTTAAGACCGTTGTCGCCCATGATGCCGCCCGGCAGCAATCCTTCGCTGAAGAAGCGCTTAAGGTATGTCACCGCCTCCACGCTGCCTGGGGTGTTCAGCCCGATATCCTGAGTGTTAATCCCGCCTTTTGCGTCTTTACCAAAAATGTAAGACCCCATTGGTGCCATCACGCCCCAGCTGTAGTAAATCTGGTCGAACTTCGCCAGCAGGCCATACTTTTTTGCCTCGCGCTGCTTCTGCGAGAACGCGCGATACTCATCCAGGGTTTTCAGCGGCGCGGGAAGCAGATCTTTGTTGTAGATCAGCACCAGGCTTTCAACCGCCTTAGGCACGCCGTAGACCACGTTATTCTGTGTGAACGCGGCCATTGCCGAAGGCGTATAAGCACTCTGCTCTGCCGCATCGATTTTCAGCGGAGCCAGCAAGCCCTGCACCACCGCACTGCCGAGCTGGTCGTTGGGGATCACCAGCACATCCGGGCCGATACCTGCCGGACCATCCAGACGCAGCTTCTCAATCTGCTGCGCAAACGGCATCTCCTGCACTTTCACTTCAACGCCGTACTGTTTCTGAAAATCGGCGATCGCCGTTTTGATGCCGTCCGATTTTTTAATGTCTTCCCAGACGGTGAGTTGCTGAGCGGCCCAGACGGATTGATTAAGCATCATGGCTGACAGAAGTAGCGTAACGCTGATTTTGATTTTCATTACCGGCCTCGTGTGAAGGTATGACATTTTAACTGTCATTTGCTGTTGTTCTTTTTTCAGACACATGCTGAACAGGGTTCATCGGTCATATAAAACGTGAATAACGTATCGCATTTGCGCCATACGCTACGCGGAATACGTAACGTGCTCCAGCCCGTTCACACCAATGTGTGATCGGTATTACAGAAATCAAAAACAGCGATAGGGCGTGCCCTGACGGAACGTTATAGTCAACGCAGGCACCATCAGGGCTGACGTGGAAAATGGCCAACTGTTATACGTATTACATTTCAGCCACCAAACTCCTTGCCATGAGGTTCAGCATGTCCAGCATCAGATTGAGAAATGTCACCAAACGCTTTGGTAAAACAGAAACGCTGAAAAATATCGCACTTGATATTGAAGCTGGTGAGTTTGCAGTATTCGTCGGTCCATCAGGCTGTGGAAAATCCACGCTATTGCGGCTGATTGCCGGGCTGGAAGAGATCAGTGACGGTGAGATTCTGATTGGCGATGAGGTGATGAATGATGTGGCACCTTCGCACCGGGGCGTGGCGATGGTGTTCCAGAGTTATGCACTCTATCCCCATATGACGGTGGCGGAGAATATCGGCTACGGCCTGAAGGTCAACGGGCTGCCCAAGGCGCAGATTCAGCATCAGGTGGAGATGGTGGCGAAGACGCTGCAGCTGGCGCACCTGCTGGATCGCAAACCTAAACAGCTTTCCGGCGGACAGCGTCAGCGTGTCGCCATTGGTCGCGCCATCGTGCGTAATCCCCGGGTATTTATGTTTGATGAGCCATTATCGAACCTGGATGCAGAGTTGCGCGTCGATATGCGTCTGCACATCGCTAAGCTTCATCAGGAGCTGAAAACCACCATGGTTTATGTGACGCACGATCAGACGGAAGCGATGACGCTGGCTGATAAGATTGTGGTGATGAACTACGGCAAGGTAGAGCAGGTCGGTTCGCCGATGGAACTCTATTACAATCCAATCAACCGATTTGTCGCGGGCTTTATCGGCTCCCCGAAGATGAACTTCCTGCCCGCGTGCGTGGAGCAGTGTAGCCCTGGCGGGCTGGTCGCCCTGATCAACGACGGCGAACACCGGCTGCAACTCCCCTCGCCCATCCGCCCGTTGCAGCCAGGAGATGAGATCACCCTGGGTATCCGACCGGAACAGTTGCAGATCAACGGCGATGCGCCTCTGAATATCGACTTCCACTGCAAAGTCGTTGAGCGACTCGGCAATAATACGTATCTTTTTGGTCAGAGCCATGGCCACGACGGCTTCAAGATGCTGCTGCCGGGCGATGTGCATTTCCGCCCTTATCAGACGCTGCGGCCCAGCTTCCACCCGCATCACTGCATGGTATTTGACGCCGACGGCGCACGTATCAGCGCAGATATTGCGATGCCGCAGGTGCGCGCGGCCTGAAGTGAGTGTCTGGAGGAATTTAACAAGAGGCCGGAAACGGCCTCACACTGCTGACAAACTTAAATAAGGCTGAATCTGACAGCAACTAATAACTTATTTGCGCAGGGAACACGGGCAGAATAGGAAAGCGTCCCGCGCCATGGACGGCGCGGGCCGAGCGGCCAGGGATTGGCTCAAGCGACTTTCCGATCTGACCGTGTTCCCTTCGCAGGCTCCGTCTTACCGCTAACCAAGCTTATCGGCTTATTTACCGAGAATATTGTTAACTGCTTTCAGGTGACCAGCCTTGTCTTTATGATTTGAAATCACCTGGATAACGGTGAATTTCTTGTTGGCGACCGCCAGCAGAGTAGCCTGCTGCACATCGTTGCCACCCATCTTGTCAGTAGCTTCAATATGATAGACCGGCAGACCATTGGCGTTTTCGGTCTTCTCACTAATCACCGTGTAAGAAGGTGAAGCCTGCTTCTGCTTGTCTTTGATCGACTTCATGCCGTTGAGAAAATCAGCGTCACTGGCACCACGGGCAATCACCGGGATCTCTTCTTCGCCAACAATCAACACACGTTTTTCCTGCTTGTTCACATACATAGTACCTGGTCCGCCGCCCGGAACAGGCTGCTTTTCATAGCCCTGCAGAGTGAAAGTCTGTTTGCCATCCAGCAGAGAGAGCGTCTGAGTCTGCGGATTTGCGGCTTGTGCTGTTTTCGCTTCGGCTGCCGATGCAATCATCGGAGCGCTGCAAAGAGCAGCAGTCAGGCAGACTGCAGCCATAATGTTTAATGATTGACGTAATTTCACCGTGAACTCCTTCGTGTAGTGGATATTTCCATTTCACAGACACCACATCGGGTGTCGGTGAGGCAGAGGCGTTATCGAGTCAGGTCGTAAATACAGATCCCTGAGCCGAGCAGTAACAGAATAATCGGCCAGTAGAGAACGGGGATAAAAAAGAAGTTGTGGGTTTTTTCAGGGGCCATCATCGGCTCGCTTTTCGTCGCCGTAGCGATGGAGTCCAGCCATTTTTCCTGCCGGAGCGCCCAGACGAAAACCGCACAAAAAAGAGCGGCAACGATGAGCGTCGCGCCTGTCGCCCATAAATGCGCCAGGAAGAAACCGTCGTAGTAATAAAAATCCAGCACCCATTTACACAGCAGATAGGCGGCACAAATTAATAATGCGACAAAAAATCCGACTCCGCTCCATGCGATCATCTTTATATCCTTTAAATGGGTGAGGAACGAGGAATGATTTTCTGAAAATTAACATATTTTTATCATTGTGGCGATATTTTCTTTGGTGTTAATATTGGCTTTGTTCCAATCGGGCTGCCATGCCAGCTTCATAATAAAACACCTGAAGCTGCCAGGGTTATTTCCCAATGATTTGCTTATCCTGAATTACGTACTTAGCACGCTAATATTGTCCCCAGGGTGCGGCAGGGCTATTTGTTTCGTAACGATATTATATTGGCGCGAATGAATTGCGACGGTAGCATGACTGTTTTTAAAATTCGTCTCTGCGGCTCCGGCGGGCATTGAGCAGTAATTTAATTGCTGTAATCCGCCAGTAATAGGCTCGGGGTCGCCAGATTTTTGCACAGGGTAGTGAGGAAAACATGAAACAACCGATTGAAAATATTGAAAACATCAATACTGCTAAAGCGTACAGTGCGAAGTGGCAGGCCCGCTTTGATTTTTTTGACCGTTATGGTGCTCCCAGTACACCCGCTTTCAGACAGGCATTAAAACAACTTCCTTTCAGGCAAAAATTGAGAGTGAACATGAATTTAATTGCCTTCCTGTTCGGCCCGATTTATCTGTTTGTACTCGGCCTGTGGAAGAAAAACATCTCGCTGATTTTAATTATGGTGGCTGTTTATACTGTATTAATCATCGGCTTAGCGATTGCGGGCATAGAATTCCCACGGTATCTCCAGGTCGGTCTGGGTTATGGATTTAATGCCCTGTACGGCATGAGCACGAATTACAGTTATTACCTGAAAGAGAGAAAAGGCGATAACGGCTGGAATCCTTTTAAAGGGATGCGCTGGTAATTTTTTCAGCGCAACTGGCAAAATAGTAAATCCGGTATAGCGTCAGCAGACAGGCAGCTTTTTTAACTTCATGGTGGAGGCTGACCGAAATAAATAATGAATATTAACTCAAATTATTGCTGTCGCGGCAGAACAAAAGGGTGCCGTCAGCAGAATAATCTGCTGGTAACCTGACAAGCCCATGAAATATTTTTCTGCGCTTTCAGGAACAGGTGCTGACTGGCTTAGCGCACTTTGCATTAATTATCATATCGCTGAAGCTCGCAAACATGTCCCGCAAAGTGTAGCCGGGTCAAGGGCATTCTTTTAAGAATTTCCTTAAAAAGCAGCTTCCCCTTTCACTGACATATGGGATGTTATTATTTTGAAATCATTAACGGAATTGAAAAAGGGTTATCTCAAGGTATTTCTCTGGCTGCTGTTCACACTGTTTCTGGTCCCCGTGATCACCCTGGTTTTTGCTGAATATGGCAACTCGCAACTCGACCAGCAGTACACCCAGTTATTCATGAACGATGCGCAGGAGCAACATCAGGATACCCGCAAACTGCAGGCATTTTTGCAGCAGAATCCGCCGTCCAGCGTCTGTGGTCCGGTCGATGAAAATCTGCAGGATTACAAAAACGCCGTCTGCGCACCGCAATCTGAGCTGTGGCAGTTTTATATGATGGATAAAGTGGCCATCTGGACCTTGATCGGCAGCGGGGTCGTCCTGCTGATGGTATTGCTGTTCAGCGCGCTGGCCTTTAAAAGCCGCCGGGGACAGGTCATCAGTCTGGCGCTGGCCCGTAAATTCCTGATGCTGGCCTGTTCTCTGGAAGTCATAGTTCAGGGCGCCATGCTGGTCTGGCTGTCGTTCTGGGGTACTGCTTTCTTCACGCAAACCTACTATCCAAAGCTGGTGATGGCGGTCGGCCTGCTGGTGCTGGCCGGCATGTATTACATGATCAAAGGCATCTTCAAAAAACTTCCGCCGGAAGAGAGTATTGAAGGCGAAGTCGTGACCCGCGAAGCCGCTCCGGCACTCTGGTCACAGATTGATATGCTGGCCGCCAGAGTCGGCACCACACCACCCGATCATATCGTTGCGGGCATCGACACCAACTTCTACGTGACGGAAGCCCCACTGAGTGTAAACGGACACCCGCTCAGCGGTCGAAAGCTCTATGTCAGTATTCCACTGCTGCGTCAGCTCACCGTGGCGCAGGCGGATGGTGTGATGGTTCATGAGCTGACACACCTTCACGAAGGCGACACCGCCTCTGGCGCATTGCTGGGACCGAAGCTACATCGCTTTGACCTCTATATGCAGCTGATGGGTCAGAACCTGGCTACGCTGATCGTCTACTACCCGCTCTATCTCTATCGCATGCTGTTTGAGCTGGCGTGGCAGCGCAACAGCCGTGAACGTGAGTTTGTGGCGGACCGTAATGCCTCAACCCTGGTCTCCCCGGCCGCGATTATCGAATCGCTGATCAAAGTGTCGGCCTATGCAAGCTATCGCAGCGAAGTTGAACGTAACTTCTTTAATGACCGGACGCTGCACGAAAACGAACTGGGCATCAGCAAAGCTATCGCTGCCGGTCTGCCAGCGCATGTCGCCACTCCGGACTTTATCAGCATTGTCCGCGAACAGAATGTGCCGCATCCGTTTGATTCCCACCCTCCGCTGGCAGAAAGGATGCGCAACGTCGGCTACAACATCGACGAAGCCGACTATGCCATGGTCGCCGCCGATTTCCCGGACGAGAGCTGGGTCGATCTGATGCCGGTTGCCAATGAGATCGAACAGCAGCTGTGGCAGAAATATGAACGCGACTTCTCCTCGGTGCATGAGGAGAGCCTGGCCTGGCGCTATCAGCCTGAAGGAGAGATGGAAACCGCGCTGGTACTGAAGCATTTCCCCAATGTGCCTTACACGCTGAAAGATGGCTCGCAGATTGTCATCACCTGGCAGGGCATCTTGTCGCCGAAAACCGGCGAACTGCTGGATTGGGATAACGTTAAAAACATCAACGTCATTCGTAATTTCGGCCGGGATAAGCTCTACGTGCAGCATGAGCAGCCGAACACTAAGGGCAAAAAGCGCAGTGAGATTCCCTTGCCGGGCCTGAAGAAGGAGATTGAAGCCTTCAAGAATATCCTCGGCCTGTACTGGCATCGTCATCAGACGGTCCGGGCATTACTGAAAGAAGAAGCAGCGGCAGCGGCGCAAAGCGCCTGACGCACAGCGCATCATCTATTCAGAATTTGTATTTCTGACTCAACAAATAAAGGAGCTATTGTGTTTAAAAGAGCAAGCAGGGCCATATTACCCGGGATGCTGGTAACCGCCCTCGTACTGCCACTGGCCGCATGCGACAACAGTGATAAAGCGGATGCAAAACCGGCTCCGCAGAGCCAGCCGCAGGCCGTTGCAGAGGATACAACTGCGCAACTCACCACTAAACTGAACGCCTATGTGGGATGTTTTAACACCACCGATGGATCGGTCCGTGACAGTGCTCTGCGCTATGTAAGCTGGATTGCGAATGTTGAAAAGGGCCCCACCGGCAAGGAGCGCAGTGTCAACCTGCTGGGGGATGTCACGCCTTACGAACTGGATAAATGTACTAAAGCTATCAATGAGGCATCAAAGGCCAGCCCAAAAATGCCGGCGCTGGATGAGGCAGCCACACAGTATCTGGCGGATTTATCGGCACTGCAGCCGCTGGTTTCAGAGGCACACCTCTACTACAGTCAGGATGATTACAAGGATGATGGCTTCGCGAAAGGCAAGCAGATGCATCAACCGCTCATGCAGGCCTTTGACCGCTTTATGAAATCCAGCGACCAGTTCGGTGCCGAAGTTGAGAAAGAGAACAATGCCCTCACCGCTGCGCAGCTCGTTGAAATTGAAAAGTCTGAGGGCCGCCATAGTCGCTACTATCGCCTGGCATTAGTCACTCAGGCTAAACAGCTGGCGACCGTGCTTACCGCGTCCGCGCCCGATGTGGCGGAGATGACAAAATCGATTGATGCTTACAGTGCGCTGCTGGCTGAGGCAGGAAAGGCAACGGCCAGCGAAGCGGGCAAGCCATTAACCTGGTCCATCTTCCAGGAGAATGCAGGAACCTTCCTGAAAGACTGCAAAGATCGCATGCGTCGGGTCCGCGATAAAACGCCTTACAGCACAGGTGAGCAGAGTCTGCTGAAAGGAAGCGGTAATACGGGCTGGATGGTATCGGGTTCACCGATGCGCGTTTTAAAGTCCTATAACGAACTGGTCGAGGCCAGTAACCGCCTGTAAGCTGGCTGCCCGCCCCCATGAGATTCCGGGGCGGGCTGGCACAGTCTGTTAGCCTGCTAATCCCAGTGGCAAAGCCCTTGCAGCCATTCTGCAACTCGACTGGGCGGGCGAACATCTGCCCGACAAAACCGAAGCCAGCCGTCTGCAGCCTTTGCGCTGCAGCTACTATTTTCTCAAAGAGAGCCTGGATCAGGGTTACGTTCCCGCCAGTGTGCCACCGGGGCACGTGCTGATTGCTAACCTGCCGCCACTGGCAGACAACGACGTCAGCACCTATAAATTCGGCTGGGACGTGGGAGACAGTCTGGCGCTTCAGCGCAGCTGGGAGAAAATCGACCCGGTCCGGCGTGCGCAGTTTAAGGCCGTCTCTGGCACACGCAACGTCATCGTCGGTGGTCAGACACGTCGTGAGAACACCACCCGCGTCAATGACAGCATCCTGCAAACCCTGACTGATCTCTCTGAACTGGATCGACTGCCCTGTCTGATGACCCTTGAGCCCGCACATGGCACGCCCGGGTTGATGGCATATATCCGGCAGCATCCCTTCATCAACGAACTACACTGGCAGTCCGCCGTGGTCAGCGCGATCAATGTCGCGGCGACCCGCCTGTCGCGCCTGATTCTGAACCCGGAAGGCGTGATCCATGTGCGGCTGAACCCTGATCTCGCCCTGCTATCACTTACCGCAACACCCTCGTCAGATTTGCAGGTAGAGACGCATCAGGAAGGTCGTAACCTCTGTCTGCAATGTTCACAGGGTATGCCGTTACTGCAGGGTCTGGATCGGCTCGGGGCGTTGTCACTGACGGGCGTAAAAGCGATCGATCTGGCACCTGTAGTGGAACGTTTTCCCTGTCTGACTGAGCTGCGTTTCTGGGGAACCCCGGCGTGGTCAGCCATATGCAGAGTATTGCTGCACTGCCACAGTTGCGGATGCTGACCCTCTCCAACATTTTTGGCTTTAGCGCGGTCGACTTTCCGCGTCCCGGACAGTTGCCGAATCTCTCCAGCCTGTGGATGACCAGCGTCCCGTCTGATTTGGTGAGTTATGTCAGAATCGCTTATAAGCAGGCGACAACGCTGGGGCTGGACCTCTCGTTGAGTAAGGCCCGCAAGCTGGAGTGGCTGACTGAAAACCTGCATAATCCGCTCCGCGACTGGGATGGTCGCGAACATATTTCTGCCACGCATGCCCGAAAAGCGGCGCTGGCTTACAAAAACCTGCGGACTGCGACACAGAATATTACCAGCAACATGGATGTGGCAGCCCTGTTGACGGCCGCCGTAACCGCCTACATCGAAGCCTTTAATCTCATCGACCGGCGTTCGAAGGCGATCGAGACCGTGGAACGTGAAGAGATTTACAGTGTGTTGTTCGATGTCCTGAATCCGCTGGAGCAGAAGCTGGGCGAACAAGGCGCTTCACTTGTGGATCAGTCGCGTCTTTACCAGCTGTTCGACCAGATACGCGGATTCTGAGGTATAGGTCTTCTACGGCCGGGTCACGAAGCCCCTTCCTTACCCGGCCTTTTGCGCATACCTTTCAGCAGTGCCTGCGTCACATCAGAAGCCTTTCCGGAGAGCGAACAAACCAGTCCGAACTCGCGGTGTATCGCAGGGGTTATCGGCACGACAGACAGGCCGCGCCTTTCTGCCGGCAGGGCTGATTCGGGAACCAGCGCAACACCCATGTTCTCACGTACCAGCATGCAGGCGCTGATCCAGTCGCGAACTTTTATGCGCACGTCGGAGAGCTGGAGCCCCGCCTGTTCGATCAGGCTTTTGCCATTCACCACGCACCCGCCTGTTGCCAGCACAAAGGGCTGGTCTGCCAGTTCCTGCAATGTTATCCCGTTCGCGCCAGACTGCGGGTAGCTGACTGGCATCACCGCGACCCATGCGTCCCGGCCTAATATCACATCTGCACGTCCGGGCGCGGGATTCATCACCACTCCCAGCTCAACGGTGTCTGCTGCGAGCCACTCCTCAACTTCCTCGTCTGTTCCTTCAAGCACCACAACCTCGATGCCCGGATAGAGACGCCTGACGTTCCGCAACAGGCCAGGCAGAAGTGTGGAGGTCACAGAGGGAAAGCTGGCAAGCCTGATACGCCCGCCCTGTAACCCCCGACTCTCATCAGCAAGCTCACGGATCGCATTGAGCTGCACCAGCATTGTTCGCGCATGTTCAATCACCTGTTCACCCAGCGCGGTGACACTGATGTGCCGACGCTCACGCACAAACACCGGGAACCCGAGTGACGACTCCAGCTGGGCAATCGCCTGGCTGGCAGCGGACTGGGTCATGCCTGTCGCTTCAGCGGCACGTGAGATGTTTCGGACGTCGGCCACGGCCACCATCAGGCGCCAGTGCACAAGATTCATCATCTTTATCAGTAGCTCGGCTAATAGTTGACTTATGAATCATTAATTTTACAGCAGCATTCAGGTTAAACATAGTATGTCGGGGAACAGCACTCATTCTTAACGGAGAACCGATGAAACTTTACTACGCCCCGTCTACCTGCTCGCTTTCACCTCACATCGTGCTGCGCGAGCTGGCACTGGAGTTTGAACTGATCAGAGTCAATAACAGGAGCAAACTCACCGCTGACGGTCGCGATTTTCGCCTCATTAATCCTAAAGGCTATGTCGCTGCGCTGGAGCTGGATGATGGTCAGATACTGACTGAAGGGCCTGCGATTGTGCAGTATCTTGCCGATCTGATGCCACAAAGCGGGCTGGCACCACCAGCAGGAAGCTGGGAGCGGGTTCGGCTGCAGGAGTGGCTTAACTTCATCAGCAGCGAAATCCACGCGGGGTCCGCGCTCTTGTTCAATACGACACTTCCAGACGCTGTTCTGGCAATCTTTCGTGAGAAGCTCTTTAAACGATTCGACTATTTGCAGGAGGTGCTGACGGATAAAACGTATCTGATGGGGGAGTCATTCAGCGTTGCCGATACTTACCTTTTTACCGTACTGGGCTGGTGCAAGTACTTCAATATTGAACTCGATCGCTGGTCTGCGCTGGTGGCTTACAGGGCAGCGATCAATACGCGCCCTGCTGTTCAGGCAGCCTTACTGGCAGAGACGTTACAATAAATCCGGCATCGTTTTCGCCATAATGGGATACATAGCAGGTCTGATCTGCTCAGATGCTTACATCTTGCCTACAGGGCGCCTGATAGACAAAGCGGACACTGACATCCGGCTTTGCCGGCTAACGGAGCAGACCTTAATCAAACGGAACCCTCTTTTTCAATGACCAGCACGCGGGCGACACCTTGCGGACGCGCAATATGTTCTGTCCCTTCGCTGGCATAGAAAATATCACCTGTGTTGAGTGTCCTGCTTTTGATCTCACCGTTTTCTTTGTATTGCATCTCAACACAACCATCCATGACAGCAAAAACCTCCTGTCCGTCATTGATGTGCCATTTATAGGGCTGATCGGTCCAGTGAAGTTTCACGCTGATATTGTCGAAGCTGGCAATGTGTTGAGCATCCCAGGCTTTAGAGCCGGTAAATGCTTTACTGCGATAAAAGTTCATCTTTTCTCTCTCACAAACGTGATTTAACGTCATGAATAGCAGAGAGCGTTGATGGGTTCTACACGCTTGCCATATTTTGTCCTGATTTGTCCCTGGGTTGTCCGTTTGATGGCAAAGCTGGGAGGTGGGATCAGAGAACGAGGGCGGGAAATCGGGTGCGGTTTAAATCAGGGTGTTTCGAAGTCTGAACCTTTTTCTTTATCAGATGACTGCCAGATGATCTCTGTGTGTGGCTAAGGCTCTCTTACGGAAGATCCCAGACCTAAGACGGAGCCGACGTCCGCTTCGTGCCAGAAGCAGACGTTGGCAGTTCAATCCTCACAGGCATCCTGACGGAGGAGACGCATGCGGCACACGTCCAGAATTTCGTCAGCAAGAGCGGAATTATCCGGGCAGGCTCGGGATAGTACCAGGGCACCGACAAGATGCGCTATGGTATCTATCAGGTCTGTGCGCGTTTCATATTCATTTTCTAAAACTGCCAACTGACGTTCAATTCCGGCGGCAAACGTCTCCCTGATTGATTCAGACTGCCGGGCTGTATCGGCACCCAATGCCGACATCACGCAGCCTTTTCCCCTATCATCGCGATGCGGTCGGGAGAGGTAGTATTCAATAAATCTTTCCCGGTCCACACCTGCCGTGCTTTCTGCTGAACGCGTGAAACCGCAGTTCATTGACTCCGCCATCAGGTCAGCCTTAGAGCCAAAGTGTTTGTAGAAACCGCCGTGGGTTAACCCTGCCGCTGACATCAGTTCTGCAACGCCTACGCCGTCAAAACCGCGTTCACGAAAAAGTTCTGAAGCCGTTTCAACAATGCGTGTCCGGTTTTCCCGAACCTGCTCTTTTGACACTTTCATGCTTTGCTACACCTCTCAAAAATAGGGGCTAAGTATACATTGATGATGATCATAATCAAAAAATTTGACTTTATAGATTATGATCATCATCATTAATTTGACCTTTTACCTACCACTTAGCTAGAGAATAATCATGACGATATTGTTTCAACCTTATGATCTCGGCCCAATAACACTTGCCAATCATATCGTGATGGCACCGCTGACGCGTAACCGGGCCGGAGCCGGTCTGGTACCCAGCGAACTGGCGGCGACCTACTATGCCCAGCGCGCCACAGCAGGCTTGTTGATTACTGAAGCCACGCAGATCTCCGCCCAGGCGCAGGGCTATCAGGATACGCCGGGTATCTATACACAGGCTCAAATTGATGGCTGGCGCAAAGTAACGGATGCGGTGCATGCAAAAGGTGGGCGCATATTTGTACAGTTATGGCACGTAGGACGAGTTTCGCATGTCGATTTACAACCGGGCGGCGCTGCGCCGGTCGCCCCGTCCGCTATCCGTGCCATGACCAAGACCTTTGTGAACAATGGTTTTACGGACGTCTCTGAACCACGTGCGCTTGAGCTGCAGGAAATACCGGGGATTATCGACGATTTCAGAAAAGCTGCCGCCAATGCCATTGCCGCCGGCTTTGACGGCGTTGAGATCCACGGTGCAAATGGTTATCTGCTGGAACAATTCCTGAAAGATGGCGCAAACCAGCGTAATGATGAATACGGCGGCTCTGTCGAAAATCGTGCGCGCTTGCTGCTGGAAGTCACGGCGGCAGTAAAGGATGAGATTGGCGCAGAACGCACTGGCGTACGCATTTCACCAGTTTCACCAGCTAATGCGATTTCGTGCAGTGATCCGCAGCCACAATATGACTACCTCGCTGAACAACTCAATGCATTAGGTATTGTGTACCTCCATGTGGTTGAAGGTGCTACGGGCGGCCCGCGAGATGTATCACCGTTCGATTACGACGCACTACGCCAGCGCTTTAAAAACACCTGGATCGGCAACAATGGCTATGACCTGGCGCTGGCGTCCACTCAACTTGCGCAAGGCAAAGCCGAACTGTTCGCGTTCGGTCGCCCGTTCATCTCCAATCCAGATCTGGTCGAAAGGCTGAAGACGGGCGCACCTCTGGTCCCAATCAATCCTGAAACACTCTATGGCGGTGGTGCCCAAGGCTACACCGATTATCCGTCGCTTGCCGAGAGCAGCAAGTAGATCTGTGGTGTCACGGTTCTACTTATATCGCGCAGTGCGAATTCTGTTCACACATCATAAAAGAAGATCGACATGACTAAAGTTTCAGTTCTCATTACAGGTGCCTCCACGGGTATTGGTGCTGGCTACGCAGAACGGTTTGCCCGCCGGGGTCACGACCTTGTTCTGGTTGCACGTGACAAAGCGAAGTTAGAGATACTGGCCGAGCGTCTGCAACAGGAAAATGACATTTCTGTCGACGTTCTGCCTGCCGACCTCACGAAAACGAGTGATCTAGCGCTGGTTGAAGCTCGCCTGCGTGAAGACACACAGATTGGCATTCTTATCAATAACGCGGGTATCGCGCAGTCAGATAGTTTTGCAGAGCAAACGCCTGAATCCATAGAAAGTCTCATCGCACTCAACGTCACTGCCCTGACAAGGCTTGCCAGTGCCGTGACGCCGCGGTTTGTGCAGGCGGGTGAAGGGTCAATCGTCAACATTGGTTCGGTAGTAGGCCTGGCCCCGGAATTTGCCATGACAGTGTACGGCGCAACCAAAGCCTTTGTTCTTTTCCTGTCTCAGGGAATGAATGTAGAGCTGTCATCTAAAGGCATATATATTCAAGCTGTGCTCCCTGCCGGCACTTACACGGAAATTTGGGACCGTGCGGGTATCGATATCAGTAACGCGGCACAATTCATGAAAGTTGGCGAGTTAGTGGATGCCGCACTGGTTGGCTTTGATCGCCGTGAGCTTGTCACAATCCCACCACTACAGATGGCTGAACGCTGGGACACTCTCGATACCTCGCGTCAGACTCTGCTTTCTGACATCAAACAAGATGAAGTTGCTGAACGATATAAAGCACTTTAGTCAATCAGGTACGCTCAGCAGAACGCCCTTTGGGCTGTTCTGCTGAGAACAAACCCTATCCCCACGCATTACAGCGTGACGTCTCATCAGCGATGAGCATTCCCAAACACATCGTGAGGCCTTATTCAGTATGGCAAAAAAACGTGTAGCACTGGTTACCGGTGCGTCCTCAGGCATCGGCGAAGCGTCGGTTATTAAACTTTTAGCAGCGGGATATACGGTATATGGCACGAGTCGGCGTGGCTCCATGGAAGGAACGCATCCGTTTCCCTTGCTGACGCTTGATGTAACAGACGGCGCTTCTGTCAGGGCCGCCATTGAGAAGTTACTTCGTCTGGAGGGACGAATCGATCTTCTGGTTAATAATGCAGGCTTTGGGATCGCACCAGCCGCTGCGGAAGAAAGTTCTGTCGAACAGGCAAGACTTATGTTCGACACCAACTTTTTAGGCATCGTCAGGTTGACTCGGGCGGTGATCCCTCACATGCGCCGCCAGGGCAGCGGGCGCATTATTAACATCGGCTCGATACTTGGGGTCGTTCCGTTTCCGTATGTGGCACTTTATGCTGCCAGTAAGTATGCGGTCGAGGGGTATACGGGGGCACTGGATCATGAATTACGCACGCAGGGTATTCGGGTTTCTGTCATCGAACCTGCTTACATGAAAACGCAGTTTGAAGCCAATACGATAGAGCCGGATGCCAAGCTTGAAGAGTATGACATGATCCGGGCTAAGTTGGCGAAAGTGCTTAGCAAGGCCATGACCGAAGCGGAAAGCCCTGAGATAGTAGGTGAAGTTGTGGTTAAAGCCGCTCAGGCTTTACATCCAAAAGTGCGATACACGGCGGTAACGCTGGCCGGTAAATTGAATTTTCTCCTCAGGGTCGCGCCTGCCTCATTCCTGGATAAGGTCGTGCGTAAAAATCTTCAGCTGGATGCGAAAGGTTAAAAAATGAAATTTTCTCAACTGGCTGTTCTGACTGCGATTTTGTTTTTCATCCTGGCCACGGCATGGATGTTTTTCCCGGAACAGCTTTTAACGCAATGGGGCATTGAGCCCACGCCAGGTACTGACGTTATTTGTCGCCGCTCGGCCGCATTTTTTGCAGGAATAAGCGTGATGTGTTTCTTAGCCAGAAATGCCGAGCCTTCCCCGGTCCGTTATGCTCTGGCCGCGGGTATCAGCACAACAGCGTTTATTTCAGCCGTGCTGGGCATCGCTGAATGGCGTGAAGGGCACGTTAGCGGGCAGATCCTTTTTGCCGTATTAATCGAGCTGTTCCTTGGTACCGCTTTTTTACTCAGCAACAAGCCCCCTGTGAAAAATGTTACTGGCAAATATTAAAGGGTAAAGACCAAATGAAAAGCAGGACGATGAAAGCCTTTACGTTTAAACGTTATGGTAAATCCCCTGATCAGGGATTCGATAACGTGGATTTTCCTTCCCCCGGTGCTGATGAAATCCTGGTGAAGGTACACGCTGTTGGCCTTAACCCCATTGACAACATGATCCCAACCGGAATGTTTAAGCCGGTATTGCATTTTAAACTCCCTGCGACGCTGGGAAGTGATTTGGCCGGTGTCGTCGTTGCAGTGGGGGCTCGTGTGACCCGTTTTATCCCGGGTAACGCAATTTTTGCCAGTATTTTCGATACGGGAATGGGCTCTCTGGCCGAATTTGTTGTGGTTCCTGAAAGTCTGGCTGCTCTTAAACCGGCAAATCTGGATTTTGTGCAGGCAGCTTCACTTCCGATGGTGAGCCTCACATCCTGGCAGGCGTTCACAGAGCGAGCGAATCTGCAGCCTGGACAGAAGGTTTTCATCCCGGCAGGGTCCGGAGGAATTGGGAGCTTTGCGATCCAACTGGCCAGGCACTTTGGTGCGAAGGTAGGAACAACAACAAGTTCAGTAAACGTCGAGTGGGTAAATCGTCTTGGCGCAGATGAAGTAGTCGACTATAAAAATCAGGAATTTGAAAATGTACTGAGTGACTACGATATTGTTCTGGGCACTGTGAGAGGGAATGCAATTGAAAAGTCCACTCAAACTCTTAAACCAGGCGGAAAGATCATTTCTCTCATCGGGCCGTTAGATGCCGCGTTCGCACAGGCCCGGGGATTGAACTTTTTACTGCGTTTTGTGTTCTGGCTGATGAGTCGTAAGATTATAAGTCTTACGAAAAAACGAAGCCTGACCTATTCATTTTTCTTCGTTCGACCTGACGGCGCTCAATTAACTCAAATAAGCAAACTCACAGAAGCGGAACACATCATCCCTGTGATCGATAAGGTTTTTCCCTTTGCAGCGACAAAGGATGCTCTTGACTATCTTGCCCGGGGACATGCGAAGGGCAAAGTTGTTGTTATGTTACAAGAGTGACAACAATGACGGTTTGCGTCTGCCCACGATAAGAGATAACCGCTCAAGTCTGTTGCCTCAGGAACTAAATCCACTGCCTCATGGAAGAGATGCGGCATGGCCGCTTTTCGCTCATAGCGGACATTGACCTACGTATCAGCCCGCTTGGTGCCAGAAGCGGACGTTATGATGGTGTTCAGAAAAAATTAATTAATATCCAAAGTCACTTTGAGAATCATAGTCATTCAGGTCTATATTGAGTAGCAATTCTGATGCATGATAAGCGGCTTTTCCAGCGTTAAAATCATCTCTATTTGAAAGCACAACTACTGTTAACTTTGAATTAACATGTCTGACGAAAAATGAAGCGTAGCCTATCCAGCTTCCTGAGTGCAACAGGCTTTTTTCTTTAAAATCATGCTGAACAAATAAACCTGATCCATAAGCCTGATAACTCGCAACCCTAGAATTAACATCAGCTATTAGTTCATCGAGAGGATCAGAAATCATGTCTATTATCTTGCTATTTCCTGATTTAACACTTGAGAAATTCCCACCCCATTTCATCAAATCTTCTGGTGTAGAGTAAACAGCCCCATCGCCAGTTTGTGTCCATAAGCTTTCATTATGTTCATAACATCCTGTCAACTCAGAAGGACTATATCCTTTAGCTGTTTCTATTTCGATAGGATACGATTCGTTATAAAACGTATCATTCATATTGAGGGGTGTGAAAATCATATCACGCGCAAATTGTGATATTTTTCTGCCTGTAACTCTTTCAATTATAATTGAAAGGAGGAAATAGTTCGTATTGGAGTAAGCGAATTTATGCCCTGCGATAAAATCTGGCTTACTGCAATCGCAGACGTCTTTCAAACTTTCTGTTGGAGACAAGCTTCCAGATAGTGAAATACCTCTTTCTTCCGCTATGTCGATATAATCTTTTAATCCACTTGTATGGTGAATTAGATTGTCGATTTTTATAAGGCTGGCATAGTCAGGAAGTTCCGGTATGAATTTTTTTATAGTATCATTTAAAGAAATTCGACCTTCGCTTTCTAATAAGTGAATACAAAAAGCAGTGAATTGCTTTGAAAGTGAGGCGATGTTAAACACCGTTTTTTTACTAACATCAATACCTTTTTCTACATCAGCCTTACCGCGCCCCAGATAATACTCATTGCCGTCATCAAATCTGGCCATGAGAACGACACCCGGTTCATCATCACAAACTTCATTTAACAAAACACCCAGCTTCTCATTTAGCTGTAAATTCATATTATAAAATCCTTTTATTAACCGATAAGTAAAAATGCCAACTGTGAATCAATATTCAAAATAACTAATTATACATATTTACACCCGATTATTATCGTAACATATTACAATCACTTGATGTTATCAGTATAAAACAAATGTCCGCTTCTCACTCACAGCGGACCTTGCAGCACGTATGTCCGCTTTGTGCCAGAAGCCGACATTCAAAAGAGCATGTTTGGGATGCCTTCCTGAAGAAACGACGCATGGTGTTTATTTACGTAGGGTAATTGACAACGCTAAAAAAACAGCGCGGGAGAAAGCATAGACAGTATTCAGAAAAGTTAAGAATTGCATGCTTCGGGCAAGTGGTTTGCTTTTGTAAATTGAGTGAGCTCATCAGCGTTGTTCTGTCATCTCAGCGAGGTGCTTTTCCCTTTCAGGAAATCAGATGTCCCGTGATTTGATAGCCTGACATCCGTACGCTCTGTGCCAGCGGCAGACTTCTAAGCAGCCACCAGTCGTTCATATAATTAAGTGATTAAACACATGAAAATCATGTTTTAACGTAAGGTATATTTATGCGCTCTTGAATTCAGGCATGAAAATAAAGGCGAAATTCCAGTTTCCCTTTCGAAGATAGAGATACCTTTGCTGGGCTGAACAGATAATGGCAATCCTTCGCCATGACAACCTTAATCCTGACGATGAGCAGTCTCTTTGGCTTTCCACAAAGCGAATAGCGTAATCGCCAGCGCGAAACTGACGTACAAAGAAACCCACAGCGTACTGCCCGTCTCTTTAAATAACGTGGTGATGATCAGGGGCGCAAAACCACCGCCGACAATTCCCGCCAGGGTGTATGCCAGGGATGAACCCGCGTAACGCACATGACCAGGGAACTGCTCAGTGACAAACGCTGCCTGCGGTCCGTACATCATCGCGTGGATCAGCAAACCGCCAATCACCGCCAGCACGATCAGCACCGGATGCGAGCTATCGAGCAACACAAAGAACAGAAAAGACCAGACAACCGCCAGCAGCGCACCGGTAATGTAAACCGGGCGTCGCCCCCACTTATCTGAAAGCGCGCCAAACATCGGCACCGTGATCGCGTTAACTATTGCGCCTAGCATCGTAGCCATTAACGCCAGTGGACGCGGTAATTGCAGTACGGTGGTGACATAGGTCAGCGTAAAAACGACCACCAGCGCGTAAAGCACATCGGAGCCGATACGCGATCCACCGGCAATGAATAGCTGTTTCGGATAGTTTACGAAAACCTCTTTTAACGGCGTGTGCGTGGTTTTCTCTTGTTCCTGCATTGCGACAAAGGTTGGCGTCTCTTCCACACCGCGACGCAGCCACAGGCCAAAAATTACCAATACCAGGCTTAGCAGGAAAGGAATGCGCCAGCCCCACGCCTGAAACTGATCGGCGCTCATCATTACCGTAACCAACGTAATAAAGCCAGTACCGATCAGCGTGCCGCAGGATGGCCCAACCTGCGCAAATGAGGCATTACGCCCGCGTTTGTTCGCGTCGCCATGCTCCATCGATAACAACACGGCCCCTGCCCATTCGCCGCCCAGCGCGATGCCCTGCACAAACCGCAGTGCGACTAACAGAATCGGGCTCCAGATGCCCCAGACCGCATAGCCCGGCAGCAAGCCCATTAACGCCGTGGTTACGCCCATAATCACCAGCGTGATGATCAACACCGCTTTGCGCCCTGCGACATCGCCAAGGTGGCCGAACACGAAGCCTCCTAGCGGACGTGAAATATAGCCTACCGCATAGGTTGAAAACGCCAGAATGGTACCGACCAGCGGATCGAAGCTGGGGAAAAAGACATGGTTAAACACCAGCGCGGCCATGATGTTGTAAACGGTAAAGTCGTACCACTCGAGCGCGGTGCCAATCGAACTGGCAGCAGCCAGACGCCCGGTCTTCGATTTGGTACGCACTGCGCCTGCCGCATGGTGCAGAGAATCGGTATCAGCCATGGGTCAGCTCCTGTTTTGTTAACTGCCAGTTGAGGGCATAACGCTGTATATCTCCCGCAAATGCCTGTGCCGCGGCAGCAGCCAGGCGATCGCAGCACAGTGCATCGCTGCAATGAATCAGCAGCATCGGCTGCATTTTCCGATGATCCTGGCTTTCTTTCGGTAATGGCGAACTCAGGACGCTGTCTGGCATCAGCACGCTGGATGAGATGTAGCCCGGCGTCTGGCTTATTTGCTGCTGCAAGGCGCTTAGCGCGCTGTCATTGATCGCTTGCAGCGTCAACACAGCTAACTGATTGCCCGTGCCTTTGCCATGCTTGTGCACTACTGCGCTCACCCGGCGCATGGGATTCACCATTTTTTGCAGATTCTCTACCGACCATGCCGTCTGGTGCGTGAATGCGGCGTGATAATCGGCGCTGGTAAAGGCTTCCAGCGAATCGGTTTCATATAAACCGAGATATTTACGCTCAGCGTTTATTGCCTGATAGCGTGTACCGCTCAAAAATCCCGTAATGGCTACCCGCTCCTCTACGTGTTCATGGTCATACCACTGGTTAAAGTCAGCCTCATCTTCAGCGCCAATGTTGGTGGCGACATACAGCATGCCGTGGGGTTTAGTCATCATCAGGATCTCCGGTTAAGGGCAGTTTCCACAGCAAGCGACCAGCTGATCAGGCTGGCGTCATCACCATGAATCGAAGCAAGGCTCAGGCCAACCGGAGCAGAACCCGGTCGGTGGCAGGGCAAAGAGAGAGCACAGCCGTCCAGCATGTTGATAATGCTGGGATTGCGCAGCATCATCGCGTTAATCTCCATATAGCGCTGCGCATCATTGAGTGACGCGATAGTGGGCGCGACAAGCGGAACAGTTGGCATCAGTAACGCATCAAAATCACTCAGCGCTGCGTTGATGCGTTGTTGCCAGGCAGCACGCTGCTGGTAAAGTTCAGCTGCATCCTGTCCGGTAAGATGGCTGCCGCGCTGGATGCGCGCCAGCACCTGGGGATCGTAAGCTTCAGGTTGTGCCTGCACGGTTTTTTTATGCCATTGCCAGGCTTCATAAGCCGTGATGCCGCCACGCGCATTCATAGCGTTAAGCTCATCCAGCTCAGGCAACGTGATGTCGATAACTGTCGCACCCGCCTGCTTAAGACGTGTGATGGCATGCTGCCAGGCCTGCGCCACATGCTGATCCAGACCATCCAGCACGCGCGTTTGCGGCACGGCAAAGCGCGCGTTACGCAGATCCAGCAACTGTAAATCCAGCGGCCGATCGGCAATGATGCTATCCAGCAACCAGCAGCTGCGCACGTCGTCCGCGATCACGCCGATGCTGTCGAGTGAGGTCGAAAGCGGTAACGTTCCTCTCTGGTTGATGCGCTCTGCCGTGGGTTTGAAGCCAGTCAGGCCACAGAGTGCAGCAGGGATTCGTACCGAACCGCCGGTATCGGTGCCAACGGCACCAAGGCACATGCCCTCAGCAACCGCAACGGCCGCGCCAGAGGATGATCCGCCGGGAATACGCTGCTGCTCGCGCTGCCACGGATTGACTGGCGTGCCGTAATGTGGATTGATGCCTAAGCCCGAAAAAGCGAACTCCGTCATAGTGGTTTTACCGACGATTGCGGCGCCCGCCAGCAGCAACTTATCGACGACGCTGGCATTAGCAACTGCCACTGGCGCATCGGCCAGTAAGCGTGAACCGGCCGTGGTCACCTCTCCCTGGACATCGAACAGATCTTTAATGCTGACAGGCAGTCCATCAATGGCACTTAACGCCTGCTTCGCCTGCCAGCGAGCATTTGCCGCGCTGCCCGAAGCTGCATAGCGTTGCGTGAACACTAATGAGCCCTGTTGTTCAGGATTTTGTGCGGCCTGCAACGCGGATTCAGTAAATGCTTCGGGCAAAGCATCACCGCTCTGCAACTGCTGACTGGCTTGCCAGAGTGTGGTCATCGGCAGTCTCCTTATGCCACCACCGGCAGCGCGCCGGTGGTGTAGGCGTGTTCCAGCGTGCGATTAAGCACCGGATCGTGCAGCGCCATGCGGAATTCGCTGGATGGCCGGATGCCGCCAATTGCGCCCAGCGTGCCGCAGGACATAGCAACGCCCTCTTCCGCGACACCGCCATTAAAATAGCGCGCGAGCAAGTCCTGTGGTGTCAGCAGTGATGCCAGCGTGCCCTGCTGATAAATGACCCATTTACCCTGCTCTTTGATCCATGAGCTGAGTTCAAGCACATCCCAGTGTTCGGTAACGTCGTTCATGCGCCACGCGACGCTGGCGACCGGCTTGATACACGCCTGCTTAGAGAGCGCAACGCTGAAGGTTTCCAGATGGCGGTCGGTATGATCAGACGTGAGGGAAACCCACAATTCGCCGCGATGCGAGAAGACGAATGGTTCGGCTTCGCCGGAGGTTTGCTCACCTACCACTTCAAGCTGTGATTGCTGGCTGAGTTGATTAACCGCAACCCGGTAAAAAAGTGGTACTGCACCGGGAGCGGGCACGCCGAGGGCTTCTAATTCACGGATATGGTGCAACACGGCTTCCCTGTCGCGGCCGGCCCAGCCAGCAATAATAAAATGCGTAACGTCAACGTTCAGTGTGGTAGCGGCTTTGTCGCCCGTAGAGAATCGCAACTGCATAAGGAAAACCTCCGGATTGAAATCACAGTGAAATTTCACAGTAATTTTAAACTAGCGATTTTCATGCCAGATTTTTGTGTAAGATGTCTCATAGGTAAAAAAAGGAACGTGGTGATGAGTGAATCAGTGGCGGAAAATGTGAACCCAGGCAGCGCAGATAAAAGCCTTTCTCTTAATGAACAAGCCTATCTGGCTTTCAGGCACAAGCTCATTACGCTGCGTTACAAGCCTGGCGAATACCTTAACACCGCTCAGGTAATGGACGATCTGGCGATAGGCCGTACACCGGTTAATCAGGCGGTTCATCGCCTCGCAACCGAGGGTTTACTGCAAATTATCCCGCGTAAAGGAGTAATGGTGGCGCCATTATCGATTGATGACGCGCTGGAGTTGATTGAAGTACGGCTGGTAAATGAAACGCTCTGTATTGAGCTTGGCAGCCAGAAGGTGACGGATACGCAGCTTCAGCGCCTGCGTCATCTTAATCAGCAAATTGATAAGGCGAGCCAGTTACGCAGCCGCGAACAGATGATGCTGCTGGATCGCGAGTTTCATCAGGTATTGGCTGAGATTGCCGGTAATCGTCATCTTGCTGATATCCTTAGCGTGATTCATGCACAAGCGCAGCGTTTCTGGGCCACCACACTTTCCAACGTGGCGCATATGGATGAAGTGATCGCTGAGCATAATGAAATCATTGCGGCGCTGGAATCAGGCGATACGCAACGCGCAGCCGAAGCCGCACGTGCGCATATATTCTCATTTAAGCGCGCCTTACTTTCCGCTTAAAGGCCAGACCGCGTGCCGTCACAAGTCTGCCTTCTGACAGCGCCTGATCAATCAGGTGCTGAACTGGTTCCTGCTTATCCGCTACTAAGTCGCACCATTTTACCCGCGTCAGTGTAATGGCTTTGGTGCAAACGCCCAGATCATCAATCGTTGTGATGATGTGGGATCGCCCGGGCCATAATTAAACCGTCGACGTCTGCTCAGGCGTGCTGGCGACTACCGTCAGGCCTATGCCGGCCAATACATCCGCCACGAGTTTCCCCTGGCGACTGATACGCTCCACAGGGGCCGGTCATTGTCCTGTTGGATAGGGGTCGAATACGCTACAGCTGCACCCTGACGCCTGGCTAAAAAGCGGTCGTATGCCTGATTCGATTAAGGTTTATCCATGACCGGGTTGCCGAGTGCGGCGCGCTGATGATGGTTATCGGCTAATACAGTCTTCAGGGCATCATCGGTGGCGCTCATGAGCATGATATGCCAGTAGGGAGGGTGTCGCCGGTTCACTATCTTGCCTGGCGCAGTCGCGTTGAAATGGGGGCCCGCTCGCTCTGTGCCAGAAGCGGACCCCGTTACCCGCCCATTGGATTAAAATCTTTCGATAATACTTTTAGCAGTACACGGCTCCTGCTTGTCATTGAGTAATCCATTCTTTCACTAGCCTGTTCTGTATAAATCGGATGCAATTTATTCCGGCGTGTGCTAAGTAAATCAATAGGTTGTATAAATGGAAGGGTGAAGATGCATATTGATGAAATTCCTGCTTATTTATTGCAACACGACCGTTTTTATCTGACTGCGCCAGACCTGAGTCGTTCAGAAGAAATGCAACGTAAACTAAATGAATTCAGTTCGTTTCATCATGAGTTTCTACTCTGGTCTCCTGGCTTTCATTCGTTTTCTTCAGTCAGGGAGAATATGTTGGAAGCAGCAGAAAACTTCCTGAATGACAGAGCAGAATATAAGTTTTTGATTATTGATTGTACGTCAGATGAGCTATTAGGTTGTATAAGCTTATTCATAAGAAATCGTGCTATTCCTTATTTCGAGATCGGGTACTGGCTTGCCACGGATGCGATGGGAAAAGGCATAATGCCCGAAGCATGCAAGCTGGCTACAAAAATAGCCTCGGAATTTTTTAACGCTATAAGAATCGAAATTCGCACTGCCCGACGTAACGTGCGCAGTCAGTCTGTTGCATTAAAGTGTGGGTTCAAACCTGAAGCCATATTAGCTTCTGATAGACTGGATAGCATGGGCGTGATTGACGATACCTTTATTTATAAATACAGCAGCTGATTATACCGTGGCCTGAAGTTTCAGCATCCACTTAGTTACAGAAGCGGACAGAATAAGCAGCGGAATGATTGATTCGATCTGCCCACGCTAATAATTCGATTTTCTTTTAACTATAGAGCACACTTCACAGGCGTAAACCTGGAAATGTGCTTTTGAACCCCATGCTGCACAATGCTCTTTAAAGGCGCGAAGAAGCATCAAGACGGACCTGCAGGCGGCTTATGTTTTCTGTTATCTCAGCGGTTCTGTCTGCCAGTTCGCGAATTTCACTGGCAATGACAGAAAAGCCCCGTCCCTGAACGCCCGCTCTTGCGGCCTCAATGCTTGCGTTCAGTGAGATGAGTTTAATCTGGGCAGCGATGTTGGCATTTTCAGAGACTAAATCAGCAATTTCTCTGACAGAAGCCGCTGCGTCATCTCTTCGCTGACGTTCGCTATTATTCTGTACCTCCTGATCCTTTAACGTCTGTATATCAATCAGTGCACCGACCGCCCGCAGAGGTATACCGTCCTTGTCGCGTCGGGTCTGACCGCGAGCACGGAACCAACGGTAATTACCATTTTTGAGTCTGACACGGTATTCAACGTCATAACCTGTTGCACCTGAATGGTCGTTAAGGTGTTTAATGAAGGCATCCAGCGTATGCTGACTGTCGTCGGGATGAAGACGCGAAGCCCAGCTATCAATGACATCAGGGAATTCTTCAACCGTCTCAAATCCCAGCAATTTTCTGAACTGTGGAGACCACCAAAAAACGTTATTCGGGTGCAGAGCATCACCATTGATAATCTGGAGGTCCCAGAGTCCGTCATTCAGCATTTCACGCGAGAGGTTGAAGCGTGTCATCACAATGTCATATTCACTTTCATGCGTCTTATCATTGCTGATATTCAGCAGCGTCCCCGCCAGTCTCTGGCTGGTACCATCGGCGCTGCGTTCACGTTTTACCGCTACCTGAAACCATTCATAGCTGCCGCCTGCCGTCATAAAACGGCATTCATGTTTTGTACCCGGAGAAGGACCAGGCTGAGCATTTCGTAAAAGCTGTCTGAAATGATTTTTATCTTCATCATGAACAAGCGAACAGAGCGCCGACAGAGTGGAGAGATCGCCACTCCCACGTGGCAAACCCAATGGTGCAGCCGATGAAATCCATAATTTGGTGCTGTCGGTAATTTCTTTACCCTCACACATCCACAACAGCTCTGGCATCAGAGCCAGAAAACTGTCCATAGAGGCGGGTAACGTACTATCTGGCCGGAGCTCTTCAGCTGGCACTTCAGGTAATACCGGCAGCCTGGCCTCCTGAACGGACGCAGGCTTTCCAAATAATTTGCCTAACATAATTGCTCCCTGTGAGTAAAAAATAATGACACTGATGTTATCGGCCGGATCACAAACAGCATAAGTAAAGTAAATAGTTAATTTTTCTACTGTTTAGCCTGGCGAATCTGTCTGCAGATAATTGAGAAAAGCACCTGACTTTAGTCCCTTGGTGTGTGGCTGGATTGTTCGACGTTATGAAGTAATACCGGTTACAACACTCCGGGAGCATCCAGCCCTGATAAAAATGTCCGCTTCTCGATTAAAGCGAACATCAATAGGGTTATGTTTCACGGAGATAAAGATTCCGGCAGAAGCACTCACCCTTTACCAACGGAAATGCATACGCTCGCTCAGGCGTAGTCTTTCACCAGCAATAAAGTTTTCGATAAGCGAACCGATAAAAGCTATGCCTGTCGGTATGATTGCCTCTGTCACTGACAGCGTTTGTCCTCTAAGAAGCGGTTCCCGGCTTGATTGCTATGTGTCGTTTTTTTTATTTCTGTCACCAGCCCTGCCGGGCAATACCCGTTTTAATCTTTACGAAATCAACAAAGTATGAACAGGTAAGTGCATCGATATGCATTCCCTGTAGTCCGACTTTTTGCGCAAGCCGCATACAGCAATAGCCCACAACAGCCTCTGAACGACCTTACAAAAATAAGAGAGAAGCGTTTTGCCCATGTAACGCTTTATTAAACAAACGTTATTTCAGTCAGGAACATTATGAACAACATCAGAATAGGCACGCGGCTTGGTGCTGCGTTTGCCTTCATCCTTCTTCTTCTGGTCATCGTTGCATTTACCGGATTTAGCCGCATTCAGTCTCTGGGAGAAACGGCGGATACGCTTGCCGGCAGCCGTTATCAGAAGGCCTCAGCTGCAACTAATCTGCGTTACTATTCAACTGACCTTAGCCGGCTGGTCCGTAACGTTGTTCTGGCAGATGCTCCTGACCGGAAGGCAGTCTTTAAAAAAGATTATGACAGGGTACATGATAAAATCACTGCGACGGTTGATCAGGTCGACGCCATGCTGAAGGCGCCCAAAAGCCGGGAGTTGATTGCATCAATCAGGAGCACCGGCACTCAGTATCTGGCCTTTTCTGATGATGTTGTCGCGCTGGGAATGGCGGGTAAGCGGGACGAGGCCGCGCAACTTCTTCTTGGTCCGCGCTACCAGACCCAGGTTGACTATCTGAAAACTATTGCAGACCTGGTCTCTTTTCAGGTAGAACAGATGCAAACGGCGCGCAGTGCTGCTGAAGATGAGCGAAATACGGCCACTATTCTGCTGACTTCGCTGAGTGCTGCCGCTGTTCTGCTAGCTGCGGCCGCAGCCTGGCTCATCACCCGCAGCATTACCCGCCCGTTGAACATAACGCTTGCTGCCGCACAACGCATCGCACGCGGCGACCTGAGCCAGGCTGTACCTGTCAGCGGACGGGATGAAACCGGCATGCTGCTCACCGCAGTGGCTGAGATGCAGGACTCGCTGGCGCAGACGGTCAGCACAGTACGCCGGAACGCCGAGAGCGTTGCCGCAGCCAGCCTGCAGATTGCGCAGGGGAACTCGGACCTGTCGCAGCGCACCGAGGAGCAGGCCAGCGCGCTGGAGCAGACGGCTGCTACCATGAGCGAGCTCAGCGTGACAGTCAGAAATAACGCCGACAATGCCCGCCAGGCGGCACAGCTTGCCGTCAACGTGAGGGAAGTCGCCCGTCAGGGCAACGAGGTCACTGCCGACATCTCCGGCACCATGAAATCTATCGGCGAAAGCTCCGGCCGGATTGCGGACATTACATCGGTGATTGACAGCATTGCCTTCCAGACCAACATACTGGCACTTAATGCGGCAGTAGAGGCAGCACGCGCAGGCGAACAGGGACGAGGTTTTGCCGTCGTCGCCGGTGAGGTACGCACGCTGGCCAGCCGCAGCGCCACGGCGGCCGGTGAAATCCGTCAGCTGATTGAGGCAAACTCGGCAAGCGTAAGTGCAGGCAGCATCCTGGCGAACCGATCTGTGACCACGATGGCAGATATCGTGTCATCGGTCGGCCAGTTAAGTGACACCGTTGAGGAAATTACCGCTGCAAGTGCCGAACAGGCCCGCGGTATTGAGCAGGTTGGCATCGCCGTAACGGAGATGGATGGTGTGACGCAGCAGAACGCCTCACTGGTCGAGGAATCGACGTCAGCCTCGCAGAGCCTGCGCGAACAGGCATCCCTGCTGCTGCAGTCGGTGTCGGTGTTCACGCTTGCGGCGGTCTCACCTCCCCCAGTCACCCGGCAAGCAATCGTATCTGTACCCGCCACAGTTAAGAAAGAAACGCCTGCTGAGGCAGACGGAAACTGGACTACCTTCTGATATCCGGCTGCGTCCTGCAGGGCGCAGCCGCCCTCCTCTATCCGTAACATTTCTGTCGTACCGTGGACCTGCGCTAATACAACTATCTTTAAAAGATCAGTACGCCGGAAGTGAATGAAGAGCTCACTAATGTTGGTTGTGGGAGAGAACTTATCGTCTCCCTGCCCGCTACAGGATAACGTTTCATTAAAATCGAAGAGCTGTACCTCAGTGACGTCATGTCAGGTGATGGAAACGCTAACGTCCAATAAAAATGATGGACATTATTCCTGCGATCCGAAGCGTGCCGGACAGGCTGTTTAAACAGAACGTTTAAATGGCGACAACACAAATATCGATAACACAAATGGCGGAAATGGTGCGCCTGGAGCTAACGGATGAACAGCAGAGTAAATAAGTTTTCACGTTGAGCATTTTTAGCGTGATGGTTCTTAACTCTATGGAAAATGCGTGGGCAAATAAGGAAGAAAAAATGTATTGCAGACTTCCCACCTGGTTAATCAAATAGCCGATGGCGGTAATGGTGATGTCGCCAGAAGTAGCTCTGCTGGAGGCAAAGGCGAGAATTGATGAAACGGCGGTAATGGTGATAGTTCTAATAACGGGGGAAATGGCGGCAAAGCGGGACCCGGCGGATTAGGCACTCAGGATTTACAGTAAGACAGCAACGGAGGTCACGACGGTTCTCCTGGAATAAACGGAACAAGCCTCGAAGTAGTGTTGCTGTTGAGAAAATAATCTGATGAACATCTGTCAGTCAGGGTGAAATCCGGCACTAAGACCTGATTTCGCCCTTGTTGACTTTCTGGATCTCAGAATGTCCGCTTTGTGCCAGAAGCGGACGTTTACAGTTAGCCCAGGGCTATCTCGTGCTCATAGCAAGTTTAGCCGCGAAGCATAAAAATAAGCCCCCTGTTGCTCTGTTCATCATCCGAACAAAGCGACTTTTCTTCAATACGGCTGACGCATAATGCGTGGATAAAATGAGTGTGACTGACCATACAGTCCCGATCGCAACGTGGATGCTGACCAGTATAAAAGTCCATATCAAAGGTGAGTGACCGGCAGGTATGAACTGCGGCAAAAAGGAGACATAGAAAATGCCCATTTTGGGATTGAGCACATTCCCCAGCATTCCTCTGATAAACCAGTTCCTCTGAGAACCATTGCCATCATAGCCATTACTGAAAGATGATCGGGGACTTATCAGAAGTTGTAAGCCCAGCCAGCTCAGGTAGACCGCGCCACAAACTTTGAGCACAGTGTAAGCCATCTCTGAAACCGCCAGAAGAGCACCAAGACCTAATGCAACCAGCGTGCCCCATACAAAACAGCCAGCATCAATGCCAAGCGCCGCGTGAAAAGCCTTTTTGCCGCCTTCAGCACAAGCTGTGCGCAGAATAAGTGCCGTATCAAGGCCGGGAGTTAGGGTAAGTAACAGGGCTGCGAGAGAAAATGCGAAGAGGGAATCGTTAACAGTCATTTTCTTTGTCCGAAAGAGCAGATGCTAATCATTTAGTTCCCTGCAATCAATCTATCAAATATGACTTTTTTATAAGTCCGCTCCTCGCTCATAACGGACGTAAGGCTGGATAGCGTCCGCTTGTGCCAGAAGCAGACATAGCCTTGACTGTTATGTGCCAGGAAAAGACATGACCACCACCCAGACGGTTACAAAATTGAGCTGATAAAAAATGCTTAATCAGGTAGAAGAACCACTGCCTGATAATCATCCAGTTAACTCTGAATCAAATCAGTTCCAATGCATGCAATCAGGATGGCTTGAGGACTATCACGGCATAGCGGCAAAGATCACCCGTATCATTTTTGAAAATACAGTCAGCAGGATCGCCCAGCTCCAGACAATCACCCGGTGACATCTCAAATGTTGTGCTGCCCTCAATAAATGTCAGCTTACCTTCAATGACCCAGATGAGCTGACGTCGTGAAAGATAGGAAATAGCGGGCATAGGCACGGCAGTATTTGCCGGAAGCTCGATGCTAACCAGATCTACAGGTATCTGCCCCGGTGAAGCATGGCGACGAATGTAGCCTGTTTCAGGATCCTGCCATACAGCCTGATTTTCATATCTGACAAGCACACCGGTACGAATTTCCATTTCCGCAAGCAGCTGGGACATAGACATATCGAAAGCGCCAGAAAGTCTTGCAAGCAGGGTTGCTGTCGGGCTGCTTTCACCACGCTCAATTTTATGAATCATCGCCCGTGATACGCCTGAGTTTTCTGCCAGATCGGTCAGTGACCAGCCACGTCTTTCTCTTTCAGCCTTTACCTTCAGGCCGATACGAGCGTTCAGGTCATCTTCTTTACTGGACAATTCATCTAACATAATGGATAAATAATATAGTGTACGGTTAGTCTACTTTAGTAAATTAGAGGTGGGGTGTCTACTATGCCAATTCGTGCTGCAACAGAACGCGATGCTGAAACCATCGCCGAGATTTATAACGACGCTGTGCTTAATACCACGGCGATCTGGAATGAAAGTAAGATCGATTTTCTCAACCGAATAAAATGGATGAGAGACCGTCGTGAGGCAGGTTTTCCCGTCATTGTCTTTGTTGACGGGAACAATTCCGTACTGGGTTATGCATCATATGGTGACTGGCGTCCATGGGATGGTTATTGCCACACTGTTGAGCATTCTGTATATGTGCACAAAAGTGCCCGGGGACAGGGAGCAGGTAAAGCTCTGATGGAGAAATTGATCAGACTGGCTACTGATCAGGGTAAGCATGTCATGGTAGCTGGCATTGAATCTGAAAACGTTGCATCCATATCGCTTCACAAAAAGCTCGGTTTTACAGAGGCTGGCAGATTGTCAGAGGTGGGCAACAAGTTTGGACACTGGCTGGATCTGACATTTTTGCATCTACGCCTTGATACCCGGGCACATCCCTGATAGTGGATATTCCCAGAACGTCACAGTAAAAGTAATCACAGTCACACGGACGTGCCGGTGACAGCGTTTAAGACTAAAACATTTGTGATGCAACGAGAAAAGCGCCTGTAACCAGTAACATCGCGCCGATTATATAACCAGTAACATCGCGCCGATTATAGCTGGCGTATTTTTTAAGCAATCCTTCTGTACCGCTGTGGTAGATGTCATATCCGAGACCTGCGACAAGCTGACTGGCGACCAGTACCGCAATTGTCCGCGAAGCACAGATATTTTGATAACCCGTTATTACCGTGAAAACAAAAAAAGAACCTAAAATGCCCGGCAGAAGCATCCAGCTTTTGAAGGACTGCAATAGTTCATAAAACCCTGATGTCCCCGTCTTTCCCGCCAGTAAGCTGATAAGTAAAACAAGCCCCACGGCAGAATTCAGCACCAGAGCTATCAGTACAGTTGAAGCCGAGTAAGTTATCCTGGTCATCAACGTGTTCTGAATAACCAGCGCAATTCCTCTGGCAATTAGCATCAGGAATGTTAGTGCTGAAGCCATGTTAACTCCTCTGAGTCTTACCAGTGGGATAAGAAATTAGTACTTTATAGTAGATTTATTGCCTACTATTTGAGATGGCCCCGCAAGGAGATTATGGCGCCTCAGAAGAAACGCCAGGTCAGTTTCAAAGATGCGGATCAAGAAATGCGGATATCCGCTTCTCGTTCATAGCGGACACTGAACAACAACGTCCGCTTTGTGCCAAAAGCGGACATAGCTAAAACCGGGATGTTCTAATCGGCGAGTGTACGTCAAAAGTATGACACTTTTATCCCGTGTCAGGGTAAAGCCGCCTGAGTCGGATGGAATCATTTCTGCCCGGTGTCATAGTACCAGAACCGGATTTAGCGTTATTAACAGTTCCTTTATTCATTCAGGCCAGTGAGGAGCTGCAAGTAAAGTGCACGCTGTTTCGCAAATTCCGGAATAAAAAATTCTCTCAGCCATGCTCTGGCTGCACAGATTTTAGTCAGGCGGTCGTCCTGGCAGTTTTCTGCTGCCATAAGTCTCAGTTCATTTAAAAGGGAATTAATGTTTATTTCCTTTTCAGCCAGAGCCAGATGCAGTGCGGCTTCGCTAATAATGACGTGCCCTCTGTCTTCATCTCTTAGTAACATGGTCATCTCCTCAGGTTAAATTCAGCAATACCCTTACTCATCGTCATGATTACGGAAATGTTTTTTCCTGACAGTATTTGGAAATTCATACAAATTGAAAATGATTAGCTTAATTAGCCTGCTCTATTTTCAGCATGTTTCTCGCTAAACACTCTGGAACTGACTTATAAAAAACTCTCTTTCGGAAATAAAGGAGCCATGTGTTTAAAAAAGGAGCAAGAAAGCACCGTATCAATGAAACTGTTTATCTGGTTTTTTCATCAGGATTCCTGCTTCATGTCTATCTCTAACAATTTATCGTCATAACCCCCTCAATACTTTAAGGTGAATCCAACGTTTTTAACTATCACTATAAAAGGCTTGTGTATGTATAAAGGAAAATATCGCGATGATATTGACATTACAGACATTCACGATTTCAACCCGAGCGGTAATTGAGTAGGGGCTGGCTATAATATCAATGTGACTTGACTATTTATTTCAATTGGTTAACGGTGGATTTTCTGGTGAAAAATGTTGGCGCGCATGATTAATGCCTGTCTTCTTTTTTTCATCCGAACTTAACTGTTTATACCTGCTTAAGTTTATGGAGTAAATATCATCAGGCACATTTCACAATGCATACTAAGTTAATTTAAAAAATACCGTTTCGCTTAAAAAACAAGTTAGATACCAAACGATAACTGTAAGTATAATCAATTTCGTTAATTTGAAGGGCTGGCTTACTGAAAACCAAAAATTAATCACGATCAATAATAAAACATTTTTCACTAATGTTTATAAAAGGCATAAATAAAGCACCTTTTTGACCGATACAGTATTCAATCCTGAGAAGATATCAGGAACAGAGGATTGCTCAACACTGGGATTATTAAGATGAACATTATAAAAAAAGTTACGGGTTTAAAAATAGGCGGAAAACTGGGACTAGGTTTCACGTTGGTCATAATGGCCTCCGTTATCATATCGGTGCTGGCGTTTCGCTGTTTTTTAAGTATTCAGGAAAACTCAGCCAAGCGGGATATCACCGTTCAGATGCTGGACACGCTGGCAAAAGCCAGGCTTAACCGCACGCTTTTTCAGTACACACGGGATAAAAAGTTTATCGACATTAACGGCGAGGCGATGAATCAGCTCTTTGATTTACGAACCAGTCTCGATAAATATTCCTGGTCAGTTGAGGGGGGGGGAGAGGCTTTCTCTCCTGGACGTGATTCTGAAGCAGTATCAGGAAAAACGTCGGGCCTTTCTTGAGAGCAATGAAAGGGCCGCACTCGCGCTGAGTCAAATACAAACGTTGGACCTGGCTTCACTGGCTGAAAAACTGGCTTCCAGTCAGGCTTCTGTCTCAGCTGAACTTGCTGCGCCCCTGCTTTCTCTCAGCTTCAAAACAGAGCAGGCTGCATTTAATGTCCAGTCCTTTATCAGAAAGCCGGATTCTGCCGCGCTGGATAAATTCACTGGGATCAGCGACACGATTTCTCCGCTTGTTAACCAGCTTAAGGGCGCTTCTGACAATGCACTCGCTGCAATATTGGCGGAAGTAGACCAAAAAACACTATCGGGTTCTGTCCTGTTAAATAATTATCTTCTTTCAGTACGGGCTGAAAGCCTGGCCTCAGATGAAATGACTGCAGCAGCAGGCAAACTGAATAACTCAATTACAGGCCTCGCGTTCTTTCAGTCAGAGCTGGCTCAGAAGTATATTCAAACCGCACTCTGGCAGATTGGTTTTGCCACCCTTGCCTGTATTATTCTCAGCCTCGTTATTGCCTGGAGAATGACGCGAAGCATCACCATCCCTCTGAGAGAAACGCTTTCTTCTGCAAAGCGTATTGCTGAAGGAGACCTGACGTCAGAAATCACCAGCTCCCGCACCGATGAGCTTGGCGAACTGATGACTGCTGTGGGCACCATGAACCAGAGCCTGCGAGACATCATCTCCCGGGTCAGGGACGGTGTGAATAACGTCGCCCGCGCCTCCTCTGAAATTGCGGCGGGTAACACCGATCTTTCATCACGAACAGAACAGCAGTCGGCTGCCGTGGTTGAGACTGCGGCCAGCATGGAAGAACTGACATCCACGGTTAAGCAGAATGCGGAGAACGCTCATCACGCCAGCCAACTGGCCACCGACGCGTCACACAATGCCAGTCGCGGCGGTCATATCATCAGTGATGTGATTAGCACAATGGGCGGAATAAGTCAGAGTTCAGGTAAAATCGGTGAGATCATCTCCGTCATAAACGGTATCGCTTTCCAGACAAATATTCTGGCGCTTAATGCCGCGGTAGAGGCGGCGCGGGCCGGCGAACAAGGACGTGGATTCGCCGTGGTTGCCGGTGAAGTCCGCAACCTTGCCCAGCGCAGTTCTCTGGCTGCAAAAGAAATTGAGACACTGATAAGTGAGTCTCTGAGCAGGGTAAGTAACGGTACCGAGCTGGTTAATCGAGCCGGCAGTACCATGGAGGATATCGTCAGGTCCGTGTCGCAGGTCAGGGACATCATGGGCGAAATCGCCGCTGCGTCGGACGAACAGAACCGCGGGATTACTCAGATTGCGCAGGCTATGACAGAAATGGATACGACAACCCAGCAGAACGCTGCGCTGGTAGAGGAGTCATCCGCAGCGGCCAGCAGTCTCGAAGAGCAGGCGCTCGAGCTTGAGAGAACCGTTGCCGTGTTCCGTGTGCCGGCATCCGCATTACTGATGCCGAAGGTTCAGATGGCTACGCGTGTGTTAAAACCTCAGTTGTCCGTCAGGGCATCAGAAACCAACTGGGAAACTTTCTGATATCTATCCGGCAGCCAGATGTGGATTTAACCTCATCTGGCTGTATCCTTCCGTTAATTGTATCGGTAAGGTGATGGAAGCCTTTTTATGCTGGGTCAGTCTGATGTGCTCCCTGTTAACTAATAAGCACTGATATCAGTTGACCACTCTGATTTTTGTATACCATCAATTCCGAATGTCCGCTATTCGCTCTTAGCGGACATTGGGCCGGATAGCGTCCGCTTTGTGCCAAAAGCGAACGAGGCTTGTATCATGGTATGTTCGTTTGCGGGGAGCAGGTCATAGGCTTGAATCGCTGCCTGAAATCCGCTCTCTTTGATTCTCGGGGCTTATGAAGTTATAAGCTCACCGTTACGGACACTGTTACCTTCCCCCATCTGACACAATGCTATATTTACAGCTGGTTCATTTAACAGAGGATTTATGGATTCGGGCGAGAATTGCAATGAAAAAACACTGGATCTCATTGGTAGCATGGCCCGCAGGCTGCTCAGCCAGAAAGCCACGGTAGGGAAAGATGAACTGATAAATGCACTGGAACTGCTTAGCAAAAGCACTGCGGACTGACGTGTGCGGGAAAACAGCACAAGGGCGAGTCGGATGCTGAGTCATCGGGTACACTGACTTAGTAAGGCAGAACGTAACCGGTGCGGTAAAAATACCGGACAAACACCCGTGCCCGATACTCTGCTGGCAAGAAAACTCGCGTGAACTCGCTTTATTTCAGTACTGCAACTACCGGAACAGAGGGCTGTGGCGAGAAGCCTGCTGGTCTGCCTGATTGCCTGTCTGATGATTTCGCGACGGGCAGCCTCTGTCTCCACCTCAAGCATCTGTTTAAGCTGTCGGGAGAGGGTGAAAGCGCTGAAGACATCTTCGTCCTCAAGCAGTGTTAATATTGCTTCGCCAATAACGATATTGATCTTTTCTTCTTCACTTCTGAACATATCAAACTTCCTGTTGCCTGGCGGTAAAGTCCGTCGCGGCGGACAAGCAGTATTGCTCTTGAGCGGCTATAACCTTTGTCTGATTTCAGTAGCAGCTCTGACCTGGCTGAAACTGTGAAATCATACCTGCACTGAGTGTAACAGAGTGGGACCAGTCTGCCCGATGTTTCACCAGCCTGGGCGCACCTTTTATTCCACCACCATAGGGGTGATGAGCATTCTGCGAGATCAACTATTGTGCGTGTGAGTCTCATTAAGTCTCTATTGTGCCAGGAGCAAATATTGATGGCATCGTGTGATGTTATTAAGTCGAAGGATGCATGAGGTCTGCTGTCTAAGGCTGAATGGCGCTGGTGAAGATGTATGATTTTTTGAGCTGTCTGCTATTAAATTTTATGCGCAATAAGCAGATCTTTTTTTATGCGAAATCCAAAAAACGCTTAAAGATTTAAAAATCTCGAAACCACACGGTTTGAATCCGGAGGATAAATTCGCGTGAGGCAAAAAGCACCTCACTGTAACATTAATGAAAATAACGTTTTTCTCAGTCTTTCCATACCTTCATAAAGATTGCTGTAAAACGGCCAGAAGAACGGCGGCTCCTATACTTAAAGATGATAATACTTAACCCAAAGTGAAGATTTTATGGCAGCAAAACGTGTTGGAGCCGGTAATTTTGCTGAGAATCCGGAGCGCGCGGCAGAGGCCGGACGGAAAGGTGGTCAGTTAATCGGAGAGAATTTCACAATAGCCCTGAGCGAGCCAGTGAAGCGGGCCTCAAAGGAGGTCTGGTAAGAAAAAAAGGAGTTCAGACGCAGTTGCTTCCTGATGTTTGATGAAAAAAGCCTGCATCCGGAGGGCTTTTCAACGTTGGAACATGGCCATGCGGTTAAATCAGAATGCCCGGCAGTTGAGATATATTGTACTCAGTTCAGAGCATATCTGACGCTTGCGATCGTATTGTGCCTTCGCACTTAAGAATGGCTGTCCGGACACTTCGGACAGCGACCTGTATTGCAGCCTCGCGCACTATTTCCTCTGTGAGGGGCATGAAGGAGCGGAGCTTAAGATGCAGCTGAGCGCAGGTTATGGGTCCTCCCTCATTAAGCAACATGATAACGGCTTCACCCATTATTTTATCGGGCAGACATTCTACTTCTTTTTTGAACATGCATAGCCGTCAGCGGTGGGCGCTCTTCCTGTCTGGCAGAGCTGATATACGGGATAGGTCAAATATCGCTTCGGTGTACCCGGACGCTGAGATGGTTTTGCTTTGGTGCCTCAAAATCCAACACTGTCTGCCGAAAAAATAAAATCCCCGCTTACGCTTGTTGTCCTGTTGAAGCCTTTTATCATTAAGGCCAATCGGCGGCGGCTCCGCTCGATTACCATAAAAGAAAAAGTCACGAAATCCTCTTTGAACCGCCTTAACGGCGGTTTTTTTTACCTTTAAAACCTTTTGTTTACTCCTGTCTGCTGACCATGCCAGGAATTCCTGGCTGGGCTGTTACGTTACGTTTAATTTGGCTGAATTTGCTTGCCGCTATCATTTTGATATCTGCTCATCTCTCATCGATGACCTTACGCCATACGCATGTCCGCATAGTGCCAGAAACGGATATTATTTAAGTAGAGCAGTTTCACCTGGCTTAACTCGTCTATTTATTTCACAGCATCTTATAACAGGTTAATGCTGTTTATCGGATAGCAACGGCTTCATGAAACTGCGTTCGTAGCTAAGGATGAACTTTTTTTGGGTAGCTTCATCGAAAAGTTTGACACATTCAGCCTTACTTAAAATGGCTACTCTGTATTCTTCATACTGCGCCAGACTATCAAAGCTAAACAAACAGTAGGCTATGTTATTTGCACCTTCCGATGGAAGGAAATACCCATGATGGATGCCACCCATAGATTCCACAATTTCCATCCAGTTTAAAGCATAATTCTCGAAATCGCTTAATTGATATGGATCAATAACATATCTGACGTGACAAGTGATCATTCTCTTCCCTCATGTGAAATAACACGCTGTTTTTATACACTATTCAAAGTTCTCATCACAGCGCCTGCAATAAAATAGTATCAATTCTGATTGTTCGCTTCTCGCTTAAAGCAGCAAGTCCTGTACACACGGCTGATATTTGTCAGGAGTAATGCTTATCCTCCTGACAGGTTTCGATGTGGCATGAGTAAAAACAGGTGTCATTTATCAATTACGAAGATGACAAATTTACTGGCACTGGCTTTGATAACTGTCTGCCTTATTCAGGAGGCAAAGCCTGCAGGATACGCTGCGCATCATTTGCGCTGAGCGGATAATCGTAAAATGTCCGGTAAAATTCCTGTGTGGCTTTGCGCAGATCCCGCTTTGAGAATAGCGCCGGATGCAGCTTTTTTGCCGCCCACTGGATCTGCAGTGCGACCTCAGTACCATAACGATCCCATGGAAATACACCTGATGGATTCTGCCAGACCTGGCGCTGCTTCACGGCTTTTACGCTGGCAAACAGCGTCCCGAATTCTGAGTCTGCCAGTGTTCCCGCTCCGGCTCCGATGATTATCACATCCGGGTTCCAGCGAATGACTTCCTCCGGAGAAACAGGCCGCATGTTGCCATTAACAGATGCCGCTACATTCCGGCCGCCGGCAAGCCTGATCCAGGTGTCAATCAGGGTATTGCGGCCATCCACTTTCAGCGGATGCAACGACTGGATATGCAGTACTCGCGGACGCTGTATGTCCGTGAGTGACGCCGTTTTAGCCTGAATATCTGCAATTTGATTATCCAGATAGTGATTGTATGCCTGCGCGCGGGCTGCCGCGGCTGGCGTGCCGACCACCTGAGCCGTGGTGATGAGCGAGCGTTTCATCGAGTCAAAATCATCAAAATTCATTGCCAGCACGGGAAGACCAGCCTGACGATAGGAGCCTGCATCAGGGTCGCTGGCGGGAACGAAAACGGCATCAACCTTTCGCGCTATCAGCGCTTCACTGTTAAAGGTCCTGCCATGCGCCTGCAGCGCCCGGTTTAACGATGGCTGCACTTTAAACATCCATGGTCGATCTGCAGGATGGTTTACAGTTGCCACGATGCGATCGCCGGCACCCAGCGTCATGAGCAGAGAGTGATGGGCAAACCAGGCATCGGCAATGTTCCGGGCAGGTTTATTTATCTCTACACGGTTTCCACTGTCGTCAGTCACTGTCTGAGCCGACGCCAGGGCACTGACTATCAGCAGCGGTATTACCCATTGCAGGCTTTTCATTTTTGACTACCCCATCAGAAACTAAGTTGCATGGAAACCTGCACCATGCGCGGTTCCCCCAGAGAGGCGCTGGCATAACCGGCACCGCTGTAGCCGTTCAGACCGCCCGGCACTATATTGGTCCAGTAGTGCCGATTCGTGAGGTTGGTAACATCAAGACGAAAGGTTGTAGCGGTCTCAAACAGACGGGTCTGATATGCCGCCCCCATATCCAGTGTGGTGTAACTGCTTACCCAGCCCTGATTTTGATTATCAGTAGTGCGCTGTCCCACATAGTGAATGCCACCGTGAATATCCGTGCCGCTGAACATCGGTAAGTCATAGGCCGCGAACAGGCTGGCCGTGTAACGTGGCAGACCCACGATCTGTTTATCAGCAGTCTGACTGCTGACCGTTTTCACCAGGCGGGGATCCAGCCAGGTCATGCCGCCAAACAGGTGCAGACGATCGGTGACATCCCCATCGGCTAACAGTTCAACGCCGCGGTTACGCTGCTCACCATCCACCCCGTAATCTCTGCTGGCGTTGGTATAAGCGAATGGACGTTTAATCTCAAACAGCGCGGCAGTAAGCAGCAGCTTATCAATAGCCAGTTTGCTGCCCGTCTCGATCTGGCGACTCCGGTATGGAGCCAGAATTGCTCCGGCGTTACTGGCGGTAGCGGGTGCGGTGTCGCCCTGCTGCAGGCTGTCGGCGTAGGTCACGTAAAGCGTCAGCGGATCGACTGGTTTGTAGATCACGCTGGCAGAGCTGCTAAAGCCACTGTCTGAGGCGTTACTGCTTCGGCGGCCCGTTCTGGCATAGCTGGATGAGCTGAGCAGGCTTTCGCTGCCCGCTAACAGTACGCTCCATTGTGGAGAAAGCTGAAGGGTATCGCTCAGCAGAAAAGCGTGCTGGGTGGCTGTTGCAGAATGGTAGCGATGGGTGAAATCAGGATAATCAGGCTCATTGAACGCCTGTGGATTGTCCAGCGAAGCGCTGCCCAATGTTAAAGTGCCACCATTTCGCGGGTTGTAATTTTTCCAGACAAAGCCCCGCACGCCGGTGGCTATCTGATGATGAATACGACTAGTATCAACCTCACCATTTAAGTCAGCCATGTAACTGTTAATCGTGAAGCGGCTGGCTGTCGCTGATGACGTCGTGGTCGTGTAATCGCCACGGTTACTGGTAAACGTATTAGTCACAGCAGTCGATTCGCGATCGGCGATCTGACGCAGCACGCCGACTTCACCGAGCCAGTTGCCATCAAAATCATGCTTCACATGGACACCGGCAGTCAGCGTGTGGTTATCATTTCCCGCGTAGGATTGCCCCAGGTGTGCTGTTTTCGGGTCTGGCGATGCGGGAAATGTTAAGCCTTTACCCAGCGCAAATTTCCCCGGCAGACCCTTTTCATAAAAATGGTAATAGCTGAAATTAGTTTCAAGCACAGTCTGGTCGCTCAGGGTCGCATCCAGTCCCAGACTGAAAAGCTGACGCCGCTTCTTACTGCCGCTGACATAGCCATTGCCCTCATCATCCAGCATATTCAGCCGGTAACGTAGCCGGTCATTTGCATCCACCGGACCACTGAAATCACCCGCGACCTGATGAGTCGGGCCTGTACCGGCCCCCAGGGTGAAGCTTCTCTGAGGTGTGTCACTGGCGCGCTTGCTGACAAAATTGAATAAGCCCGCCGGATTGGCCGGGCCATATAACGCGCCAGCAAGGCCATTGAGCACTTCAATATGGTCAAACTGTTCGGCTGCATAGTCCGTGGTCGACACGACATTGAGCCCATCAATCATACTGTTCTGAACAACGCTTCCCTGCATACCACGTGTCTGAGGACGAGCCCCCTCTCCCTGAACGGAAGGCAGGTAGCGGTAGAGATCGCTCACACTTTTAAATTGCTGCCGTTTCATAAGCTGGGGGGGAATGGTCTGAACTGACCACGGGGTGTTACGAACTTCCTGGGCACCCAGGTTTCCCAGGGTTGCTTTCTTATCGGTTTCGGCAGGTGCGTCGGATGACAGAGCGTTAACGGTCATGGCTGGTTGTTCGTTCGCGGCATACACAGGAAAAGCAGACAATAACATTGCGCTGGTGAACGTTGTTTTCACCAGGGTCGGACGTTTAATAAACATGAAGTTTCCAGAACACTGTCGACGGGGCAGGCACAGCCACTTATCGTTGTATTGAGGATTATATAACGATTATTGTAATTTAATCGACCCTTAGCCGGTACATCCGAACACTTGAGGCGTGGTTTGACTGTGAACTTTTCAGGCGAAACGGGCCGCGCGTAAGAGTAAGCGAGGCGGGTCGTACCCTGGCCGGTCAGCCTACCGGGGGGTTCATGGGCATAGAGCGGGCCTGTAATGCCTTCAGAAGTCACAGTCAGTTTTTGCGTCTCAAAGCTCCCTCTACGCTTAGCATGAGATGGCTTCTGGACGTGCTCAACAATTTCCGTGAAAACCACACCACTCCCGGAATCGAGATAACCAGCGTCTGGATGGATATGGACGAGGTGGACTTCAGCCGCGAACCTTACGACTGTGCAATTCTGCCCGGCAACGGTCATTTTGGGGAGAGTACAGAGAGCAGGCTGCTTTTCAGCGAGCGGCTGATACCGGTCTGTTCTCCTGCGATGCTCGTCAGCGCAAGGAAGTTTCTTCCTGACTGTGACCTTATCCATCCCTCCCCGGACCGTCGTGACAGGCAGAGGTGGCTGTAGAGAACCGGGCGTTTCAAGGGGCTCAGCATCAGTAGCGAAAAAGTATTTGATACGCTGGAGCAGGGAAACCTTGCCGCCCTGAGCGGACATGGCGTCTCTGTTGGTGACCTGCTTTTGAGCAGCGAGGCATTAAAAAGTGGTCTGCTAGCACTTCCTTTCACGGAGGCGGTGGCAACCGGTGACGGATATTATCTGGTGTGGCCGGAAAATTCTCCCGTAAAGCAGAATGTTGAAATACTGCTGAACTGGCTTAATCGCCATATCCCTCAGCTTCCTGAGGAGAACCTGAAATACCTTAATATTGACGAAAAAAAGATTTCCTGAGCAAGGCTCGCTCAATAAGGCCTGTCTGCTGTAACCGTACACACAGCATGACTATTGTACATGCCAGTTCATTTTTGACTTGAGCAAAGGTGTTCTGCCGCAGGCAAACTGAAGGTATACGATTACCGCTCAAAGCAGACAGTGCCAGACTCAGTTGCCAACAATGCAGTAGCGATCATTAAATTTATAGCCGAAGAATTAATGGATGAGATTATGCAGAGAAAAAACAATGAGCAACACACCGCCGGAAATATTAACGTATTTTTTGAGCGTCGATGGATTAATTTTTTTCGATGAGAATACCAGCGTTTGAGCGAGCGCGTAAAGCCAGACGCTCATAACTGCTATATGAACGGATGCCAGCATCAGGTAGTTGCAAACGCCGCCTTTAACACCTGCGAATTGTGAAACCACTGTCAGATAAAAAAGTATGGCTTTAGGGTTCAGAAGATTAGCCAGCCAGGCTTCTTTTAAAGTCACGTAATGCTTTGCATCAGTAGACCCGCCTGAACTTACCATTATCCCACTACGGATGAGTACAGCACCTAACCAAAGCAGCCAGGCAGTTCCGGCAACTTTAAGCACAGTAAACGCTGCTGGCGACGAGATGAGCACAGCCGTGATACCGAACCCTATAAAAAAAGCATGGGTATATATACCCAGAGCTGTTCCAGCGAGAGTCCTGAACAGGCCTTTATGGCCTTCTGCCAGAGCACTGTTCATAACAAGGGTGAAACTTGCTCCCGGGGACAGTGCAACAGGGAGTAGTGCTGGCATAAAGCCAAAAATATTCACATCCATAGATTCAGGATATTAATTGGCACTCTTTGAAATTGCCAGTCCAGAAATTTCGCAAAATCGTAATGTTCAGCCAAGCAAAACAGGTAATCGTGATGTATCAAACGTCCGCTTCTCGCTCATAACGGACATTCGCCTGCCGTCAGTCCGTTTTATGCCAAAGCAGACATATAAAAACTCATTTTCGCACCTGAAGTGACTATTAACCCGATAGTCTGCATCACGTGAGCGGCCTACACAGATAAACCCGACTCAGCAATAAAGTCGATAAAGCAGCGGACTCGGGGTGAGAGGTAGCGGCCTGATGGCCACACGGCGGAGAAATGCCCCTGCTTTGTACAGTACCCTTTCATCACTTCTTTGAGCTGTCCTCCTGCCAGCGCTTCGCGGACTATAAAGTCGGGCAGATAGCTAATGCCCGTACCCGCCAGGCTCAGGCCAATGGCAGCTTCAATATTATTCACCGTCAGAACCGACGAAGCGCTTAGCGCAACCCCGGGGCGGAGACCGTTCAGTTCCCAGGGCTGCAGCATACCTGTTGAGGGTAATCGAAAAAGAATGCACCTGTGCGCCGCCAGCTCCGAAGGTGACGCCGGCACGCCTTTTTCCTCCAGATAGCCTGGACTGGCGCAGAGAGTGAAGCTGAATTCACCCAGCCTTCTGGCGGTCAGTCTGGAGTCAGCCAGCTCGCCGCTGCGTATTGCCACATCGAACCCTTCATCAATGATATTCACCAGACGGTCGCTGAAATCCAGTTCCATTTCGACCTGCGGGTAACGTCGGTTAAATGCGGAAAGAGCGGGAAGCAGAAGCCTGTAGCCTATTACGGGCAGGGAAACCCGAAGTTTTCCCACGGGTTCAGCAGCACTGTTCGTCAGCTCTGATTCGGCCTCATGAAGCTGCTCAAGAATATGCTTACACCTGACCAGTAGTGCCGCCCCTTCCGGGGTCAGACTTACCTTTCTTGTGCTGCGATTAAGAAGCCGTACGCCCAGTTTATGTTCAAGTCTGGCAACGTTTTTACCGACCGCTGACGCTGAAATACCCAGCAGTCTTGCAGCCTCCACAAAACTCAGCGTTTCAGCTGTCCGTACAAAGGAGGTAAGAGAAGTCAGGCTGTCCATTAATTATTAACTTTATGTCTGCTCAGAAGGTAGCTGCAGTCTATTTATCTGCGCTTTTGTCCGCAATAACATCACAGCAGTTTTCATTCATCAGCTGTCCGGATAATTAAGGTCACATCATGACATTTGCAGCCAGCACGTTCTGTCGCACCCAAAGAACCGCAGCAGCCCTTACCATTTTTATGGCGGCTACGCTTCTGCCGTTAAGTTTTACCGGCGGCGTGGTAACAACGCCAGCCATACAGCGCATGCTGGGTGGCTCACCCGGCGAGCTGTCATGGCTTACGAATGGATTTATGCTGACGTTCGGCAGTTTTCTGCTGGCAGCAGGCATAGCGGCAGATGCCATCGGGAGAAAACCGGTTTTTATCGCCGGCGCAGTGCTGTTCTGTCTCAGCAGTATTTTCACCGTCCTCACGAATAACCTGATGATGTCAGGTATTCTCAGGTGTGTGCAGGGACTGGCAGCGGCCATGTTACTGGCCAGCGGAAGCGCTCTGCTGGCCAGGCTCTATACCGGCGCTGCCCGGACCCGCATGTTCGGCCTGCTGGGCACCGTCTTTGGCGCTGGCCTGGCATTCGGCCCCCTGGCGGTTGGGCTCGTTACGGATGCGCTCACCTGGCGCTGGGTCTATATTCTGTTTGCTGTACTTTCAGGATGCGTGCTGCTCGCCGGTATGATGTTTTTGCCTCTGTCACAGCAGAGCAGTCTGTCCCCTTCAGATAAAACAGGTCTGGCGTTATTTACGGCGGCGCTGATGGTGTTTACCACGGCGGTTATGCTGCTGCCCACACAAGGGTTTTTATCACTTCTCACACTCGCTTTATTACTCAGCTCTGTACTGCTCTTCAGCGGGTTTATCGTGCGATGCCTGCGCGTGAGCAATCCTGTCCTGGATATTCACCTGCTCCGAAGTCCGCGCTTTGTCGGGGTCTTGCTGCTGCCGTTAGCCACCTGCTATTGCTACGTTGTTCTGTTAATCATTATTCCGCTGCATTTTATGGGCGGGAGTGGATTTAGCGAGTCTCAGAGCGCGATTTATCTTATGGCACTCACGTCTCCAATGCTGGTCGTTCCTTACTTCGCAGCCCTGCTGACGCGCTGGTTTTCGCCGGCAGTATTATCAGCCTCAGGGCTGATGCTCGCCTCTGCCGGGTTACTTTTCCTCAGTCCCGCGTTACGCGGTAACAGCACAACTCTTCTTCTCATCCCGATGCTGATAACGGGGGCTGGAGCGGGATTACCGTGGGGACTGATGGATGGACTGGCCATTTCTTCCGTTCCGGTTGAAAAGGCAGGTATGGCGGCGGGCCTGTTCAACACCGTTCGTGTTGCAGGAGAGGGTATCGCTCTTGCGATAGTATCCGCGTTTCTCACTGAGATGAACGATCTGAACCTTAACAAAACCGTGCATGGTTTTTCGCCACAGGAGATTCACCTTGCAGCATCCTGGCTGGGAGGCGGTAATATTCAGCAGGCCATCACCCTTCTAACCGGCGTGCCGCGTGGGGTAGTCCAGGTCAGTTATGACAATGCATATTCATTGCTATTTCAGGTCCTGGCTGCACTAACGTTTGTTTGTGCGATTACTGTCTGGGTCATGCTGGGCCATAAGGCCTTTGATTCAGCTACGGCCAGTACTGATTCCAGAGACGATAACATAGAATACTGACATGAGTGCTGTGTCCGCTTTGTGCCAGAAGCAGACTTTGTTGATACGCGGTCTAAAAGCTGCAAGGAGCATGCCGAGCTTAGGTTGAACAAATTTATGTCAGCCTTACAAGGACTTCGCAAAACAGACCGCCTCTTTCCGACCTACGTATGGTCCGTAATTCTCTATGCGTATGTATCCGTTTTTCTCATAGAAATTTACAGCCTTACGGTTAACATGGCGCGTTTCAAGCCAGAGTTCGTTATATCCCATGCTCTTCGCGGTTGCTTCCAGGAAGGTAAGCAAGGCGTTACCAATACCGGGAAAGCTACGGTCCGAAAACATCCTTTTAAGTTCAGCTATATTTTCAGTTAACGGTCGAACAGCTCCGCATCCTATCGCTTTTCCCCTGCTGTCCCGTGCCAGTGCCCACAAAGCTCTGTTCTCATTTATTGAGTCTGTTGTGAAGTTGCTTTTGCCACTATTGCCGGTAATAGAGGCGAGTTCTGCTGACAATTTGTCGATTAAGTGACGAGAGTCTGGAGAAAGTGGATCTGATTTCTCTACTGTTATCATGCCAGTATCCTTTTCAAATAATATTCGTCAGGCCAGAAGCAGATGATGACAAAACGTCATCCTTCAAATAATGATGCTGAGTAGATAGCTTGCAGCATAATCGCCTGAACGGATATGCCTTTACGTCCGCTTCTTGCTCATAGCGACCTTCAATCTCACATGAACGTTATCGATTTCCACAGACATCAACTTTTTCGCCAGTAAGTCTCTCAACCACCTTTATTGTGTCTGGATCACCATGCCAGGCCATGCAACCTAAACAATCTCCGCCACAGTCTAAATTCAATGTGTCTGGTATTTTACTCATTGGCTGATTGCAGGTCTGGCAATTGTTTTCTCTCACTGGAAATGGCATCCGTTTTTTGATTTTCATTTCAATGTTTCCCGACATATCACTCTTATGTGCGCTGTTCGCTCATATGAAACAACCATAATCACATCTCCTAACCCAAAGGAGATTGAGCATGACAACATCCCCGCTGGAATAAGGACGGTATTATTAGCCAGAAACGGCTTCTTCAGATCTCTCATATCTGGGAAATCCGTATCAGACTTGAGCTGTAAGTAAAAGTGCGCGATTTAGCTCTGCTTAACATGGCTCTGGACAGTACACTTCGGGACAGTAATCTGATTAAGCTAAAAGTTTCTGATGTGGCCTGTGGGCACTCTGTTTCGGGCAGAGCGACAGTGCTGCAGCAAAAAAACGGGAAGCCCCGTTCAGTTTGAACTGACTAAGGGAACAAGAGAGGCTGTAGCAGCATGGATCAAAATGGCTCATCTGCGTAATAGCGACTATCTGTTCCAGTCCCGCATTGGTTCTTCACGGCATATCTCAGCCAGGCAATATAACCGTATTTTTCATGGATGGATTGATACGCTGGGTCTCAACGGGACTCTGTACAGTAGGCATTCTATGCGAAGAACCAAGCCATATCTGATCTATAAAAAAACGAAGAATCTTTGAGTGATCCAGCTACAGTTTGGTCACAAAAAACTCGAAAGTACAGTCCGTTATCTCGGTATGAAGTGGATGATGCACTGGAGATATCTGAGTCTATTGAAGTTTAATTTGTGGGGGCTGCAACAGCAGCCCTGTGCCAGAGGCGGACATTTATGAATTTGCATCGCATTAACTGTGGAAAAAAAAATTTATAGTGAGATATTCTGATTATTGTTTTTCAACAGGAGGATGCATGGAAAGTCTGTTTGTTTATGGAACGCTGGGGCCAGGCCGTCCTAACGCTCATATTCTCGAAAAGATAGGTGGTACATGGCGCGAAGGGCATGTCGCAGGCTCCCTCATCAATGAAGGTTGGGCAGCCGAAATGGGCTATCCCGGTATTATTCTGGATAACTCAGGCAATCGCGTGCAAGGATTCCTTTTTACGTCAGATAATCTGCAGCATCACTGGGATGTACTTGATGAATTTGAAGGTAGTCAATATGAGCGCGTGCCTGTTAAGGTTACTATGAGTGATGGGGAAACCGCCAGTTCATACATTTACATGTTAAAAAAATAATGGCATTAAGTCCGCTAATCAGCGGGCTATCTTCTCTAAAAACCCTTTTATAACGTCAGCTCCTCGCTCATAGCGGACGCCTGACTGCATGTAATCTGCTGTGTGCCAGGAGCGGACGCTGGGAACTGCCTGAGCATAGTTAAACCGCGTGCCATCGCGCTCTTCCCAGGCGATTTTGAGGTTAAGAGAAACCTCCTGAGAATGACTGAATTTTACTGAGGGTTAAGTTATCTCAGGTATCTCAGTTTCATTTCACCGAATTGTAAGCCTTGAAGGCGGGATTTTTTTCAAAAATTTCAGCTACAAAATCCATGAATACAGTCGCCCGTTTTGGCAAAAGTCGATTGGCAACATAAACGGCCTGGATGGGAACGGGCGAAGCAGTGTAATCAGTCAGCAATAACTGTAATTCGCCATTTTCCAGTCCCTCTTTGAACAACCATTCCGGACCCTGTGCGATCCCAGTCCCTGCATTGACAAATTTCTGTATTGCTTCAGGTGAATTGACCCTGAGCCGGCCAGAAACAGGAACACTGATATCCTGAAATCTCCAGGTGGCTCCTGTCGTCAGCAGGGTATAAATCAAACAATCATGTTTTTTTAAATCTTCTGGTGTATCAGGGGTTCCGTGTTTAGCCAGGTATTTGTTACTGGCAACACAGACTCGCACAAACATCCCAAGCCTCCGGGCACGCATAGCACTGTCCTCCAGGTGGCCAATGCGTATTGCCAGTTCAGCCCCTTCATCAACAAGATTGATATAGCGGTCATTAATCTGCAGGTCAAGTTCCAGCTCAGGGTAGCGTTCTAAAAAAACCGGGATGTGCGGTACTAAGAATGTATGAGCCAGTGCTGTAGGGCAGGCAACGCGTAACAGCCCTGTTGGACTGACATTTTCTCTGAAAGAAGAATCTGACTCTTCGACGGCTTCAAGAATTCGCCTTGCTTCCAGATAATAACGTTCTCCTTCAGGCGTTAATGAGAGCTTGCGGGTCGATCTGTGAAGTAATCTGGTCTGCAGATGTTCTTCGAGGTTTGCTACATGACGACTGATGTTCGGTTGCCCTAAACCTAAATCCCTGCCAGCAGCGGAAAAGCTGCCTCTTTCAACAGTACGGACAAAACATGTCATCAAAAGTAGTTTATCCATTTTGTTGCCCATCTATGCTTTTAAAGCATGAAATATATTCAAATATACAATCTTATCACTCAGTTTGCATGAGCATATATTTTCTCCCTGTCGGTCATTCTCTGATCCGTCGTTAAATCCAGCAGGAGATTTTAAGATGTCCAGATTACAGGGTAAGCGCGCACTGATCACAGGCGGAACTAGTGGTATTGGTCTTGAAACAGCGAAGCTGTTTATTGCAGAAGGTGCCCGCGTTATTGTTACCGGGGTAAACCCGGATTCAATTGCAAAGACAAAAGCAGAATTGGGTAATGAAGTGTTAGTAGTAAGCGCTGATTCCGCTGATGTAACCGCACAAAAAGCGCTGGCTCAGGCGGTAAAGGAACACTTTGGTGAGCTTGATATCGCTTTCCTGAATGCAGGCATATCGATGTATATGCCAATTGAACTATGGACAGAGGAGCTGTTTGACCGCATTTATGATATCAACGTCAAAGGCCCTTACTTCCTGATGCAGGCTCTGCTGCCCGTCTTCGCCAGCTCTGCATCGGTGGTCTTTAATACATCAGTAAATGCTCACACAGGCCCCGTGAATTCTTCTGTGTATGGCTCAACGAAAGCAGCATTACTGAACATGTCGAAAACACTTTCTAATGAGCTGCTTTCCCGTGGGGTCCGTATCAACGCAGTGAGCCCTGGCCCTGTTGACACACCGCTTTACGATAAGGCGGGGATACCGGTCGAATATCATGATCAGGTAATGAAAGATATCGTTGCAACCATTCCTGCAGGTCGTTTTGGTAAGCCTCAGGAAGTAGCGCAAGCAGTGCTTTACTTCGCCTCTGATGAGTCTGCCTGGACTGTGGGTTCAGAAATCATCATTGACGGCGGCGTTTTGATTTAAGCCCCAAAAATAATATCTACTATTAATCAAGCCCGTCACCTTTTATAGCGACGGGCTTTCATTCTATTTGGCGTCTGAGATGTCTATCCAATGTCCTGCTCCTGGTTAATCAACCCTGGTGCAGCTTTGTAATAAGCCCGTGGTGAGGGTAAATACAGAGTTCCGCTTTTCGCTCACAGCGGAGCTTGCAGCACGTATATCCGCTTTGTGCCAGAAGCGGACACTTTAGTTTAAATATGGACATGTCAGCGTCTTTTTTGATTGCTTCAGACTGGCCCGGTTACTTCACTACCGGGTCCTTTTTAAGGGAAAGCATGTTCATAAACTCGTCATCCAGATGAAGGTGTTGCCGGACAAGATCAGGAGGTGTACTGGCCAGCCACTGGTTAAGTGAAATATCGGCATAATGATCACTTTTGAAAAGCTCAAGAAAACGTAGTGGCCCCTTACCGGTGTTTTCGATGTAATGTCCCATAGCAAAAGGAACATATCCCACATCTCCGGCGCGGTAGTCGAAAGTCCTTGCCTGACCGGATGATGCAAAGACCCCCATCCGCCCCTCACCTTTAAGGTAATACTGCCATTCATCATTGTTAGGGTGCCAGTGCAGCTCCCGCAGTCCGCCCGGCTCAATTTCCACCAGTGCGGCGGCAATCGTTTTTGAAACCGGAAAATTGGACGAATCTGTGATCCTGACGGTTCCTCCCGGTGCGCGTACAGGCTCTTGTGCCAGCATCCTGTGTGTAAAGCGGGTTTTCGACTTCGCCGCGCCTTTAATGCTGTCTGATTCCAGGCTGCCCGGAATCTTGCCAGCAAAAATGTACTCATCATCAGGCGAGGGCAGGTGCGAAAATGAAGATACCGGTACCTTGAAATTTTTGGCGAGAATGTCCGGGGGAACATGCCTGAACCAGTCTGACAGCAAAAAAGTGCTGTCCTCATCAAAATTTCCGTCGTCAAAAGCCAGTAAAAATTCACAGCCATCGGGACCGAGCCCCTGAATCGAGTGGGGAATACCGGGTGGAAAATACCATAGATCACCTGCAGCGATATCATCTACAAACCACCCTCCGCTGGCGTCAAAAGCGGTAACCCGCGCATTGCCGTAAGTCATATAAGCCCACTCCCCCTCTTTATGCCAGTGCAGTTCACGGATACCTCCGGCATTGAGACGCATGTCCACACCCGCGATTGTGGTAGAGATGCCCAACTCCCGCTGTGTCACCTGACGCGTCCAGCCACCGCTTCCTTTGCGAACATGTGCATCACTAAAAGAAAAGCGAAGATTTGGCAGCGTTCCGCTGTCTGTGTCGGGTGGATTTAAAATGTCCGGATTTTCTGCCTCACGGGTAGGATCATGGGGGCCGGGATCCCGTCCCCCACCTTCGGTCCCTGCCGGAAACGTCTTTACGCTGTTGTCATGTGCCATGGCCTGACCAGCTGCAAGCGCGACAGTGCCACCTGCCGCAAAAGCCATAAAGTGTCGTCTTGTCAGTGATTTCATATCCATCCCTCCTCAGAATATTTTTTTATACGGCTTTTTGTTACCGCTCTGAAGTTATAAACGGGCTCAAAGCTTAGGGAACAACAACTTTGTAACACTGAGGAAAGGGGTAGAATGCTCATCAATAGTAAAGATTAGTGAAAGTATTAAGTAAATTTAATGTTGTTTAATCGCCGTATAGTTATAAGGGTCTTGTCTCGAAAAACAAAGCACTTATCGTCAAATAATGCGGGCCGTTATGATTTTCTTTTTCCCATTCATGAGTAACTATTGATAAGAATTTTTACGAATTAAGCGGTTTGATAAGTCCTGAGCCTTCGGAAAATCTCACACACGGTCTCAGATAGGCGTACTGTTGTTGAGGCTGCACTATTATCCCTGATTACACCCCACACAACGAAGTCCGCTTCTCGCTCTTAGCGGACATTAATGACGTGGTATTTATAAAACATGGTGCAAAACTCTTGTTAAATTGAGCTATCTAGTGGAAGTGAAAATTTAAGACCGGAGAGAGCCTTAAGTGAAAGCATTTACGGTGCGTCGAATTAATGAGAGCGATCCAGAAGATTTCAGAAGATTAAGGCTGGAAGCATTGCTCCTTCATCCAGACGCTTTTGGCGCGTCCTACGAAGACTGGAGCCAGAAGCCAGCACCATTCTTTGCTGAAAAAATTGCGAACCAATTATGTTTTCGGTGGATTTGACCTTCACAACACCATACAGGGCCTGATTGGTTTGAGCTTGAGTACCTCATCAAAGCTGAGTCATGTCGCTACTATCTGGGGAATGTATGTCCGTGCCGGGATGAGGGGCTCGGGACTATCATCAGGGCTAATGGAGGCTGCGCAGAAAGCTGCAAGCTCAGTAAGAACTATAAAGCTTTCCGTCGTCACAACGAATCATGCCGCGTATGCACTCTATCTGTCGTACGGTTTCACTAACTGGGCCACTGATACTGCTGCGCTTTACGCTAAGGGTATTTTCATGACGAATATCTTATGAGACGAGATTCGGAAAACGACTCATACATTCAATGAAATGACATCCTGTTTAGGTTTCCACTACTATGTTGCTTAACTTAACCTGGTGAGATTGATCTGCTTCCAGTTAATTCTCACACAATGCTTATAATCGTACCCGATGTTCGCTCTTTGCAGAGACTATGTACATCAGAAATTGCCTGCATCGGCAGTTAAGATGCAGGCGTACTGTTGTAGTCATTCAGACGTCCGCCATGATCATTTGAGGATAAGCAGAATGCTCCTGGAAAAGCTCAGATTACTTGAGTGCAGCCTTCATGGTGACAGGCGAAACGATTGGGAGTGGCTTGAGCTGATTCTTCATCCTGCGTTCCGGGAAATCACCCGATCAGGTGTAATGGTCAACCGATCAGAGACCATTACGGCGCTGCTGAGTGAGAAGGATGAACCCTTTATTCTCAGCAGCGATTTCCGGCTCACGGAGATGGGCTGCGGTAGCGCGCTGCTTCACTATCGGACGTTTTGCGCTGATGGCACCCATCCTTCATTACGTTCCTCTTACTGGATTTGTTCAGATGAAGGCCAGTGGATGCTGTTTTTTCACCAGGGAACGCCAGCGGCAGGCACAGAGGTTCAGGGGTGAGCTGCATACTCAGGGCTGAGGAGATGTGTTTATGCGGACGGTTATAGTTGTGCCATACGATGATAAATGGCCTGAGATGTTTGAAGCGGAAAGTTTACTGATAAAGACACTGCTCGGTGGAGTGGCTAAAGATATCCATCACATTGGCAGCACATCCGTGCCTGGTCTCTCAGCAAAGCCCGTTATCGACATATTGCTGGAAGTCTCCGACATTAATGAATTGGACAGATATAATTGTGCAATGGCCCAAGCCGGTTATGTTATCCGCGGTGAGAACGGGATATCAGGGCGAAGATATTTCATTAAGGGTGGCGAACAGCGAAGTCATCAGGTGCATGCATTTGCTAGTGGCGATATGCAGGTACTAAGACATCTTGTTTTCCGCGATTACTTACGAAAAAACACACCCATCGCAGGAATGTATGCTGAGCTGAAACACTCGGCAGCACGACTCAGCAGGAACGATGCTCATCGTTACAGCGCGCTCAAAGCGAACTTTATAGCGCATCATTTACGTCTGGCCCAGGCTGAGTCAGAACGATAAGGAATGAGTTCATTGCAGGATGTCATGTCCCCTTTTATCCTTCAGCAGACTTCACCCTGCTGGTATCTCCGCTTTATGCCGGAATCGCACTGCGCCAGCCGTGTACTGAATTGAGATTTTTCGCCGTAAATGCTGGAGTCCACGGCTGAGTTGTCATCGCTGAAAATCGTGAAATTTTATTAAATGGGGTAACTATTCTTCGACTGTGTAGTTATCCGCTTCAGGAGAATAACCCCGACAAACGCATGCCAGCTTATGCCCGTCAGGATCGCGCAGATAGGCAACATAAAAGTCGGGGCCGTATAAGGTTCGTGTGCCTGGAGCGCCTTCATTCTCTCCACCCGCAAGAAGGCCGGCTGCATGAAAGCGTCTGACAAGTTCCGCGTTATCTGCACTGAATGCGAACATGGTTCCGTTTCCAGCCGTCGCGGTATGTCCATCAAAGGGAGGGCAAATACAAAAGCTGAACCCCTGATCCGGATTATTGTCATCTCCCCACATTGCCCAGCCCTCTGTCCAGGCTGGCTGTCGCGAATAGCCGAGGACGTTAAAAATAGCGTCATAAAAGTCCTCGGATCGCTGAAGGTCATTTGTACCCATCGTGATATACGTCAGCATTTGATTACAACCTCTCGCCGTTTGTCTCAACAGATACTATACCGTTCACAGCAGCAATGAATATTTACCTGACACGCCACTTTCCGCTTTAAATCAGAGCACCGGCTATCAAAAGCACCTTATTAATGGCGGCAGCTGGCATGCCCTCTGTTGTTCAATAAGTGACTTTGCTGACGGTAACGTTCTCTGCTCTAGAACCACAACTGAAGTCCGCTTCCCGATCAAAACAAACGTAACCGCTGGCATCATGCTCCAGGCATATCAGCCCGCGGTGTGAACACAGATATTCAGCCACATTTTCACTTTCCAGACCTGCCAACATCCGCGCCGAGGCGTCTTCTTAACATTCTGATACGTCTGTTCTGAGGGAAAAATCACAGGAAATTTAATAAACCGCCGGACGCTGCCGATAACCTCAGGTATCGAAACTTCGTACGCAGGAAACAGCATCCATGTCACCATTCGACACCCATAGTAAGCAGCAGGAAATTACCGAGATTACGGCACGTGCTGGCTACATCCTGCGGCAGCTTCGCGACAGTCTGCAACAGCTGGGCCTTGATAAAACCATTGCCGATGTGGCGGGAAGTATCCCGAACGCCCGTGAAAGGCTGGGTTATGTGGTCACAATGACCCGTGAAGCCGCAGAGGGCGTCATCAACAGCGTAGAGATCACGCAGCCTCTGCAAACCGAACTGGGCGAAAAAGCGGAGAAGCTCACACAACGCTGGGATGCCGCTTCCGGGAATCCGTCGGACAAAGAACAGGCTCAGGCACTAGCTGTGGATACCGCGGCCTTGCTGGATGAGGTCCCTCGTATCACGGGTCTGACACAACAGCAGTTGCACGCAATTATGATGTCACAGGGCTTTCAGGATCTCACCGGACAGATAGTTCAGGCGATGATGGCCGTGCTGAATCAGGCTGAGCAGCAGCTGATACAGGTTATCCGTGATAACACCGGCTCACATGGCACGGCCAGTGCGCCGTCTAAACCCGCCTCCCCATCAGAAACCCCTGCCAGTCAGGATGATGTAGACGACCTGCTGGCCAGTCTGGGAATGTAAACCGAATGAAAGAAACCCGGATAGCACTGACAATAAATATCAGGGTAATCCGGCGTTCTTACTGAAAACAGATGTGTTATTAAGCGTCCGCTCGTAGCGCCCGCCTGTTTTCGTAACCCATTAAGATGCCGACACCCGTCGGCTACAGGGGCAGACCTGACTGCGACCACCCCACTCCATAGCCTTTTCGGAATCGCACTGCACCTGAATACCCTTTTGCATCGCTCCACACCCGTCATCTGCATTCGTTCAACCCTCCTGCGTCATCCTCTTCCCACCTTCAGCTCAGCCTGCGTTGAGATGTTGTACCGACCAGATGGACTGCCAGAATATTTACCTAACAAATGTTAGGTAGGCATTGACGTGGGTCGATCTTGCAGCTAAGGTTTATCTACCTAACGATTGTTAGGCAACTCAGCCACCAACCCACAGGATCGACCATGACCGCTAAACTTCAGCTTTTCACCTCGCCTTCGGCCTTTCCGAACCCACAGCGCCTGCGTCTGTTCATGCATGAAAAGGGCATCGCTGATCAGTTTGCCGAGACCATCTATGACATGTCTCCTGGAGGAGAACAGCGTGGCTGGCGTCATTTGAATATGAACCCGTGGGGCGAGACGCCTACCCTTCAACTGGCTGACGGTAGTTATATTTCCGAAACGGCTGCTATCGTTCGTTATCTTGATCAGGAATATCCGGGGCGCAGGATTATGGGGGAGACCGCGCTGGAACAGGGTCTGGATAATATGTGGGATAACCGGGTGTGGGTGCATATCCTGTACCGCATCGTTACCGCATTCCACGTGTTGCACACCGGGCTCGGCTTCAAGCTGGAACTGACCAAAAATGAGGCCTGGGGCGAACACTGCCGTAAGGAAGCGTTGTCTCATGCCGCTCTGGTCAATAGTCATCTGTCAGACGGTCGCGAATGGCTGCTCGGCGGCGATGCTCCTACCTTCTCAGACATTACGCTGGCAACCGCGATCGCTTTCTCGAAATTCCCGGTCAATGCCACCCCACTGGACGAGCGTTTTGAGTTCTTAGATGCGTACTGGCAGCGCTGGACTAAACGTCCCGCTTTCCAGGCAGCCTACGCCGATGGCAATAGCGGCATTCCTGAGCTGGATTCGCCAGCCCGGTAATCCGCTCTTACTGGAAATGCTGGTACACCGGGATCGTTATCTGCTGACTTTCCCGGTGAGCATGGTTTTCCGGAAAGCGTCGGCTGTCGATGTCGCTTGCTGAATCCTGATGGAGCGACATCTGCCTGAGCATCCTGGACGCATTGAACTCACTGCGCTTACTGACAATCTGCCTGTCACCCGGTAAGCGTTTGCTGTAAATTAGCGTTCCCAGTTTAAGAGATTATCCCAATACCAAAGGCATCAAGATGAGCGTCAACGCCAGGGAAGCCATTTTGTTGGCGGCCAAAAAAATTGCCCAGTCCCAGGGTTACAATGGTCTGAATTTCCGCGACCTCGCCCAGGAAGTGGGTATTAAAGCGGCGAGTATTTATTACCATTTTCCAGGTAAGGCCGCTCTGGGCACTGCGGTTGCCAGACGATACTGGGAGGACGGTGCGCTCGCGCTGGAAACAATCGAATCAGAAAGTCCCTATCCGATTGATGCCCTGCATCGCTTTCCTGAAATATTCCGAAGATCGCTGGAGGCCGACAATCGTCTCTGCCTGGGCAGTTTTATGGGTGCGGAAAAAGATACCTTACCCCCTGAGATGAGCGAAGAGATTCAGAAGTTCGCTGATGTCAACATTGCATGGCTGAACAGGCTTCTGGTGGCGGCAAAGGTGTGCGAATCAGAGGAGAGTGAATCCAGAGCACGTGCAATTTTCACAGCCATTGCCGGTGCCCAGCTTATTGCCAGAAGTCGCTCTGATATCGCGCTTTTCGATTCACTGGTGGATTCATATCGCGCCTTCGGACCTCTGCCGGCATAGCCGCTGTCAGCAACTCACTTTAGCTAACATCCAGCTTGCTACATGCGCACCAATGCGAAGCGGCGCCCGGTAGCGCCTGTACTTTTCCACTCAGGATTCTCGCCTTTGGCTCAATGCGCGACCGGCAAGAGCAAATGTATTACGCCGTGTCGCATCATCACCTGCGCTGAAGGGGTGAAGCTTCGGATCAGGAAAGCATTTATTTCAGCGATTACGCCAGTGTGATAATCCACAATTCACTGTCTGACTCCGGTTTCTTCAGCAGCTTCAGCCCGATGGTCGTGGCAACCGGCTTGTCATCCACCGTAAGCGCCCCCTGCTCCGTCACCCGATAATCCTTACGCTTCTTACCTTCAACCGGATTCTGCATCACCGCTTTCACGCCAAAGTCATTGTCATTAGTGACCGCGAGCGTTTTATTGTCGATCAGCGCCAGCCCTTCGGCTTTCTCCTGCTGCCAGCCCAGCTGACGTAAATCAACCACCAGCTTTTTAGCAGCGAACTTTATGCCGCGTTTCAGCAGCGTTTTCTCGTCGTCAGACTCGGGATATTCACCGGGCTTATCATATGCTGAAAGCTCGGTAGCGGGGCTGAGATCCACCTTATAGACAAGGTTGCGCATCGCATCGTTTTTGTCGGTGCCCTGCTCTATCAGCAGGATATGCTGATTGTCGATCGCCACGATATCGCCAATTTTTGCGTCACTGTTTTTACTGTAAGCCTCGCTGTCGATCGGATATCCATACATGGCAGTTTTCCCGGTCGCCGGATCGAAACTCACCAGGCGGGTAAAGCGCGCCTGCTTTTTACTTTTACCGTCGATATCCAGTGTGCTCTGTACCGCGGCGATGATACGCCCATCGGGCATGCGGGTGATCCCCTCAAAGCCACGGTTTGGCTGACGCCATTTGAGTATGTTCGGCAGACCGCCCGCGATGGATTTCTCCCCTTCGGCGGCCTGCGGCCCGTGAATCGCCAGGATTTTACCGCGCTCATCTACGTTAATCAGGAACGGACCATACTCATCGCACAGCCAGTATCCGCCCTTGCCATCCGGCGTAATGCCTTCCGTATCCAGACCACGGTTATCGCCCTGCAGCGCTTTCAGCGTATCGCTTAGCGCGACCTCATTGGTTGATCCGATGACGCCATCCTGCAACGGCAATCCGTTAACGTTGCCCTTGTCGTCATGCAACGGTCGGGCATCTGTGGCCTCGGCTTTGCCGTTCTGCACCTGAATATTCATCAGCAGCGGGGCGAAGTCCGGCGTGACGAAAATTTTTGCCTCTTTCTTTCCCACATCAGGCGAGTCGGCATTGGGTCCGCGATCGGTGACGGTAACAAAGGTCAGCGTATCCCCCTGCTTACCGGTAAACAGCAAACCAGAGCCGATACCCACCGGCAGACCCTGAGGAAATGCGCTGGCGAAGGCACCGTTGTAACTCACGCGCGTTCCTTCGGGGAAACTGACGATGTAACGTTCGACCTTTGGCTGTGCCGCTAGCGTTGATAAAGAGAGTGCGCAACCGATAACCAGAGAAATCGCTTTTATTTTCATATTTTTATATCCGTTAAGGAAAGACACGAGCCTAGAGAATAAAAATGACAGAAAAATGAAATCACCGGGAAACATTGAAGGTGAAACGAGTGATTATTCTCCCGTGAGGTAAGCGGGATGAAACTGTCTGTTCAGACAATACGGTCCGTATCAGGACATCAGTAAACTGAGGGGCTTCTGGTTAACGATGCTCACGATCATAACAATGCGACAGATCGCGCAGCGTTCACTCCCCGCCTTTGATTTACGCTGTTATATCCCGGAAAAGATGTTTACATTTGTTCAGCAAAATTATCTGCCGCTCATCAAAGCGCCATCACAGGGAAGAACCGTGGTTAACGTCATCATTAAAGTCATACCGCAAACAGAGGCAGGGAAAATATGAGGGAGATTACGGCCGATAAGATAACCGGGATGCCATCACGAACGGCAGCATATCTTTGCCGTCAAATCGGGCATCTGGTCAAAACAGGAAGCCTGAGCCCGGAGACCTGCCAGCGCATCTTTGCTTTCTGTGGTATCAGACCCTCAGATGCGCAGTGGCGTCAGTTTCTTATCCCGGTACTTTGCTTTCTGGGATTACTGTCACTGGTTGCCGGGTCGGTGTTTTTTATTGCCTGGAACTGGGCCTGGATGCCGAAGATGGCGAAATTTGCCCTGGCCGAACTGCTGATCGTCGCGCTGGCGGTAGTGGTCTGGTGGCGCTGGTACAGCACGCTGGCACGCAGCGCATTGCTGGCAGCAGGATTAAGTTTCGGTGCCCTGTTTGCGCTTTACGGGCAGATTTATCAGACGGGTGCGGATAGCTGGGAGCTCTTCCGGGCCTGGTTATGCGTTCTTCTGCCGCTGGCGCTGATTGCCCGGCAAAACAGCCTGTGGTTTTGCAGCTGGCTGGTCGCTAACCTGGCGTTCCAGCTCTATTACACCACCACGTTGCCCACGTCACTGCTGGACCTTGCCGTGTCTGACAGCTTCTTCTGGCTCCCGACGACAGTGCTGCACGGCTATCTGGCGCTGCTGGCAGCCTGCCTGATTATCAGGGAAGTTCTGGCCTGGCGGGCAATAACGCATCACCCTCAGAGCTGGCTGGCAAGCCGCTGGTTCTCACGCGTCATGGCCGGATTTTTACTGCTGTTGCTGACCACCATCGTGGCCGGGAATATCTCTGACGGGCACGGCGCTAACCACTTTACGTTTGTCACGGGCGGCTGGGTGGTTACCCTGCTGGCAGGCTATTACCTGTACCGTTATCGCCATGTGGATCTCTGCATGCTGACGCTGGGCATCGCCAGCCTGACGGTTGTGGGCTGCGCGCTGATCATGCAGTTATTCCTGGTGGCCTATGTTACGGCTGACCTGTATCTGACCGGCGTCCTGATGATTTTCTGGGTAGCGGCAAATGGTTCGATCCTGCTGAAGTGGCAGCGCAAACTGGCTGAAAAGGGGCCGTTCGATCTGGCTCCGGCCAGGCTGACCTTACTGACAGACGCCTTTCGTCAGCAGGGCCTGCTGAGCGACGCACAGATCAGGGAGATTAAGCAACGTGGTCACGCGTCGGACCTGCCCTGGTATCTGAGGCTGGCGCTGAGCGTCGGAGGCTGGGTCGCCGCGATCATTACTCTGTTACTGATGGCGCTGGTGCTCTATTCCACCGACCTGCTCGATGACCAGAATGCTGTCACCCTTATCCTGCCTTCACTGGTCCTCGCCGTGATTGCCCGCGGCCTGTTACGCAGCGATCGTGACGGTAAGTATCACCTCGGGCTGGCATGGGCTATTGCGGCGACGTGCGGTCTGGTTTTCGGCGTTGTGTTACAAATCCAGAGCAATGACGTCAGCTTTATGATGCTGAGCTCACTGTGCGCATTACCGATTCTTACAGCGATGGCGGTGGCGATGCCTGACCGCACTTACCGCTTTATGGCCATCACTGCCCTGACTTTTTTTCTGGTGCTGGCAGGCTATTTACTTTCCCTGCACTACCTGTCGCCAACGGCAGGCCGCGTTGCTGTTTCCCTGCTGGTGGGAGCGGTGATGTTTTTGTGGCTGTGGATTGTCAGCCATCAGCTGGAATTACTGGCAGGATCCTATGCTGACGCCGTACATCCGCTGCTGTATGGCATCCCGACGGGTCTGATGCTGCTGAGTTTCCCCGGAATAAACGCGGCGGTTCTCATGGATTTCTTCTGGTCTTCTGCACAGTTTTCTATGCTTCAGTCTGCGACAGGCACCGGTATTGCGGCAGGTGTAGTGCTGAGTGCGCTCAGTCAGAAAAGAAGCGGTCAGCCGCTGTTTTCGATAATCACGCTGCCCGCCACCCTTATCTGCGGGGCTGCCGCCCTTTATGCCCCAGGTATCGGGCTGGGCTTATGGTTAATTCTGATGGCGCGTTATCTGGGAAGTCCGGGATTGCTGGTGGTCAGTAGCGGGTTCCTGGTGCTCTATGTCATTGGCTGGTATTACTTCCTGGAAGTGCTACTGCTGCATAAAGCGCTGTTACTGCTGGCTGGCGGTCTGGTTTTGCTGGGGCTGGCGTGGGGCGTCACAAAAGTGTTACCCGCACAAATCGGAGGTGCGAGTGAGAATGCGTAATAAGAGCCGATGGCTGGCAGGCGCAGTGATAGCGCTGGCGCTGGTGACCGTTAATATCAGCATCTGGCAAAAAGAGCAGTTGCTTAAACAGGGCGCGATCATGATTTTACCCCTTGCGCCAGTTGACCCGCGATCCCTGATGCAGGGTGATTACATGGCCCTGAATTATGCCCTCACCCGATCGCTGGAGCAGACACTGTATCAACAGGCGGTGGCCTGCGGCGCGACCCGGTCATCGCCATGCCTGCCCACCAGCAGGACCCTGATTGTGGATCTCGATGCGCAGCGTCATGCAACTCAGGCCCGGTTTGATCAGGGTGAGCCGCTACAGACGAATCAGCTACGAGTGAAATACCATCAACACTCCGGATCGCTGACCGTCGGCACCAACGCTTATTTCTTTCAGGAAGGTCATGGCGAGCGTTTCGCGCAGGCACGCTACGGGGCATTCCGCGTGGGGAACGATGGCACAGCTCTCCTGACAGATCTGCTTGATGAGCAGGGAAAGGTGATTCAGCCTTAGCTATGCAAGACGCAAGCTAATGTGCACAGATCAGACTGACAGCCGGACTAAATATTCTTACTGAAAGGATTTCTGTAGCAGCGCATCACGATGCCTTCGCAGGTCTGCGGCCATCGGATTAATCAGGTAGCCTGAAACGTCAGTCAGAAATATCCTTAGCGACAAACAGATTTAAATGGCAAAAGGTCTGATATGGAATCGATGAATCTGCACAACATTTACCGTTCTGCAAATGAGAATACCGTTGCGATGTGGAGGGAAAATGCAGGCATTGGCGATATCAGGCAAGGTAACTACTACGATCCGGTAAAACTCGCTCTCGCAGCAGGCATACAGCCGTCTGTGTCCTCAGATGTCTCACGTCTGCTGCGTGAACTGCAGCAACTTACCCAAGATGATCCGCTGGCCGATGTTCTGCCAGCAGACGGTTTTCATTTTACCTTCTTACCTCTGACCCTGCCGCTCTATCACGAAAACGCGCCGTTGCCCGAAAAAGTGGATCAGCTGACGGCTATCTGGACCGGATTTGAGGCGAAGAAAATCGTTATCAGGCATCTCCGGCTCGTTGCGTTGCCCGGTCAGTTGTTGCTCGCAGGGATCCCTGAAAGTCCTGTTGTAACCATGCGCCAGTCATTCTGCGAAAAGGTGCTCAACTCTGACTGGAAAAATGAGCTGATGATGCGTCATTCGGGCAGCCTATTACCGCCCCCCTTCTGGCACAGCACCCTGCTGCGTTACAACGCGGCTTTTATACCCGCAACCTTACGTCACTATTTTCTGGAACGTCAGGCCGTTGATTTTGGGGAGGTCGCCGGAGAACTGACGCTGGCAAAGATCAACTACAACTGGACAAAATGTTACCCATTACGGGTTAACTGATGCGATGTGATTCCCTGTCAGAAACGATTTTTGGCCTGCATCTGTGTGAGCTTACTTATAGCCGCATAGGTTCAGGTCCGTTTTTCTCTCAAACCCTCCGTCAGCAGACTAAATCAGGATCTTTTCGTTTACCTGGCTGTTCCCGTAAACTACAGGACGCAGGTTTTAATTCATGAACACGCAAAGAGGATGATAAAGCCTGCCATGCAGAGCCGTTACATTGTTGTCTGTGAATACTCCTCGATTTTGTTTTCGCAACCAGGGCCGACGGCTCAGGAAAATACCCGCTTATCACACCAGGAAATAACATGCTTTTGGCGAATGTACCTTTTACTGAAATCCTGACTCAATCGTCATTGCGGGCATGAGTCGTCAGCTGTTTGTTTCTCTGGATGGCCCCAAGGGAGCCGGTAAAACCACGCTTCTGGAGGCCATTACGCAAGTGCTGAGGGCAGATAATATGAAAGTGATCCGACTCAGCGAAAAAAAGAGCGATCCTTTCAGGGCGGAATCCATGGCACTGGTTAACCGGCTCGCCAGAGATCCCTCGGCAGATCTGGAATGGGAAATCTGTCAGCGCTTTGCTGTCAGCCGCGCCTGGATTTCACAGAACGTACTGGCTAAACAGCCACAGGACAGCGTTATCCTGATGGATCGCTGGTATCCATCGGATGCAGCGTTTCGCCGGATGGTTTCTTTTACAGAGATTCTGCAGCTAAACCGTGCGCACAACGTCCGCGCGCCCGATCTGCATGTCGGAGTGGTCACTGCGCCCGAGGTATCCTGGGAAAGAGCCGCAGCACGATCGCGTGGCCTGGGAAGTACGGTAATTCACCGCCTTGAAGAACATATCGCCTGCACCCGCGCGTTTGAGCAGGAAGCTGCGAATAACGGCTGGTTTTTATGCCGCAATGAAGGGAGCATTGAAGAGGCAACGATGCAGGTGGTGGCTGAAATTAACAGCGTGCTTTATCGGTCCTGAAGAGCAGAAAACATATAACTCTGTGGGCGCGTAATCCTCTTTCCTCCGCAAATCCGCGCGCATTGGGTTGTACAGAAAAAACCCTTTATTTTACTTGTCTGAAATCAAGATTAGTCAGATTACCGCTGGCACAGGCATACCTCTTTCCCCTATAAAATTGCTTTATTTTTCATATAAGGCACAGGGAATTGCGCTACGCATCAATACCATTCAATCATAACCAACCGGGCTGGCCTGCGGGTGAGCACAGTTTTTCGCCACAGCCAGCGTTGCAGGGCGATATCACTGCAGACTGGGTCATCGTCGGGGCAGGATTTGCAGGCGTCGCCTTTGCGCGCCGTCTCGCGGAAATCAATCCCAACCTGAAAATCATCATCGTCGAAGCTCATAGCACACAGCAAAGCGCATCGGCACGTAATTCCGGCTTCGTTATCGGCCTGCCGCATAATATTGGCAGTTCAACTGCCGAATTAAAGAAGGCAAACGCATACCGGAATTTGCTTCAGGAAGGCATTCGTCAGCTGGAGCAGGTTATTTCTCAGCATCATCTTAAGTGCGACTGGGAACGGGTCGGCAAATATCACTGTCAGGCTGAACCTGGTAATGACGCTATTTTAAAGGAGTATGCCAGCCATCTCGATCTGATGAACGAGCCGTGGCAGATGTCAGACAGCGAGGAGCTGTACCAGAAACTCGGTACGCACTTTTACAGCAAAGGAATTTATACACCGGGCTGCGTGCTGGTTAATCCGGCGCAGCTGATTGCCGGCATGAACGCGTGTTTACCTGAGAATGTTCAGCGCTTCGATAACACACCCGTGCTGGGGATCCGTTACGGCAGCATGGCTGAAGTGCTGACACCTTTTGGGGTGATCAAAACGCCAAAAGTGATGCTGGCTACCAATGCACTATCGCCGGAGCTGCGTTCGGGCCTTTCGCGTCAGGCTGCTATGGCTACCTTCGCCAGCATCACCGATCCGCTGACGGACGAACAACTGGCTACCCTGCCCCCGATGCAGAGCTGGGGACTCACGCCGGTTAACGCCATTGCCGGAGCGACCTTCCGTTTTACCTCAGATCGCCGTTTCCTGATTCGCCAGCATGTCATACCCGCGCTCAGAGGCCAGGTAAATGCGGCACGAACTTATGAGGCGACCCGGCTGCATGAGCACTTATTTAAGAAAGTCTATCCGACGCTGGGCAGTGTGAAGATCACCCACACCTGGTCTGGCACCATCAGCGTCACGCGTAACGGCGCGCCGGAATGGGGTATGCTGAACAAGTTTCTCTGCACGGCAGGCGGCTGTAACGGCGCAGGCATTTCAAAGCAGACCGTGGCAGGCACGCTGCTGGCGGATTTCATGATGAAACAGGATAACCCGCATATTGCAGATATGCTGTCGCTGGGCAAAGCCAATGTCATGCCCCCTTCGCCAGCACTGGATATCGGCATTGCCCTGTCGCTGATGAAAGAGCGATATCTGGGCCGTAAGGAAGTTTAATTTTTATACAAACGGGCCTGAACAGACCGCTTACGAGGATATTTATTCAGGCCCGCCTTTTCGTTAAATATGAGTTCTTATTGATTTCGTTTCACTTCAGATCGGTTTATTCAATGGATAAATCATTTACAACTTTCGCGACACGTTTAATACGACGAATGTTGCCAATGCCTGTCCCAAGCGAGATATAGCCTTCGTCTGTATTACCTTCCAGCATGATATCCGCCTCTTTTAATTCACGGAACAATGCTGGAATGATCGCGCTTTCGCCATAGCCGGTATAGACCACTACTCTGACGCCCTCTTCTCTTATCACCTACAGAATAGGCGGCATCCAGATGTCGTTGTCGGGCTGGGGGAAAAAGAATAAACAGGCACTGACGCTATTTTCTCTATAAATTCCGGTTCACATCCGCATCCATGGCGGCTATCCAATCGTTAAGTAACGCGACCCTGTCAGGTTTAAAATCGCGTTTTCTTAAACGAACCGGCGTGATCGGCATCACAAATTAGCTACATAAACCGCACAAAGTGTAGCAAAAAGTTCACTTTTACTTAACATTGATAGGGTTGAAAATGAGCCTATCGTCAATCCATCAGGTTGTTAACGATATTAAACAGATGTTTTAAAGCAGTTATTTGCATTATCACGGTCATCAACTACTTAACTCAGAGTTGCTGGCATATAAATTTTATTAACGCTTACTGATTATTTCAGAAAGACCTTTATTGGCTTATTTCCGCAAGGTTATGGAATACCTTTATGCCACGATTTAATGTCAGTCAGCCCGTATTGCCCCGCGTCGCGTTCATATTGCTATTCTCACTATACATCGCTGTTTTCCTCAATTTCGCTTTTTACAAACAGGCCTGGTCACTTATCGCGCCGGACGGGATGAGCAGTATGCTGTTTTTCCTTTCCATGCCGATTGTCGCTTTTAGTGTGATAAATAGTGTGGTGACGCTGGCCTCCTTTTTCTGGCTGGACAGGATAACCATTGCGCTGTTTATCATTGTCGCTGCCATAGCCCAGTACTTTATTCAGCACTATGGCATCGTTCTTGATCGTTCAATGATTACCAATATGGTGGACACCACACCCGCTGAAAGCCTGGCACTGCTGACGCCGAAGATGATAGTAGTCATTTTCTTTACCGGCTTCTTTATGGCCGCACTCGCTTTCTGGCCTGCTTTTAAAAAGTCGGTACCGGTGTGGAAGGGATTACTTCAGCGCGGGTTAAGCCTAGTTATTTCAGTTGCATTAATAGCGCTGATAGCGATGTTTTTTTATAAAGACTATGCATCACTGATTCGCAATAACCACCAGCTGTTGAAATCCCTGAGCCCTTCTAATTTTATCGCTGCCTCGCTCTCTTACTATAATCATCGCGAGCGGGCGAATCTTCCTCTGGTGAAAATAGGTGAAGATGCCCATCAACGCCCCCAGATGCTTAACGGCCCGAAAAAGAACCTGACGATTCTGGTCGTAGGCGAAACGTCCCGCGCCGCTAATTTTTCTCTGGGCGGTTACCCACGCCCCACCAACCCTTTGCTGGCAGAAGAAGACGTTGTCTACTTCCCTGACGTCGCATCCTGTGGCACCTCTACGGCGGTCTCGGTCCCCTGCATGTTCTCAAATATGCCGCGCAGACACTACGATGATGCGCTGGCCAGTCATCAGGAGGGATTACTGGATATTATTCAGCGGGCTGCCCTGAGCGTTTTGTGGCACGAGAATGATGGTGGATGTAAAGGTGCCTGCGACCGGGTGCCTAATCAGGGTATGACAGCCCTCAATCTTCCGGGAATGTGCATCAAAGGCGAGTGCTATGACGAAGTGCTTTTCCATGGCCTTGAGACCTATATCAACCAGCTTAAGGGTAATGGCGTTATTGTACTGCATACGATTGGCAGCCACGGCCCAACCTATAATCATCGTTACCCCCCGGCGTTTAGTAAATTTACGCCAACCTGTGAGACGAAACAGATACAGGAGTGCTCTCAGGAGCAGCTGATTAATACGTACGACAATACCATTCTCTATGCGGACTATATTGTCGATAAAGCGATTGAATTACTTAAAGCCCATCAGGAGAAGTTTACAACCAGTCTGGTTTATCTGTCAGATCATGGTGAGTCACTGGGCGAGAAAGGCGTCTATCTGCATGGCCTGCCCTATGCTATCGCACCTGAATTTCAGACTCGCGTGCCGCTGCTGATCTGGCTGTCACCCGATTACCAGCAGCGTTATGCCGTTGACTATACATGCCTGAACCGGATGGCGACTTCGCAAAAATATTCTCAGGATAATCTTTTTTCAACCATGCTGGGCATGACCGGCGTTCAGACCCGCGAATATGTCGCAGCAGACGATATACTGGCGACATGTCGCAATACGCCCGCAGAGAAATAAGAGTGATAAAGCCCCTGATGGGGGCTTTTATCTGGCTGGATGCTATCGGTAAAACTGTACATCGCTCAGGTAAAATAACTTATCTGATCCAGTAATTTATTCCTGAAAATAATCGATATTTACAGTTCACGTGTCAGCGCGTCGAGGTTATCAGCGAGCATATCCAGCAGGGCGCTGACATAAAGATTATTGTTTCCCTGATGCCACATCGCACTGAGCGGAAGCCCCTCAATGTCAATGGCTGGCGAAAGAGTCAGATACTTAACCCCGTCAGCATTCATATTTTTATAGGATGACGGCACCAGAGCAATGCCCAGACCGGCGGCAACAAAGCTCAGGATGGTCTGTTTCTCTTCAGCATACTGTGCAATGACGGGTGTGCAGCCACCCGCTTTGAACACATTCATCGTGAGATCATGGCTGTGAGGCCGGGTACGCCTTTCTGGCATGATCACCGGCTCATGACAAAAATCACGGATAGTGACCTCGGGATAATCAACAAGCCGGTGATGGGCCGGAACAGCGAGCACGCAGGTTTCATTAGCAATGAAACGCGTCGTCAGCATGGCATCAACCTGTTCAGGAGGGCGTATCAGGACCACATCCAGCCACCCCGATAAAAGCCGCGGAATAAGAGTGTGAGATTTATCTTCCGTAATATGGATATCCGCCTCAGGAAACTGCCTGACAAACAGATTAATGAGTTTCGGCAGTAGTCCTCTGGCGGCGCTATCAATAGCGCCAATTCGCAGCGTTCTTTTCTGCGTTAAGCTGTTTTTAAGGAACCTCAACCGCAGCGCATCGAAATCCGCGATAACGGTTTTGGCCTCATTGAGGAAAGCCGCTCCTTCAGGCGTCAGCGAGACATTTCTGGTTGAGCGGTTCAGCAGCCTTATTCCCAAATCCTCTTCAAGCAGTCTGATGAAGCGACTCAGTGACGCAGGCATCATTTCAAGCTTACGGGCAGCCCGTCCAAAGTGAAGTTCATCACCCAGCACAATAAAGCAACGTAACTGATTTATATCCATTTTTTTACCAGAATCTGATTATGCAAATTATTTGTATAAAGCAGTGCCGATGATAAAGCTGCTCAAAACTTCATACTGGGATTATTACAAAACAATAACAACCCTACATGACTGTGGAGCATCGCGAAATGAATAATGACCTCGAAAAAAAGGTTATGCGCAAGGTTACCCTTCGCATCATTCCTTTTATCATGCTGCTGTATTTCATCGCATTTCTGGACCGGGTGAACATCGGTTTTGCGGCCCTGACCATGAACCAGGATCTGGGATTTTCACCCACCGTATTCGGGCTGGGCGCTGGCATTTTCTTTCTCGGCTATTTTCTGTTTGAGGTCCCGTCAAACTTAATTTTGCATAAAGTCGGTGCCCGCATCTGGATTGCCCGCGTGATGATCACCTGGGGCCTGGTTTCAGGCTGTATGGCCTTTGTGCAGGGCACAACCAGCTTTTATGTTCTGCGTTTTCTGCTCGGCGTGGCGGAGGCCGGTTTTTTTCCCGGCATCATCCTCTATCTCAGCTACTGGTTCCCGGCAGCAAAACGCGCTCAGGTTACGGCGATTTTTATGGCTGCAGCGCCCCTTTCTACGGCACTCGGATCGCCCATCTCGGCAGCACTGCTGGAGATGCATGGCTTTCTGGGTTATGCCGGCTGGCAGTGGATGTTCGTCGTTGAAGCGATACCGGCATTACTGCTCGGCGTGGTTGTCCTGTTCTTTCTTACCGACCGCCCGGCCAAAGCGAAATGGCTGACCGACGAGGAACGTACCTGGCTGGAAAACACTATGCGCGCTGAGGAGCAGGCCCGGGCAGCAAAACAGAGCCACACCAGCGCCTGGCAGGGACTGGCGGATAAACGCGTGCTGGCGCTGGCTCTGGTCTACTTCGGTACATCGGCCGGGTTGTACACGCTTGGCATCTGGTCACCGCAGATTATCCGCAGCTTCGGCGCGACCTCAATGGAGATAGGTTTCCTGAACGCCTTTCCGGCTGTAATCGGAGTTATCGCCATGATCCTCTGGGCGCGGCACTCTGACCGCACCCGGGAACGCAGCTGGCATGTGATTAGCGCGTGCCTGCTGGCTGCCGTCGGACTGATTTATGCCGGTAACGTCAGCACGCTTTTCACCGTCATCGTCGCCCTGAGCCTGGTCACCGCAGGTATCAGTGCCTCCAAGCCCCCACTGTGGAGTATGCCGACGCTCTTCCTCAGCGGGCCGGCGGCAGCGGCGGGCATCGCTACCATCAACTCGATTGGCAACCTCGGCGGATTTATCGGCCCGATGATGATTGGCGTGATCCGTCAGCAGACGGGTAGCTATACCTGGGGCCTCTACTTTGTCGCCGGATTACTGGGGCTCTCTGTTCTGGTTGTTCTGATTCTCTCTGCCAGAACGAATAAGCCGCAAACAGCCGAAATTCCTCATCCTCATACTCATTAACTGGAGAAGTTACTATGCGTAATTACAAAATTGCTGCCATCCCTGCCGACGGTATCGGTCCGGAAGTTATTTCAGCGGGTATTGAAGTTCTGCAGGCGCTGACACGCCACAATCCGCAGCTGAAGTTTGAGATCGAGACGTTTGACTGGGGCTCAGATTATTACAAACAGCATGGCGTGATGATGCCGGAAACCGGGCTGAACACGCTGAAGACATTTGATGCTATTTACTTTGGCGCGGTCGGCGCACCGGATGTACCTGACCACATTACGCTGTGGGGTCTGCGTCTGCCCATTTGCCAGGGTTTCGATCAATACGCCAATGTCAGACCCACCAAAATCCTGCCTGGCGTAACCTCTCCGCTGCGAAACCGCGGTCCGGGCGATCTGGACTGGGTCATTGTGCGTGAAAACTCCGAAGGTGAATATTCCGGGAATGGAGGCCGCACACATCGTGGTTTACCGGAAGAAGTGGGTACCGAGGTGGCGATCTTTACCCGCGTTGGTGTGACGCGGATTATGCGCTATGCCTTCAGACTGGCGCAGTCCCGTCCGCGCAAACTGCTGACAGTAGTGACCAAATCGAATGCCCAGCGCCACGGGATGGTGATGTGGGATGAAATCGCCGCCGAAGTGGCGCTTGAGTTCCCGGATGTGCAGTGGGACAAAATGCTGGTCGATGCCATGACACACCGTATGACGCTGCATCCGCAGACGCTGGATACCATCGTTGCCACTAACCTGCACGCCGATATCCTTTCAGACCTTGCCGGTGCGCTGGCCGGAAGTCTGGGCGTTGCACCGACCGCCAATATTGATCCCGAACGCCGCTTCCCTTCCATGTTTGAACCGATCCATGGCTCAGCCTTCGACATTACCGGCAAAGGCATCGCAAACCCGATAGCCACGTTCTGGACCGCCGTACAGATGCTGGAGCATCTGGGCGAACGTGACGCCGCTGCGCTGATTATGGACAGCATCGAATATGTTTGCGAGAAAGGCATTCTGACGCCGGATGTGGGTGGCACTGCCACGACCGCTGACGTCACCCGCGCGGTCGTGCAGTTTATCGAAGCCAGCGCTGACGTTACCGAGACGGCATAACCATGAGAAATGAACAGGCCGCGACGATCCTTCACGATATTTTTCAGCACGCTGTTGACAGCGCCCGGGCCGGGCCGGTTATCCCGCCGAACCTGCCGGAAAAACCGCGTGGCCGCTGTGTAGTGATCGGTGCCGGTAAAGCCTCAGCGGCGATGGCGGCAGCGGTCGATGCGGCCTGGCCGGATGTGGATGTGTCAGGCGTCGTCGTCACGCGTTACGGGCACGCGGTGCCTGCCGGACGCATCCGTATTATCGAGGCGGCCCACCCGGTGTCAGATGCCATGAGCGAAACGGCGGCGATGCTGATTGTGGAGACGTTGCGCGGGTTAACACCGGATGATCTGGTGCTGGCGCTGATTTCAGGGGGAGGATCAGCGCTGATGGCGCTGCCTGCACCGGAACTGACGCTGGCAGATAAGCAGAAAATTACCCGCGCACTGCTGCACAGTGGTGCCAGCATCAGGGAGATGAATCTGGTCCGTCGCCATCTTTCCGCAGTAAAAGGCGGCAAGCTGGCACGCCTGGCGCAGCCGGCGCGTATCGTGTCATTGATCATCAGCGACGTGCCGGGCGATGACCCGACGGACGTAGCGTCCGGCCCTACCGTTGCCGATCACAGTACGCCATCCGACGCGCTCAGGATGCTCGAACGTTACGGTATTGCGGTCCCTGAAGCGGTTCGCAAAGTACTGAACCAGCCCGCCAGTCCGGTGGAAAACGCAGTGAACAGTGAAGTCAGGCTGATCGCGGCACCTGCGCTGGCGTTGCAGGCGGCGGCGCAGGCCGCACGCCTGCACGGGCTGACGCCGCTGATTCTGGGGGACGCAATAGAGGGTGAAAGCCGTGAAGTGGCGGTGGTGATGGCCGGTATCGCCAGATCGGTGAAGCAGCATGGTCAGCCGGTTCGCGGTCCTGCGCTGCTATTGTCGGGAGGTGAGACTACCGTGACGGTCAGGCAGGGTCAGGCTGGGAAAGGGGGACGTAATACCGAGTTTCTGCTCAGCCTTGCCTGTGCATTGCAGGGTCAGGAGGGTATCTGGGCCATCGCTGGTGACAGTGACGGTATTGATGGCACAGAAGATGCGGCAGGGGCGTTAGTCTTTCCGGACACACTCATACGCGGCAAACTGAGCGGCCTTAATGCGCTTAACTCTCTCGATAACCATGACAGTTACAGCTATTTTCACGCGCTGGATGATCTGCTGATAACCGGTCCTACGTTAACAAACGTCAACGATATCCGGGCAATCCTGATTGCGTGAGCGTGTCGCTCTCCCGCGTGCCGGGGGAGCGACGTTTTATCCGTTAACGCAAATTACTGCCCTGGCCATTCAGGAACGGGCTGGCTGAGGGGCCGACTCATTTCAGCCATCAAATCAAAAAACACAGACTGACCTTCTGATGCACGTTTTGGCCTGGCTACCCCTCTTCCAGGCCAAAACGTGCAATAACCGCCAGGCGGCAGATAAATCCCTGCTGATGAAAGTTAAAGCAGCGTGACTTTGCCCTGGAAAATCACCGGCCCGGACGGCCCGCTGAGTTTGGAACCACCCACCGGTTCCAGACTTACCGCCAGTATGGTCTTATTATCCAGCTCCCCGGAAGGCAACTTAAAGGCGTTACTGTCACGGTGATCGATCAGTCCCAATGATTGTGGCGGAGCACTGCCCTTAATCAGCCACAGCTGTAAGTTTTTATTTTCTGGCAGCGTGACGTTCAGTGCAGAAACCTGAATTAATGACGCGCGCTTGTCCAGACTCACCACAAACTGTACATCAGGCTGCGCGCCGCTGAGTACCGCGATCGGCTGCAGCGCGTGTGTCGCATCAGGCTTCGTCACCCAGCTAAATACGAGGATGCCGGTCATTGCCGCGGCGAGGCCCCAGCCGAGCCAGAATCCGGGATGCTGCTGTTTGCGTTTATTGCCGGGGATGCCAGGTTTCCGCTCAAGATTCTGCGCAATCTGCTGCCAGAGTGCAGAAGGCGGGGCGACCTCCTGAGTCGTCAGGTCAATGCCACTGAACGCGCTCTGCCAGCGCACCACCTCAGCGGCAAAGGCTGCATCGTCATTAAAGCGTTTATCCAGCCGTTGCCGGGTGTCAGCGTCCGTTAGCCCAAGCACATATTCCGCGGCAGTGAGATCATCGTTTTCCTGACCAGTCATAAGCCTATGCACTCCCGAAGATGGGTTAACGCGCGACGGATCCAGCTTTTTACCGTGCCTTCGGGCTGGCTCATGGAGAGTGCGATCTCACTTTGTGACAGACCACGATAATAGGCGAGCGAAAGGCTTTGTCGCTGTTCTGACGGTAACTGCGCCATACAGTGCTGAAGGCGACGCGCCTCAGCAGGACTGTCGTCAGAGGGACGTGAACGCTCAAAACCCGCTTCCGCTTCGCTGATTTCCTCTATCGAACAGCATCTGTTCTCGTGTTTACGCAGAAAATCGATCGCTCTGTTTCTTGCAATGTGACTGAGCCAGATGAGCGGTTCACTGCGCTTGTGGTCGTAGTAGTTTGCCGACTGCCAGATTTGAATAAAGGTGTCGTGGAGGATCTCTTCTGCCCAGTCGCGCCGTCTGACCATACGCAGAATAATGCCGTAAAGCCGGGGTGAGAGGACGTGATAGAGCTGCGCCAGCGCAGATTTATCGCCGCAGGCAATCTGGTTCATTAAGTCAGCCTGAATATGAGGCACAGTTTTTGTCATCGGCTTCCCTGTTAAAGGTGTAGCCACAGTATCAGTGGCTACACACAGTATAGGTAACGCTTTACGGCATCAGCACGGTATCGATAACGTCAATGACGCCGTTACTCTGATTCACATCATAAGTGGTAATGTTAGCGACATTGCCCTGAGCATCTTTAAGCTGAATGTTGTGCGGGCCGTTTGCCATCACCCACAGCGATGCGCCATTTACCGTTTTCAGCTCCGCTTTGCCTCCACCCGCTTTGATTTTTTTCTCCAGCGCTTTCATGTCCAGTTTTCCTGCGACCACGTGATAGGTCAGAACGCTGGTGAGCTTCTGTTTGTTCTCTGGCTTAAGCAGAGAGTCGACCGCGCCCTGCGGCAATTTTGCAAAGGCGGCATTGGTCGGCGCAAAAACGGTAAATGGCCCCTTCCCTTCGAGCGTCGGAACCAGACCGGCGGCTTTAACAGCCGCGACCAGCGTGGTGTGATCTTTCGAGTTAACAGCATTCTCAACAATATTTTTTGACGGGTACATGGCAGCGCCACCGACCATGACCGTATCGCTGTCCATGGATGCCGCATAGGTGGCACCGCTGAAAACTAATGCAGAAAAAAGCAGAGTTGGCAGGAATGGTTTCATTTTCACTTCCCTCATTGAGTTTGCAGACAGGGCCGATGTGCCCTTATCTGTTAATACGAATGAGTGAAGAAAACGGATGCAAAAATTTTTAATTATTTTCTTCCGGCATCCTTTTACGGCACGAACAGATTATTTTTGTTGTGGCGGAATGCGGGCAATCACCTTGATTTCAAAATCAAATCCCGCCAGCCAGGTGACCCCTACCGCTGTCCAGTTAGGGTAAGGCGGCTGCGGAAAAATGGACTGCTTCACCTGCATAATGGTTTCAAACTGGTTCTCCGGATCGGTGTGGAACGTGGTGACATCGACCAGGTCGTCAAAAGTGCAGCCTGCCGCAGCGAGCGTCGCCGCCAGATTTTCAAACGCCCGTTCAACCTGAGCAGCAAAATCGGGCTCGGGCGTGCCGTCAGCACGGCTGCCCACCTGACCGGAGACAAACAGTAGATCGCCTGAGCGGATGGCAGCAGAATAACCATGCTGCTCATACAGGGCATGACGGTTAGCGGGGAAAACAGGTTCGCGCGTAATCATAGTGGTTCCTTTCATAGCGTCTGTCGGGAAAGCAGGATGCGGCGTACACAGGATTGATTTAATATACGCGGCGTATGTCAAATTAATCACGCATACGCCGCGTATGTCAAATAATATACGAGACGTATGTGAAAGGAGAGCTTATGACCGTTAAACGTCGCGCTGAAACAATGGAAGAGAACCGTACAAAGCTAATTGCAGCAGCGCGCACCGCATTTGCTGAAAAAGGGTTTGCGGCGGCATCTATGGATGAACTGACGGCCAGCGTGGGCCTGACCCGTGGTGCGCTTTACCATAACTTCGGCGATAAAAAGGGGCTGCTGGCGGCGGTCGTGGCACAGGTTGATGGTGAGATGGCACAGCGGGCTAAAGCAGCCGCATCCGGCGTGGCAGATGGATGGGAGAAGCTGGTGGCAGAAGGTATCGCCTATATTCAGTTAGCCATGGAGGCCGAAGTGCAGCGTATTGTGCTGCGCGATGGCCCGGCATTTCTGGGTGATCCCGCGCAATGGCCCAGCCAGAACAGCTGTCTGGAAGCCACGCGCGAAACGATTATGAAGCTGACCGAAAGCGGAACGATCAAGGCGGTAGACGCCGATGCCGCCGCGCATCTGCTGAATAGCGCAGCACTGAATGCTGCCCTCTGGGTCGGCTCCAGCAGTGACCCGGAAAAGGCACTGCCGAAGATGATCGAGGTGTTCACCCAGCTGGCGGGCGGCCTGCGCCAGAGTGATTAATCCTGAACATGGCTTCAAACGATAGCTATCAGTGCTGAAGCCAGATTGCATGATCCCGGTTATTCTAGCCTGCATTGCGCTCAAATTGGCTGTTCACAAAGGCACGACAGCGCGGCGAAATCGGATCGAGGAATACCTGTTCCGGTGAACCCGACTCCTCAATCATCCCCTGATGCAGAAACACCGCCTTGTTGGACACGTCACGCGCAAAGCCCATTTCATGGGTCACGATAATCATGGTGCGCCCTTCTTCTGCCAGACTGCGGATCACCCGCAGCACTTCACCCACCAGCTCCGGATCCAGCGCAGAGGTCGGTTCATCAAACAGGATCGCTTTCGGCTGCTGCGCCAGCGCCCGGGCAATCGCCACGCGCTGCTGCTGTCCGCCTGACAGCTGCGACGGCCAGGCGTCGCGTTTTGCGTAAAGCCCCACTTTATGCAGCAGCGCTTCGGCCTCTTCAATCGCCTCTTTATGGCTGCGCTTCTGCACATGAACCGGCGCTTCAATGATGTTCTGCATCACCGTTTTATGCGGCCACAGATTGAAGCTCTGAAACACAAAGCCAAGCTGCATCCGCATCAGCTTGATGCGACGGCGCTGCTCACGACTCAGTTTTTCGTCGGCGTTATCCAGCGTGACGTTTACCTCGCCGACCGCAATTTCACCCGCCTGCGGCACTTCAAGAAACGGGATGCAGCGTAGCAGCGTACTTTTGCCTGAACCGCTGGCACCAATCAGCGAAATCACATCGCCATCCTGCGCGGTCAGGCTGATGTCGTGCAGCACTTCGTGTTCCGCATAACTCTTTCTGAGATGACTCAGCATGATAGTAGGTGCGGTCATGATCGTGCTCCGAAATAGTAAGGTGATAAGCGTCGTTCCAGCATCGATACGCCTTTGCTGACCAGCATGGTCAGTATCAGGTAGATCACCGCCGCGCTCAGGAACACCTCCAGCGCCCGGAACGTGGAGGAGACAATTGAGTCGGCAATGCCGGTCATTTCCATCAGGCTGATGGTGCTGACCAGCGACGTCGCTTTAATCATCGAGATAATTTCATTGCTGTAAGCCGGCAGCGCCTGACGAATCGCAATCGGTAAGGTGATGCGGGTAAAGATCTTGTACGACGACATGCCCGAGACCTTAGCCGCCTCCAGCGACTGCTGGCTGACGGCACGCAGTCCGCCGCGCAGAATCTCCGAGGTGTAAGCCGCATCGTTAAGGATAAGCGCCAGCAAGCCGCACCAGTAAGGATCGCGCAGCAACGGCCAGAACAGGCTTTCGCGCACTGCCGGTAAACTGCCGAGGCCGTAATAGACCATAAAAATCTGGATCAGCAATGGCGTACCGCGAAACAGCCAGACGTAGAAACGGCAGAACAAGCTGCCGACGCGCGTCATGCGCAGCAGGTTAAGCAGCAATGCCAGCACGCCGCCCCCCAGCAGCGAGAGCAGCGCCAGATTGATCGTCAGCGGCAATCCTTTAAGCAGCGCCAGCAGCGTCTGCTGTAAAAACATCATATCCACGTGGACTCCTTATCCCTTCACGCGCTGTTGACCGCGCATCGCAAACTTTTCCACGTAGCGGAAAACCATATCGGAACAGGTGGTGATAATCAGGTAGATCACCGCACCCACGCTGTAGAAGAAAAAGGACATCTGGGTAGAGTTGGCTGCGGTCGAGACCTGGTTCATGGTTTCCACCAGCCCGGTGACCGAGACCAGCGCCGACTCTTTGATCACCGATTGCCACTGATTGCCCATACCTGGCAGCGCGGTGCGTAACGCCTGTGGCACGATGATGCGGCGAAACATCATCAGCCGTCCCATGCCGGTCACGGTCGCCGCTTCCAGCGTACCGCCCGGAATGGCGTAGAACGCGCCGCGAAATACGCCGCTCTGATAGGCACCGGAGATCAGCCCGATGGCGATCGCGCCCGCCACAAAACCGTTCACATCGAACGGCCCCTGTAGGCCCAGCGCGGTGCCTACCGTGGAGACCACCTGACGTCCTCCGAAGTAGAAGAGGTAGATCACCAGCAGCTCCGGCACGCCGCGAAACAGCGTGATGTAGCCTGCCGCCAGCCGCTGCTGCCAGCGCGAACCGGCAATCTGCATCCAGCAGAGCACGCTGCCCAACAGGGCACCCAGCAGCCAGGCGCAGAGCGACACGCTGACCGTGATGGCGGCGGCGTTAAGCAGCACGGCTCCCCAGCCCTCATCCCCGAAGCCCAGTATCTGCCAGTCAATATTCATCAGCATCAGCAGTTACGCTTTTGGCGCGACATCTTCGCCAAACCATTTCATCGACAGTTTGCTGAGGGTGCCATCTTTGATCATCGAGTCCAGCGCCTGATTCAGCACCTGCTGCAGCTCACTGTTACCTTTACGCAGACCAATCGCCGAACCTGCGCCCAGCACACCACCCGAGAAGCCATAACCGCTGCTGCTGATGGCATCACTGTGTTTTTTCACAAAGGCATTGAGGTTGGTGCGTGAAGCCATGACGGCATCAACACGGCCATTCATCAGGTCAGCGAAGGTTTCAGGACCGGCCTGATAGGTGCGAATAGTGGCCACATCGCCCAGGTATTTCTGCAGGAAGTCCGCCTGAATAGTGGCGACCTGCACCGCAATGGTTTTGCCTTTAAACGTGGTTTTAAGATCGTCGATCGCTTTTTTCATACCGGCATCGTCATCCGCCGTCACCACCGTGCCGCTGCCTGGCAGCGTGGCGAGCGGGCTTTTTTTCGCGGTCACAAAGCTGGAGACGCTGACGGTGTACTGATGAGTAAAATCGATCGCTTCAGCGCGCTTTGGCGTCACCGTCACCGCGTCTATCACCGCATCATATTTACCGTCGATGAGGCCCGGGATCATGCCTGACCATTTCTGGGCGATGATTTCATATTTAAAACCTGCACGCTTCGCCAGCTCCGCTACCATATCCGGCTCATAGCCGACGATTTTTCCACTCGGGGTCGTCTGGTTAAACGGAGGATAAGCCGCTTCGGTAGCAAACTTCAGGGTGCCGAAATCTTTCGCCTGGCTGAAGGCGGAAGTGGCGAGCAGTGCCACGGTCAGAGAAGCCGTGAACAGGCGGTTGCGCATCATCATATAAACCTCATGTCTTTATTATTAAGAGAGTAAATCAATAGCAAGGCGCGTCAGCGCCTGCGTCCCGGCGGCAATGCTGCGTTCGTCCGGCTGATAGTCGGAGTTATGCAGATGATCGTCACGGCCCGGCGTAGCGGATCCAATATGAATCTGACAACCCGGTACCCGTTCCGTAAACAGTGAAAAATCCTCAGCACCAAAGCTGGCGCTGGGCTGCGCGATGATGGCCTTCTCAAACTGATGCGACAGAATCTGCTCCAGTGAATCGATGAGGCGATCGTCGTTCATTAAGGGGGGAACGCCACGCTGGAAGTTAACTTCTACGCGGACGTTCTGCGCCAGCGCCACCCCTTCGCACATCCGTTTAAATGACGCTTCCATCGCAGCCCGCACTTCCGGTGATTTAGTGCGGATGGTGCCCTGAAACAGACAGCTGTCAGGAATGATGTTGTGGGTGGTGCCGCCCTGAATGTGCCCGATGGTTAACACGGCGGAGTGAGCAGGATCGCGTTCACGCGAGATGATGGTCTGGAGCTGGCTGATGAGATGCACAGTGGCGAGTATCGGGTCAGTGCCCATATGCGGACGGGCCGCATGGGTCGATACACCCTGTACCGTCACGTCGAATTCGTCGCTGGAGGCAGTACTGGCGCCGCGCGTCAGGGCAACGTCACCCGCAGCCAGTTCAGGTTTGTTATGCAGGGTCACCGCCCAGTCAATGTCGTCGGCCACACCGTCGGCGATCATCGCCTCAGCACCACTTTCTGGTGTCTCTTCCGCAGGCTGGAAGATCAGCCGGACGCGGCCTTTTAGCTGCTGACGATAGTGCGGCAGGATTGTGGCCACACCCAGCATCGTCGCCGTGTGAATGTCGTGACCACAGGCGTGCATTTTGCCGGGATAGCGGCTGGCAAAGGGTAAACCCGTCTGTTCATGTATGGGCAGCGCGTCCATATCAGCACGCAATAGCAGTGTTTTACCCGGCTCCGCGCCGTCGATATCCACCACGACACCGCTGCGGCCAACGCCGGTCCGGGGATTCAATCCCAGCGCCTGCAGATACTCTGTGACCAGACTGGCGGTACGCAGCGTATCAAAGCCTAATTCCGGATGCGCATGGATATCACGCCGAATCGCCACCAATTGCGGTTCAATTTCATTAACTCTGGCTTTTATTTCCCCGGCCAGTCGTTCTTTTTCCTGATTCATCGCAGCCCCGGCAATATGAGGCCGGCAGTCTGGTGCCGGCCCTCTTTTTAATCTCATCCTGACGTTGGATGGTGGTGACCGTTTATTTATTCACAGCACGTGACAGAAAGCAACGCGTTATAACACACGAGGAACCATTAATAATCAGTAGCTTAGGTTTATTTATTGGAAAGCCGTATGAGATAGCAGCGGATCAGCAATAATATTAATAATCCGCCGCCCCACATTACTTTCCCTACTTTCTGAGCGGTGTTATTCAGCGTATATCCGGAGGTTAAATAAAGAAGTCTGCCAGTATTTCCGCTAATTTCTCCGGTTGTTCATCAGGAATAAAATGACCGCAGTTGAGAATAGTTTCACTGTTTACCTGCTGCGCCACAGCGCGTAACGGCGTAGCCATATCGGGTATCGATCCCTGATCAGCACTCACCGCCAGCAGCGGCATTGCCAGCTTACCGTTTAACGCACGCTGACGGTTCTGCTCTGCCGACTGCGAGAAGGCGCGGTAAAAAGCCAGTCCCGCGCGTAACGCGCCGGGCTGCTGAAAAATGCGCAGATATTCACGACGCGCCGTCGCATCAATTCGACGAGGATTCGCTGCTTTGCGGTTAAAAAACCAGTCAAGGTAGATCGCCTCCCTGCCGGTGATCAGGGCTTCCGGCAGATCATCCACACAGTGAAAACCGAAATGCCAGGTTTTCCAGGCGCTATCACCGACCATCGGCAGCAGGTCAGGCAGAGTCACACCGGGAATGCCGCCATCCAGCAGCGCGAGACGGCTGACCTTATCGGGATGGGCTGCCGCCAGTGACCAGGCAATCCATGCTCCGACATCATGTCCGGCCAGATGAAAGCGTTCGATTCCCAGCTGATTTAGCAACGTCACAATGCATGTCGCTACACTGTCGGTGTCATAGCCACTGACCGGGAAATCTGAATCACCCTGCCCCGGCAGGTCGGGTGCAATGACATGAAATCGACTGGCCAGCCGGGGAATCACCTCCCGCCAGGCGTAGCTGCTCTGCGGAAAACCGGCGAGCAACACCACTGTTTCGGCGTGTTCGCTGCCAGCGCTAAGGTAGTGCAGGCGCTGTGTGCCCACGTTGATAAAATGATGCTGATAAGCGGGTTGAGAATACATAAAGCCTCCGGATAATAAGGAAACGATCACTTCCTTAATGGATAAAAAAATTCAGTCGAGTAACTTCAGTGCCACAGGGATGATGCTGCTATCGGGCCGGGTAGCCGCAACTTTACCGGCGACGCGCATCCCCAGCACGATACAGAGCATCAGCGAAGCGGTGGCTTCACAGTCAAGTGCAGGGTTAACCGAACCATCCTGCTGACCCAGCCTGATCATCTGCTGTAAGTTCTGCTGATTGCGCATCAGCGCCGCGCTGGCCGCGCCGGCCAGCTCCTCATCCAGCGTCTGCAACTCCACGGCACTTACCGCGACCAGACAGCCGCGCTCGCCTTCCACATCGCGCACTGAATCCACGTAAAAATTCAGCAGCGCCGCCAGTTGCTCACGGCCATTTTCACATTGCGCCAGCCGCGCAGCTAAGCTGCCGTTACGCTGTGAGAGATAGCGGGCAAAGACCGTAGCAAACAGCGTTTGTTTGTCGGTGAAGGCTTTGTAAATGCTGCCAGTGGTCAGCTGCATAGCATGGCCCAAATCGCCGATTGAGGTGGCGTGATAGCCTTTCTGCCGGAAAACCAGCATTGCGCTGTCGAGTGCCGCATCGGTATCAAATGCCCGTGGTCGTCCCCGATCTTTATTACGGTTATCGTGCATTGATAGCACCATTAGGAAATGATTATTCCCTTAAAGATAGACTGATTCGTTACTTAGTTAAAGAAGCGCTTGTACTTTATCCGACATCTTTCATCAGGCTTCAGCAATTGCGCAGTGCAAACCAAATGGTTATGATTAAATGACCAACTGGAGGTGACGAATGAAAACATTCAGTTTTTCTGCAGCTAAGACCAGACCGCCACGTTTATGGCAGGCTGCGGGCCTGCACAGTACGGATGGTGTCGCTCTGCTGGGCCAGATCAACGATGGCCTCGATGGCAACGTGGCTCACCTCATCATCGACTGGGCGAAGATTACCCAAAATGACCTGCGCAGAATGTCCGGTATTCCCTCCACGACGTTCAGCCGTGGCGTGAAAGCGAAATTCAGCGCTGAACAAAGCGAACGACTGGTGCGGATTATCCGCGTTATTGATCGGGCGGTTGAATTGTTTGAAGGCGATAAGGATGAAGCGCAAAAATGGCTGAATGAGCCTAACCGGGCGTTGAGCTGGAAAATGCCAGCAGAACTTATGGCATCGGAAACCGGCGCTTATGAGGTCCTGAAGCTCATCACGCGTCTGGAACATGGAGTTTATTCTTGATCCTCTACAGGCTGACTAAGACAAAGTATCTTTCGACCGCCTGGACGGGATTCGGCGCAAAAGAGGCGGGCGGTCGCTGGAACAGCATCGGCATCTCAATGGTTTATGTCTCAGAAACCGCCTCACTGACGTTGCTGGAAACACTGGTCCATCTGCACTCAGCACACATCCTCGACGCTTTCACGCTACTGCGCATCGATGTTCCCGATGCGCTGATACAAACCGTCGATATCAGTGAATTGCCTGCAAACTGGGCCGATGAAGACGCGCCGGCGGAACTGGCTGACTATGGCGACGCCTGGTGCTCTGCCTGCGATGCGGTTGCGTTGCGAGTTCCCAGTGCTCTATCTCCTACAGAACACAACTATCTGTTAAATCCTGAACACCCGGAGTTTTCCCGGATCGTTCAACAGGCTGAGGCCATTCCGTTCCGGTTTGACCGTCGGCTGAAACCGGACCGTAAATAGACTAACCGGATAGCGACAGACCACGCATTTGGCTTTGAACAGTGATTCAGAGCCTATGATAATCGGATTTGAAGCGTCTCTTATAACTCTTCCCCCTGCTCTGACCTGACGCAAAGCACTGACAGGTAAGCCTCATCTATACTGCAGCTTATCTTTGCTGAAGGAGCCCGAACATGGGACTGAGCTGGTTTACTCTCTGGCAACCGCTGGCGCGCGTACTGTTTATCCTCGCCTCTCTGACCATTATTCTCACCGGCCTTTATCTGGCGGCACCGCTGATCAATCAAGTCCTGCTGGCGGCGTTACTGGCTATCATGCTTGACCCTCTGATTACCCGGCTGGATAAAAAACGCATCCCACGCATTATCTCATCCCTGCTGGTGATTACGCTGATGCTGATGGTCATGGTGGTCACCACGCTCAAGTTAACGGCACTGACGCCCGATTTAATGCAGCTCAGCCGCCAGGCCCCCATGCTGCTGGCGGCACGGCTGGAACAGCTGACGCTGGCTTTTGCCCGGCTTGATATCGGTATGACGCCCGACCAGATGCTCACTTTTGTGGATGCGGGTGCGATAGTGCGTATCGTCACCGCGTTTCTGACGCAAATTCCCGGTGTCATCTCCTGGTGGATTATGGTGTTCCTGATGCTGCTGTTTATGCTCTATGAGATGCCGCTGCTGAAAGCGGCGCTTCAGCAGCGGGTCAGCGGAAAAAATCAGGCCTTTTATCTGGCGCTGCAGGAGGGAATTGAGAGCGTGATTGTTTATGCCAGGGTGAAAACACTGACCAGTATTCTTGGCGGGATCATCGTGGGTTTAGGTGCGCACCTGATCGGGCTGAAGTTTGCCTTTTTCTGGGGCGTGCTGATGTTCATCTTTAACTACGTGCCGGTGCTGGGCTCTTTCCTGGCTGCGATTCCGCCGGTGATCCAGAGCTACATCATGTTTGATTTACAGGTTGCGCTGGCGGTCTCAGGCTTCTTTATGGTGCTGAACCTCTGCCTGAGTTCGGTGATTGAACCGCTGCTGATTGGTAAACGACTCAATCTGGCGCTCACTACACAGTTGCTGGCGTTTCTCTTCTGGCAGGCGTTACTGGGGATTACGGGCGGGATACTGGCCATTCCTCTGACCTATCTGATTAAGAAGGTCCTGCTGGCGAGCTATCCGCAGCAGGACCCGGAGTCAGAGTTAACTCAGTGACGGCGTCTTCACCCGCCATGCGCGGGTAAGGCGTTTCTCAATCTCTACCACGATGAAGATTGCGATACTGACAAACAGCGAAATCAGCCAGTAGTTAATTGGCAGCGGGCGGGTTCCGAACAGTGTATTCATCAGCGGCACGTAGATAATGATCGCCTGAAGCACAATCAGTACCAGCGTCACCAGCCAGATACCGCGGTTTTTCAGCAGGCCACGGTCCAGGGAGAAACCATCTGTGTTGCGACAGTTAAGCATGTAGACCCACTGCGCCGTAACCAGCATCTGCAGCAGCACGGTGCGGATGAACTCAGGACTGTAGCCACGCGGTTGCAGCCAGGCTTCCAGCACAAAGGCACTGATTGAAATCAGCAGGCTGACAAACACCACACGCCAGATGGCGTAAGCGTCCATCACGTGTGCTTTGACATTACGGGGCGGCCGGCGCATTGCATTGGGTTCTGCTGGCTCAAATGCCAGACCAAACGACAGCGTGGCGGAGGTCGCCATATTCATCCACAGGATCTGAACCGGCGTTAACGGCAGTAGATTACCCATCAGAATCGCGATAATAATCAGCAGCCCCTGCGCCATACAGGTTGGCATAACGAACAGAATGGTTTTTTTCAGGTTGTCATAAACCCGACGGCCTTCTTTGATTGCCGCCGCGATGGTAGCAAAGTTATCGTCGGCCAAAATCATATCGGCCGCCTCTTTTGTAACCTCCGTGCCTTTAATCCCCATCGCAATGCCGACGTTCGCCTGCTTCAGCGCCGGTGCGTCGTTGACGCCGTCGCCGGTCATACCCACGATCTCGCCGCTCGCTTCCAGTGCTTTCACCAGACGCAGTTTATGTTCCGGGCTGGTGCGGGCAAAAATATCATAGGTTTTTGCCGCCTCGGCAAGTTCAGCGTCACTCATATGTTCAAGCTGGTAACCCGTGATGGCCGTCTGGCTGTTGCCTATACCCAGCATCTGACCAATCGCCATTGCCGTTTCCTGATGGTCGCCGGTGATCATTTTGACGCGGATGCCCGCTTTCTGGCATTCATCAATGGCAGTTATGGCTTCAGGACGCGGCGGATCCATCATGCAGGCAAGCCCCAGCAGCACCATGTCACTTTTCAGATCGGCATGATCCAGCGAAGTAATGGGTGCGGAGGTTTTTTTCCAGGCTGCAGCAACGGTGCGTAATCCTTCACTGGCATAGGTGGTGATGGCCGCATCCCAGTAAGCACGGTCAATCGGCTCTGCACCGTCCGGCGTTTGCTGCTGCTGACACAGCGTCAGCAGCACATCCGGTGCGCCGGTCAGCAGAATATAAGATTCACCGTCAGCTACACAGCTGACCGACATATATTTATAGAGGGAATCGAACGGCAGCTTGCTCACCACGTCAACCGGCTGAGGCGTCGTCAGACCTTTGGCTGCCAGCACTTTCAGTGCACCTTCAGTCGGGCCGCCAACAATCGTCCAGAGCCCCTGGCTTTCCTGACGCAGCTGACTTTCATTACAGGTGTCTACCGCATGGAGGAACTGCTGAAACAACGGATCCTGTGCCGCCGAAGCACCCGCGTTGCCGCCCTGCTCAGCCACAATTTCGCCTTTGGGTTCGTAACTGTTGCCGCTGACACGCCAGCGGCTTTTTGCCAGCACCACCGCTTTCACCGTCATCTCATTCATAGTGAGCGTGCCGGTTTTATCAGAACAGATAACGGACATGGCGCCCAGGGTTTCGACCGTCGGCAGTTTGCGGATAATCGCATTGGTGCGCGCCATCGACTGCACACCCAGCGACAGAATAATGGAGATAATGGCGGGCAGACCCTCCGGCACGGTGGCGACGGCCAGGCTGATAACGGACAGCAGCAGTTCGCCCAGCGGAATGTCACGCAGCATGAAACCGAAGATAAACAGCACCACCATCATCGCCAGGATGATAAGGAAAATCGCTTTACCCAGTTTGTCGATCTGCACCAGCAGCGGGGTTTTAGCCTCTTTTATGCCGCTGATCATTTCGTTGATATGGCCCAGTTCCGTATCACCCCCGCTGGCGATGACCACACCTGAGGCGGTGCCGGAACTGACGGTGGTGCCGGAAAACGCCAGATTCAGACGGTCCCCCAGCGACTTTTCACCACTCAGCGTGTCGATATTCTTAGACACCACCGTCGATTCGCCGGTGAGAATCGCCTCTTCCACCCGCAGGTTATTGACTTCAAACAGTCTCAGGTCAGCCGGAATTTTGTCGCCCGGACGTAACATCACCACGTCACCGACCACAATATCGCGTGTTGCGACGGTGACCTGTTTGCCATCCCGCACCAGCATCGCTTCACTGGCGAGCATGTTCTGAATGCTCTTCAGCGATTTCTCGGCATTGCTCTCCTGAATAAAGCCGATCAGGGCATTGATAACGGCTACGCCGATAATGACAAAGGTATCAACCCAGTGGCCCATGAGCGCGGTGATCACCGCTGCGGCCAGCAGAATATAAATCAGCACATCTTTAAAATGGGCGATAAATTTGAGCAGCGCTGATTTATCCGCTTTTTGCGGCAGCGCGTTTGGCCCCTGTTTCTGCAGACGTTCCTGTGCGTCAGCAGTCGATAATCCTGCCGGAGAGCTTTGCAGGTCAGAAAATATCTCGGCTACACTACGCTGATACCAGGGGCGCTCAGATAAAGCTAACGCTTTATCCTGCTTATCATTATTTAGCATATATAAACCTCGTGCCATTTAGCGATGAATTAAAGGCGCAATTAAAAGACATGCATTTTGCGGGAAGCCGCTCCCGCCAGTAATGACCGATATCATATTTAGGTAAGAAACGTCTGATGAATAACATAAAATGGCTAAATTAAATCTAACCTATATTATGAGAATAACAACGTTGTTTTTGTTTAGCTAAGGTTTAACTATGCTGATGCAGTGTGCTTCGGCTTGTACTCTGGCTCGCAAAAGGAAACTCTGATGAAAAAACAGAGCATTATCATGCTTTGCGGTTTCGTTATTCTCGCAGTCACCGCAACCACATTAGTCGGCTTACTGACCTGGCTGGTGGTCTCTCATATGGCGGCGTAACCCGATCCAGGCGAAGCGGCCCTGCCGTCTCGTTAAAATAAGATTACGAATATTAAAAATATTTTTATCCCGGTGGCGATAAGCACCAGGCTAATGACGCCTTAACGCTTATTAAACCGCAGTGAAATAGCTGATGTTAAGGCGAATAAAATGATTAAACGCAAGGTTATTCCCGTTTTTCTCTGTTGCTTATTTATGACAGCGTGCGATGAAAAAAAAGAACCGGACGCGCCGCCACCCCGCGTAATAAAAGTTTTTACCCTTGAGCCGGACATTGCGCAGAATATCCGGGTATTTCCTGCACGTATTCAGGCCGGAGACAATACCGACCTTGCTTTTAAAAGGGCGGGCCAGCTGGTACAGCTGGATATACGTGACGGAACGCCCGTGAAAGCGGGGCAAATTCTTGCCACCCTGAACGACGCGGATGCGAAACTGCGGGTACGCGATCGTCTGACGGCGCTGCAGCTGGCGGAGCGGCAATTTCAGCGCTTTAACACGCTGGCCCAGCGCAGCGCCGTTTCAAAATCGGAAATGGATGTGCAGCGTGCTAACCGCGATGCCGCCGCTACCGCACTGAAAATTGCGCAGGAAGAGTTGCAGTTTCTGACCCTGCGCGCGCCGTTTGATGGCGTGATTGCCAGAGTGCAGGCGCGTAATCATCAGGTGGTGGCCGCAGGACAGCCGATTGCGCTGCTGACCCGGGCCGATTTGCTCGACGTCATCTTCACGCTGCCGGAAACCCTCTTCACCAGCCTGGACATCCAGAATATTCACTATCAGCCGGAGGTGCAGTTTAACGCCCTGCCCGGTCGCTTTTTCACCGCGCAATACAAAGAGCACACCAGCCAGACCGACGCTGCCACGCTGACGTATCAGGTGGTGCTGACCATGCCGCGTCCCGCTGATCTGCCTGGCGTTGCCGGTCTCAGCGGCTCAGTGCGCGTTAAGCTGCATAACCTGCCGAATGCCCCTGCGCAGCCGCGGCTGGTGGTACCGGCGGCTGCGGTGTTCAATCCCGACCGTAGCCCGACTAACCAGCCGCACGTCTGGCTGGTTGAGCAGGATGGCGAGGCGCTGCGCATTAAAGATCGCCCCGTCGAAGTGGGTCGTCTCACCGCGCAGGGTATTGAAATCATCAGCGGGCTGCAGCCTGGCGACCGCATTGTTGCTGCCGGTGTGGGTGAGCTGCGTGACGGTGAAGCGGTGCGCATCTGGCAGCGTGAGCGGGGGTTATAATGCGTATTCAGGAGCACTTCCTTGATCAACCCATTCGCATCTGGATGGTTATTCTGCTGCTGGGCGTGGGCGGTATCTATGCCCTGCTGAACATTGGCCGCCTTGAGGATCCGCTGTTTACCATCAAATCGGCGGTGATTGTCACCCACTATCCTGGTGCGTCAGCCCAGCAGGTCGAAGAAGAGGTGACTCTGCCACTGGAGAATGCGCTGCAACGCCTGCCCTCACTGGACAATGTCACCTCCATTTCAGGCAATGGCCTGTCGCAGATTACCGTCAATATCCATACCCGCTATCTTGCCGATCAGCTGCCGCAAATCTGGGATGAGCTACGCCGTCGCGTCGGCGATGCGGCCCGGCAGTTTCCGCCAGGCGTGCAGGCTCCGCTGGTTAACGACGACTTCGGCGATGTTTATGGCTACTTCTTCGTCATCCACGGCAAAGACTTTACGAACAGCGAACTGCGTAACTATGCCGATCAACTGCGGCGCGATCTCGTTCTGGTGCCCGGCGTGGCGAAAGTCGCGGTAGCGGGCGTTGAGCAGGAGGAGGTCCGCATTGCCCTTTCCGCCAGCAACATGACCGCCTATGGCATGACGCCGCAGCGCATCGCCGATCTGCTGAACCGGAATAACAGCGTTGCCAGTGCCGGCACGCTGCGGGTCGACAGCGAATCAATCCGTTTTCACCCTACCGGCGAGCTAAAGACACTCGACGACCTGGCGAACCTGCCCATTCTGCCTGCGGGCAGCCCGCAGAACGTGCATCTGCGCGATATCGCCACCCTGACACGTGGCGTGACCGATAATCCTGCCAATATCTATTTTGCCGATGGTGAAGCGGCCCTGGCAATCGGCATTTCATTTGCGCCTGGCGTCAACGTGATTGATGTCGGCGACGCGCTCTCCGCCCGGATAACACACTATCAGCAGGATACCCCCGCCGGGATCAGTCTGAAGGTGTTCTACAACCAGGCGCATGAGGTGAAACAGTCTGTTGATGGCTTTATCCTCAACTTCCTGATGGCGCTGGCGATTGTGGTGGGAACGCTGCTGCTGTTTATGGGCCTGCGCAGCGGCATGGTGATTGCCGCGTCACTGGCACTAAACGTGCTCGGCACGCTACTGATCATGTATCTGTTTAAACTGGAACTGCAGCGGGTGTGCTGGGCGCGCTGATTATTTCGCTCAGCATGCTGGTGGATAATGCCATCGTCGTTGTCGAAGGGGTGAAGATCGACCACCAGCGCGGACATCCTTTACAGCAGGCGATTTCCCGCATGGTGCGCCGCACTGCCCTGCCCCTGCTGGGTGCCACGGTGATCGCGATACTCGCCTTTGCACCGATTGGCCTGTCGCAGGACTCAACCGGCGAATATTGTAAATCGCTGTTCCAGGTGCTGCTGATTTCCCTGATGCTGAGCTGGGTAACTGCGCTGACGCTGACTCCGGTATTTATCAACTGGAGCGAGAAACGTCGTGGCGCAGCGAAGCCCGCAAAAACTGACATCTCCGATCCTTATCAGGGCATCGTTTTCCGGTGCTATCGTCAGACGCTGAGCGGCCTTTTGCGTTTTCGCTTGATCACCCTGACGGCGATGGTCGCGCTGCTGGCACTATCGCTGTATGGCTTTACCCTTGTGAAACAGAACTTTTTCCCCTCATCCAGCACGCCGGTCTTTTTTACCGATCTCTGGCTACCCTATGGCACCGATATCCACTACACCGCAGATACCGCAGCGGAAATAGCCCGGTTCATTAATCAGGATCCGGACGTTGCGGCGACGGTCACCACCGTGGGCCAGGGCGCACTACGCTTTACCCTGACCTATGACGCGGCGCGCCAGTACAGCAACTTCGCCCAGATTATGGTGCGGGTTAAGGATGGCCGACTGCTGGATGCGCTGGCGCTGAAAACTGAGAATTATATTCAGCAAAACTTCCCGCAGGTGAATCAGCGCATCAAACGTATTCAGTTTGGCAGCGCCAGTGATAGCGCGATTGCCCTGCGGGTAACCGGCCCGGACCCGGAAGTGCTGCGTCACATCGGCAGCCAGCTGGATGCGATTTTTCTGGCGGATGGCTCGACGTTCCCGGTACGCAACGACTGGCAGGAGCGCAGTAAAGTGATCCGCCCGGTTTATTCCGCACTGCGTGGTCAGGAGCTGGGCATTGATAAACGCGATATCGATCAGGCGCTGAGAATGAATTTCAGCGGCGATGCCGTAGGCATTTTCCGGGACGGATCGCGGCTGATGCCGGTGATGCTCTACCCGGCTGATGAAGAGCGGCAGAGTGTTGATCACATCGAAAACATTCAGCTCTGGAGCGCTGCCCTGCAGCACTTTGTGCCGCTGAGCAATGTGATTTCTGACTTCCGGCTGGAGTGGGAGAATCCGCTGATTATGCGTCGTGACCGTACGCGCGTGCTGACGGTGCAAACCGACCCCGATCCCGCCTCAGGATTAACCTCCGCGCAGGTGGTGGCACGGGTTCAGCCGCAGATCGATCAACTTAAGCTGCCGTCGGGCTACCGGCTTGAGTGGGGTGGCGAGCTGGAGAGCTCACGTGAAGCACAAAGCGGATTGCTGAGTTCGCTGCCGGCAGGCTTCCTGGCCATGTTCATCATTACCGTGCTGATGTTCAACTCGCTGCGTGACGCCGTCGCAATCTGGATTACCGTGCCGCTGGCGATGATTGGTGTCACCTGTGGCTTTTTGAGCACCGGTATTCCGTTTGGCTTTATGGCGCTGATTGGACTGCTCAGCCTGTCAGGGATGTTGCTCCGCAACGGGATCGTGCTGATTGAGGAGATCCGACTGTTCCGGCAGGAGAAGCCGTTGCAGCAGGCAATTATTGATGCGGCGACCTCGCGTCTGCGTCCTATCCTGCTGACGGCCTTTACTACCGTACTGGGCCTGCTGCCGCTGCTGCGCGACGTCTTTTTCCAGAGCATGGCGGTGGTGATTATTTTTGGTCTGGGATTCGCGACGGTGCTGACTCTGCTCGTACTGCCGGTGATCTATCGCTGCTTCCACGGACGGGAGGCGCACGGTGAATAAGACCGGGCTGGCAATGCTGAAGACGCTGGCCTGTATCACAGCCGTGTCGTTTTTCACGCTGTATCAGAGTTACGACAGCTATCATTACGACGTTAATCTGACGCTGAATGTGCTGAGTTTTATCTCGACCATTGCCACACCGCTCTATTTTCTGCTTAGCGGCTATCTCGACGCGGGCGAGCTGCACACGCCCGCGTGGCAGCTCGGCAAAATTCGCCGTATTCTGCTGATTTTTATCTTCTGGTTCAGCTTTTTCTGGTTTGCCGGGATGCACCACAAAGGCTACCTGATCCAGCCGTGGTTTGTGATTGCACTGATTGTCATTTACGTCTCGCATCCGCTAATCGACTGGCTGATTCAGCGGCCTGGCGTAATGGCAGCAGGGATTTTGCTGTTGCTGGTGCTGGCCTTTGCTTATGACCTGCTCGCCAGCCTCTATCCGGACCAGTGGGCCTTTTCACTGCTGCCGCAGTACCGAATCTGGACATGGGTACTTTATTACCTCACCGGCCGGCTGATGGCTGCGCCACGTGTGATGCAGTTGCTGACATCACCCAGAGTGATAAAGGTAAGCCTGCTGCTGCTGCCCGCGGTGTATCTCTTTACCTGGCTGTATGAGCGCTATTACTTTATTGCGCGTTTTCTGGCGACCCACAACGACGTAGTGCTGACGGGCTCACAGGTTTATCTGCTGGTGGTGCTGATCGTGATCAGCATTAACGCTATCCGGCTGCCGGAAAAAGCCCAATGGCTGACCACATTTCTGACCACCCTCGGCAAAACCATGACCGGCGTTTATATCCTGCATTACCTGATTTTTGGTGTGCTGGCGGCTGCTATCCGCATTCAGACCCTGGGCGACAAACTGCTGGTCATCGCCCTGACGCTGATCTTCTCAATGGCGCTGTCACTGCTGCTGTTGCGCATCCCCGGCGTCCGTAAGCTGATCAGCCTGTAGTCGCCGCGCGGCATGCTCCGTTGCAGCACGCCGCGTGGCGATGAACTCAGCCATTTTCGCCCGTGCCTGCGCCACCTCCTCGGGCGGCGCGGTCTGCGGCGAGCCGCAGGAAAACGGCGGTTCGGGGTCATATTCCATCTGCAGCTGAACGGCTCGGGCGACGGCGTCCCCGGCGATTTCCGCCACCAGCGTCAGGGCGAAATCGATGCCGGAAGTGACGCCCGCGCCGCTGATACGGTTGCGGTCACGCACCACCCGCTGATTCACCGGCTCCGCGCCCAGTAAAGCCAGTTGGTCAATGGAGCTCCAGTGTGAGGTCGCTCGGTATCCTTTCAGCAATCCGGCAGCGCCCAGCACCAGCGAACCGGTACAGACCGACGTGACCCACTGCGCCTGCTCAGCCTGCCGTCGAAGAAAATCCAGCGTTTCCTCATCCGACATCAGGGCAATCTGCCCTGGCCCACCCGGTACGCAGATCACATCCAGTAACGGGCAATCGTCAAAGATAGCAGTCGGTAATATCGACAGGCCGCGATCGGAGCGCACCGGCTGACGATCTTTCCAGATCAGATGGCACTCCACGCCGGGCGTGCGTGCAAATACCTCCCACGGGCCGGTTAAATCGAGCTGGGTAACATCGGGGAAAAGTAACAGACCAATCTGTAGCGGACGATTCATGCGTGAACTCCGGCGGGTGATGAGTGACCATCATGCCGTGATGCCCGGTCAGATAGCAATTATGATTGCCGGAGACGCTTTACAGCCTCTCCGGAAGAGAGAGCAGTGGATTGCGTAAAGAAGCCTCAGGCCACGCCGAGAAAACGCAACAGCGCGGTCATTGCTGCCGCCCCCAGAATAATGACAATCAGGGGGGCCCGACGCCATGCCAGTAACAGAGCAAAACCCACGCCTGCCACTCGTGCCACACCGGCAAAATGCTGGCCTTCAAACAGCGTGGTGGTCGCCGCGACGGCCAGTAGCAGCACCGTGGCAGCGTCGGAGAGCATCTGCTGAGTACGCTCACTAATCGGAAGACGGTTTCCCAGCCTGACGCCGGCAAAGCGCATCAGATACGTTCCGGCGGCCAGCATGGCAATCCCGGCGATGATCATTCCCTGATGCGTCATTTGCGCGATCTCCATGTCAGCAGGCCCAGCAGCGAGAACAGCACCGGCATGCCCGCCGGAACCAGCGGCGTTGCCAGCAATGAGAGCAGCGCGCCGACGGTGGCAGGGATCCGGGTCCGCCGCTGTCGCAGCGCCGGGAAGATCAGGGCAATCAGGATCGCCGGAAACACCGCATCCAGTCCAATCACCGAGACATCGGGAATAAACTGGCCAACCGCCGCCCCAACCATAACGCTCACCGGCCAGATTAAGCCGATACCGATGCCGCACAGCCAGTAGGCGCTGCGACGCTGGGCCAGCTGTGGTTGTGAGATACCAAACACCACGCTTTCATCATTCATGATGTGACAGCCAAACCAGCCCTGAGGCCCCTTTCCAACCAGATCTTTGACCGCAATGCCAAAAGGCAGATGACGCGCATTCACCAGCAGGCCCGCGGCGGCGGCGGTAAAAGGACTACCGCCACCGGCCACGATGCCGATAAACAGAAACTCAGACGCGCCTGCCAGCACCAGCGTTGACAGCGCCAGCGGCACCCAGAGCGGAAACCCATCGGCGGAGGCCAGCGAGCCATAGGATAAACCGACAATTCCATCGGCCAGGCAGACCAGAAAAATCGCTTTGATCACCCCTTTGTCCAGCAACTGCATTTGCGGAAAAAGCATCACTCTGTCTCATAATGAACGTATAATCCGATATAATGAACACCTCAACATCGTTTTACAAGGCGAACAAAGCGTTCGGTATAAAAAACTTTTCGTTTATCAGGAGTGCGTTTGAATACCCCTATCAGCATTATTGCCAATGCCTTAGTGCGTGAACGTCAGCGATCCGGCCTGTCACTGGCTGAAGTCGCGCGTCGCGCCGGTATCGCCAAATCAACGCTCTCACAGCTGGAGGCGGGTAATGGCAATCCGGGCATTGAGACGCTGTGGTCACTGTGCGTGACGCTGAATATTCCGTTTTCACGCCTGCTGGAGCCGGATGCGCGTCGTCTGCAGGTGATCCGCCGTGGAGAAGGTCTGACGGTGACTGCCGATCTGGCAGACTATCAGGCGGTTTTGCTGGCATCCTGCCCGCCCGGGGTCCGGCGTGATATCTATCTGCTGGAGGTTCAGCCTGGTAGTGAGCGCATTTCACAGCCCCATATTCCCAATACGATTGAGCATATTATTATTGCTAAAGGCCGGGCGCTGGTGGGTCCGGTGGACAGCGCGGTAGAGCTGGATGTGGGTGATTACATTACCTATCCGGGCGACGAGCTGCATATCTTTCGGGCGCTGGAAGCCGATACGCTGGCGCTGCTGGTGATAGAGCACAGCTAGTTACCGCTCAGCAAGTTTCTGCCGGGTTTCAGCGGGTGTGAGGTGTGTAATCAGCTGCACCTCACTGCTCAATCTGATCGCCGGATAGTGCTCGCGCATCCCCTCCAGCAGCACCGCATCCGGCCATTCGTGCTCTTTCCCCAGTTTGGCAGCGACCTCGTTTAAGCGCAGTGTGTCGATCCGCGTCACCCAGACGATCACCGTGTCGGCTTCATCCTGCTGATTGACCAGCCTCAGCGGGCCGGTGGCGATATCGCCCTCCTGCCAGCGTATCGTGGAGGTTTTCTCGCCGCGTCTGACAACGGGCATCAGACGCGGAACCAGTGTAAGTTGCTGCATTTCCTCTCCTTTTTTTTAAACCCACTTTGAGAACTGCCACAAAACCAGAAATCCGGATTGAAAACAGTGTTATTAATGTTATGTTATAACATAATTATTTAACCTCATCTGACAGGTAACAGTATGACACTCTCTTCTCTGATATCCGGCGATCCACGTCTGCCGGTTGCCGTTCTCTCCGGTTTTCTGGGTGCCGGTAAAACCACGCTGCTCAATCATATTCTGAATAACCGTGAAGGACGACGGATCGCAGTCATCGTCAATGACATGTCTGAAATCAACATTGATGCGGCCCTGGTGCGCAACGGCGACGCACAACTGTCACGCACTGATGAAAAGCTGGTCGAGATGAGTAACGGCTGCATCTGCTGCACGCTGCGTGAAGATCTGCTGCTGGAGGTGAAACGTCTGGCGCAGGCTGGTCGCTTCGACCACCTGGTCATTGAATCGACCGGCATTTCTGAACCCCTGCCGGTGGCTGAAACTTTTACATTTGAAGACGAAACGGGTGAAAGCCTTTCAGCCTATGCCCGGCTGGATAGCATGATTACCGTGGTGGATGGCTTTAACTTCCTGCGCGACTACCGTTCAGTCGATGATCTTCAGTCTCGCGGCGAGTCGCTGGGCGAGCAGGATGAACGATCGGTGGTTGATCTGCTGGTGGATCAGATTGAGTTCTGTGATTTGCTGGTGCTGAACAAAACGGATCTGCTCAGCCCGGCGGAGCTCCATCAGCTACAGGGTATGCTGCGTGCGCTCAACCCACACGCTCGTATGGTGAACAGCGAGTTCGGGCAGGTTCCGCTGGACTTTCTGCTGAATACCGGCCGGTTTGATTTTGACCGGGCAGCGCAGGCCCCGGGCTGGCTGCAGACCCTGCGCGGCGAGCATCAGCCGGAATCGGAGGAGTATGGCATTCGCAGCGTTGTCTATCGCGCGCGTCGTCCTTTCCATCCTCAGCGTATCTGGGAGGTTGTAAACCACCAGCTCGACGGCGTGATTCGCTCAAAAGGTTACTTCTGGCTGGCCACCCGGCCCGATTTTGCGGCAATGTGGTCGCAGGCGGGCGCAGTGGCTCGCCAGGGTTACGCCGGGCGCTGGTGGGTCAGCGTGCCGCGAGACAACTGGCCACAGGATGCAGATTCGCTCAATTTCATCGCTGAGCAGTGGCAGGAAGGTACCGGCGATGCGCGTCAGGAGCTGGTATTTATCGGCATAGATATGGATGAGCAGCACATTATTGCCGCGCTGGATCACGCACTGCTGACGCCTCATGAGATGGCTGCAGGGCCGGAGCACTGGGTTACGCTGGACGATCCGGTGCCTGCCTGGTTTGATGAGATGACCGCCTGACGCAACGGTTGACCGCACACTGTCGCTCCGCAATAGTAAAACGTCCCGGCGGGTGGCCATCACCCGCTGATTTCTGTTCAGGAGAAGCCGGATATGCCACAACGTATCGCTGTTATCGGTGCAGGCGTGCTAGGTTTAGCCGTCGCGCAGTCATTGTCCCGCCGGGGCGCACAGGTCACTGTGTTCGACAAAAGCTTGCCTGGCAGTGGCACCAGCCAGATTAGCTACGCCTGGGTCAATGCCAACGGCAAAGAACCCGGCCACTATCATGAACTCAACGCCCAGGCGATAAACGAGCACAGGCGATGGCAGGCGAACCACCGTGCATGGCCCCGCTGGCTGCTTGAAACCGGCTCGCTGGAGTGGGCAGCCGATGAATCATCCCTGCGCCAGCTAACGCAGCGCGCAGCAAAGCTTGCTACGCTCGATTACCCCGTTGAGAAGCGTAGCCGCGCTGCGTTACTGGGTGCCCTGCCCGGACTGCGGCTCGATCCCCGCATTCAGCACGCGTGGTTTTTCCCTTCGGAGTGCCTGCTTTATCCCAGCCTGTTCATCGCTTCTCTGCTTGCCGACCTGCGCGCCAGTGGCGGTCAGCTGGTCTGCAACAATGAGGTGACCACGCTGACTGAATCAGGTCGGGATGTGCATCTGACGCTGGCCAGTGGTGATGAGTGGCACGGGGATCAGCTGGTGCTGGCAACCGGTCGCTGGGCACCTGAGCTGATCAGCCAGTGTGGACTTGAACTGGCGATGACCGATGCGAACCGCGCCGATCCTGTTGCCTGCAGTTTTCTGGCGCAGACACAGCCCTTGCCGATCCCGCTTAACTGCAATCTCATTACCCCGGAACTGAATGTGCGGCCGGATGGCGGAGGACGCCTGATGCTGCAGGCACTGGATCTTGACCAGCATGCCGATCCGTCACGCCCCGCTTCTCCGGATGGGCTGACTGGCAAAGAGATGCTGCGTCGGTTGCGTCGACTGTTTAACAATGCGGAAGGAGCGAGAATTGAGCGGATTGAAACAGGACAGCGATCGCGTCCGGCAGATGGATTGCCCGCACTGGGCTACATCAGTGACTCAGCACGCGTTTATCTGATGGTCAGCCATAGTGGCATGACCCTTGCCCCGTTACTGGGCAGACTGGTGGCTGAGGAGATGCTGAGCGGTACACCTTCACCGATGCTGAGTAGGTTTACCCCGCATCGGTTGCTGCGTCCGCTCAGTAAGGTCGTTAAAACCGCACCTGCCTATCTTCCGGCAGCGCAGTAAAAACTAGCGGCGATTCTTCCACACGGTCTGCACGTTACAGAATTCGTGAACACCAAAATGTGACAGCTCACGACCATAGCCGCTTTTCTTCACGCCGCCGATGGTCACCCGCGGATCGGATGCGCCGTTACCATTTATAAATACGGCCCCGACTTCCAGCTGCAGCGCCAGCCGATCGGCAGTTTCTTCGTTACCGCTCCAGACGGTAGCACTGAGGCCAAATTCGCTGTCGTTAGCGATCTCCAGCGCATGCTGCGGATCCCGCGCGACGGCAATAGCCGCGACCGGACCAAACAGCTCCTGCTTAAACGCGGTCATGGTACTGGTAACATCAGCGAGAATGGTTGGCGCATAGTAGTTACCCTGCCCTGCCACCTTCTCACCACCCAGCACCAGCCGCGCACCTTCACTAAGGGTTGCTTTTACCTGACCGTCGAGTTCGTCGCGCAGATCGGCGCGTGCCATCGGACCCAGGAAGGTATTTTCATCCAGCGGATCGCCCATTTTCAGTGCCTGCACCGCTGCAGTGAAGCGTTTTTCAAACTCTTCCGCGATGGGGGCTTCCACAATAAAACGTTTGGCCGCCATGCAGACCTGTCCGGTATTCTGGAAACGTCCGATTACGGCAGATTTCACGGCTTCATCAAGATCGGCATCGGCCAACACGATAAAGGGATCGGATCCACCCAGCTCCAGCACCGTTTTCTTAAGCGCTGCACCCGCCTGTGCTGCGATTGCCGCACCCGCCCGCACGCTGCCGGTTACCGCGACGGCCGCAATGCGGTCATCTTTAATCGCGACTGAGACACCGTCGTTGTCGACGTTGATCAGGTTAAAGCCACCTGATGGCAGATCGGTTGCTGTGAAAAGCTCAGCCATCAGTGTGGCGCTTCCCATGACGTTAGGGGCGTGTTTCAGCAGATAGGTGTTACCTGCCAGCAACATGCTGACTGCGCCCCGCAGAACCTGCCACAGGGGGAAATTCCATGGCATGACAGCCAGGATCACACCGACAGGACGGAATCGCTGCCACGCATCGGCAATCTGAGTGGGCTGATCGGCCAGCATCGCCGGGCCATGTTCTGCATACCAGTCACACAAATTTGCACATTTCAGTACTTCAGCGCGAGCCTGTGCAATGGGTTTACCCATCTCCAGCGTAATCATGCGCGAAAGATCCTGTTCTCTCAGCCGGATCTGTTCGCCGAGCTGACGCAATACGCGCACCCGGTTACTCATACTGCTGCGCTGCCATGCTGCAAAAGCGGAAGCGCTTTCTGCCAGCGTCTTTTCCAGTTCTGTGCTGTTCTGCAGAGGATAGCGTGCCAGAATTTCGCCTGTTGCAGGGTTACGTGATAGGGCATGTTCAGTCATGGTGCTGTTTTCCTCATTCGTTCAGTAATTGAGAAACGATACGCGCTGTAGTTAATGATGAAAAATGAATAATAGTGAGGAAGTTGTTTATCAATTGAGAATGTCTGAATTGCAAAGACGGTATACAGCAAGCGTGAAGGACTCTGGAGATGATGATGCGATCACGCCACCTGTCCGTGAGTCTGAAACTGATGCCTGATAAGCAGTTATCCACTTATACAGTGACACGATCCTAAAAAACGATCCTTAATAGATCATAGAGAGATCCTAAGAGATCCCCGATCGTCGCAGGCCGCACCCCGCAAGGGCTGAAAGGGTGATCGCGTTCACTATAATCAGTAAAGTGTTCACTGTAATCAGTACTTTATTCACTGTACCAGGTAGAATGTTCACTGTAAACAGTGCTAATGTTCACTGTAGTCAGAAAACGATCCCTTTCATCCACAGAATGAAGATCCTACGCCATGGCAGATAAAGACAACGAAAACAAAGCGTTACTTGAACCTTTTCTGTCAGTGACCAAAAACAGTGGTGAAGTTATTCAGCTTCATCCCAACAAGAATAATACCGTTCAGCCAGTGGCATTGATGCGTCTTGGACTGTTCGTGCCGACGCTGAAATCAACCGCACGGGGTAAATCCGGTGCGATGGCATCAACGGATGCGACGAAAGAGCTGAAGAATCTGACATTGGTAAAGGCGGAAGGCTACGAAAAGATTACCATTACCGGCGCACGGCTGGATATGGATAACGATTTCAAAACCTGGGCAGGTATTATTCAGTCTTTTTCGCGCTATCCGACTAAAGGTGATACCGTCACACTGCCGTTTATCGATTTTGTGAAGATGTGCGGCATTCCCTCTGCTAACTCGTCTGCCGCACTGCGTAAGCGTCTTGATGCCTCTCTGCGCCGCATTGCAACTAACACGCTCTCTTTTGAAGGCAACGGCAAGGCGTATCATACCCACCTTGTCCAGTCAGCCTATTACGACCGCGAAAAAGATATTGTGCGGATTCAGGCGGATCCCAAACTGTTTGAACTCTACAACTTCGATCACAAGGTACTGCTGCAGCTTCGTGCAATATCCCGTCTTAAGCGTAAAGAGTCTGCACAGGCGCTCTATACTTTCCTTGAGAGCCTGCCGACCAATCCGGCACCGATATCACTGGCACGCCTGCGTATGCGCCTTAATCTCGGCTCTAAGACCACCACGCAGAACCATGTGGTGCGGCGTGCAATGGAGCAACTGAAGGAAATTGGTTATCTGGATTATTCAGAAGTGAAGCGTGGCCGCTCAGTCTTTTTCATTATCCATAGCCGCACACCTAAGCTTGATGGCATCGGTAACCTCGAGAGCATCGATTCGCTGGACGAGATCGAGTTTGAGGATTAACTCCTGACGTTCACTGTAATCAGCATTTCTGCGTGGCAGTGTCACTTTTACCGTTGAAAGTGATATTGCGCCCTGCCTCTCATATTCACTGTAATCAGTATTCCACCTTTATTCACTGCAATCAGTAACGTTCACTGTAATCAGTAGACGGGGCATGTTTTAGAATCATACTCTTCTCCCCTCTTTTCCTGTCGTTATATACCATAAGGCTTATGAAGTAAGTGCGTGCTTACTTACTAACTGGTTAGCCCCTTCCAGGATCGGCTTTGCTGATTATAGTGAACGTTCTGGTTCAGGCAGGACAGCGCCTCTTTCTGCTGATTCCCGTTGAGCACTTTACTGATTACAGTGAATGAATGCATTCACGTTCAACACGGCCGGCGTGCGTCCTGTATTGAGGCGCTTAAACTTATCAGTATTGCCAGCGTGACACTGTTACTGATTACAGTGAATGTTTGCCGACTGGCATCATCAGAGCTCCGGCGTACTGCGGATTCCCCTGTCGGTTACTGATTACAGTGAACGTTGTAGCGCGGAGCTGTCTTCACCACGGTGATCCTCAGGAATGCTGCTTTGCTGATTACAGTGAATGCTTTGCTGAATATAGTGAATGATAGCTGAAATTTGACGCAACGCTTTGCCGCTTTACTGTTTATAGTGAACATTCGCGGGAAAGGTGTGGTGACATAACTCATGATCAGGCGTTTATGTCTGCTGGCCTGAGCGTTGCCAGAATCGAAGTGATATCTGCGTATCGTAACCCTACTGTCCGCTATTCCAGTCGAACTGAACTGACGCTTCTGCTGATTACAGTGAATGTCTGTCAGCAAGGCTCTTCTTTTACTGACTACAGTGAACGTTCGATATCTCCTCGTTACTGATTACAGTGAACGTTATCGGACTGTCTTGTTCATGCCTGCCGATCCATTCTGGCTCCCAAACAGTAGTTGCCTGTTATCTCATCAGTTTCCGATGCTTTTATGAACCAAACAGGATTTCTTCTCTTCTTACTACTGACTACAGTGAACGTTTACTCAGTTCGGCTTTCTGTCCTGCTAGCTGATCAGCGAGATTACTGATTACAGTGAACGTGATTACTGCCTGGGTATCTGCAATGACATTACTGATTACAGTGAACGTTTGGCTCGTTCAGTGCCAGGCATCAGTCAGGCTTTATCGCGTGGGCTTTTTGAATGCGGTTTGTCTTCTGCACCACCACGTTAAATTCCTCCGGTGTAAGTTATCTGATACAGAACTGACTTTACTGATTACAGTGAACGTACAGACTCATCAACCCGCTTAGTACAATCCACTCCCCCCTGCTCTCTTACTGCGGATCGATTTCTACTGATTACAGTGAATGTTCTGCTGATTACAGTGAACGCTGCTCGCATTTGAACGTCTTAAATTGCCAGGCCAGAAATAATAATGTGATGAACCTCACCAAAACCCATGGTGTTACATAAAAACGAAGATTATGTTGAAAGGATAATTTATTGCCTCACGTGCAGGATTTCTGTATAAAGTCATAAATCCTACATGTTTGGAGCAACTATGGCTAACGATGACAAGCAGGTGATGAAGGTTGCACAGCGTTCTGAACGCATGCTGCTGAGCCTCACCGACCAGATTCAGGCGCAAAAGCAGGAACTGCATGAAAATACGTACTATCAGGTTTATGCCAAAGCGGCGTTAGCAAAGTTGCCCAAACTGACACGAGCCAGTGTCGATTACGCTGTAAATGAGATGGAAGAGAGCGGTTATCAGTTTGATAAACGTGCGGCCGGTTCTTCCGTTAAATATGCGATGTCGATTCAGAACATTATCGATATTTATCATCATCGTGGTGTGCCGAAATATCGCGATCGCCACAGTGAGGCCTATACCATTTTTGTAGGTAATCTGAAGGGCGGTGTCTCAAAAACGGTTTCTACCGTCTCACTGGCTCATGCACTTCGTGCCCATCCTCATCTGCTTTTTGAAGATTTGCGTATTCTGGTGATTGACCTTGATCCGCAGTCCTCAGCAACCATGTTCTTGAATCATGAACGTTCAGTCGGGCTGGTGGAAGCGACAGCGGCACAGGCAATGCTGCAGAATGTCACCCGTGATGAGCTGGTGAACGAATTTATCGTTCCGTCGATTATTCCAGGTGTGGATGTGCTGCCTGCCTCCATTGATGACGCCTTTATCGCCTCAAGCTGGGACCAGCTTTGCGCAGAACATTTGCCGCAGCAGAATGTACATGCCGTACTGTATGGCAACGTTATTGCCAAACTGAAGAAAGATTATGACTTTATCTTTATCGACAGCGGCCCGCATCTAGATGCTTTCCTGAAAAACGCCATTGCGGCCTCTGATCTGCTGATGACACCGGTGCCACCGGCTCAGGTCGACTTTCATTCCACGCTTAAATACCTGACGCGTCTGCCTGAACTGATTGCGATTATTGAGGATTCCGGCGCTACCTGTCGCCTGCAGGGCAACATTGGCTTCATGTCTAAGCTCTCGAATAAAGCCGACCATAAGCTCTGTCATAGCCTGGCAAAAGAAATTTTCGGTGGTGACATGCTTGATGCTGCCCTTCCCCGCCTTGATGGTTTCGAACGTTGCGGCGAATCCTTTGATACGGTCATCTCCGCAAATCCTTCGACATACGTCGGCAGCAGTGAAGCGTTGAAAAATGCAAGATCCGCCGCAGAGGACTTTGCAAAAGCCGTCTTTGACCGTATCGAATTTATTCGCCTGAACTGAGGTTTGTATGAGCGCAAAAAGAATTACGATTGGCAGAACCTTCAGCCAGACTCCACTGGAAAATGAGACGCCAGATAGCCAGCACAACCAGACATTCGTTCTGGCTACGGGCAAGCGCGCCCTGTTTCGCTTTGAACGTATTGCCGCCAGTGATGTTGAAAACAAAACATTCGTGACGATGGAAACCAATGGCCGCGACCAGGCGGGCCTGACACCCGATTCACTGCGCGACATTATCCGCACCATTAAGCTTCAGCAGTTCTTCCCGGCCATTGGCGTAATGCGCGATGACCGCATTGAGATTCTTGACGGCTCACGTCGGCGTGCAGCTGCGCTTTACTGTAAGACCGGGCTGGACGTACTGGTCACTGATGCCGCTATTAGCGCCGATGAAGCACGCAGACTGGCGCAGGATATCCAGACGGCCCGCGAACATAACCTACGGGAAGTGGGAATGCGCCTGCTGGCGTTAAAAGAGGGTGGACTGTCGCAAAAAGAGATCGCTGAGAATCAGGGATTATCTCAGGCGAAGGTCACGCGTGCTCTTCAGGCGGCCAGCGTTCCGTCCGATTTGATCTCACTTTTCCCTAATCACGCTGAGCTGACTTATCCTGATTACAAAGCGCTGTTGCAGGCGGCTGACAAATTAAGTGAATCCGGGCAAAGCGTTGAAGCTCTGATTAATTCTATCTCGCGGGAAATAGATGTGGTTTGCGCGCGAGAAGGGCTTGCTGAGGATGAGCTAAAAAATCACATTCTGCGTCTGATTCGCCAGGGCAGCCAGACATTGATGAAAGAGCCTGAGAAAGATAAAACACAGGCGACTGCACTCTGGTCTTTTGCTGATAAAGATCGCTTTGCGCGTAAAAAGGTACGCGGCCGGATGTTCAGCTATGAATTTAACCGGCAGTCGAAAGAGTTGCAGGAGGAGCTGGATAAAGTCATTGCCGAGACCCTGAAGAAATATCTCAATCGTTAATTTATATACATCCAAATCAGCCAGCGCCTGACGCTGGCTTTTTTATTGCCTTGTTACCCCGAAAGATACTTCGACGATGCATGAAAACCCGAATTTCAGGCTGAAATCGCCAGGTTTTCAATGATGATAATCTGTATAAATAACTGAATTTATTGATATTATTTATAATATTTTCAATCTGATTCCTGTGAAATCGCCATTCCTCCTGAACATTTCGCCTGCGTTCCTGACAGCCTTTGAGTCCCTGAATTGTCTGTAATGGAAAAAGCAGATTCAAAATCTGATGCTACCTCTGAAGGGTTCAAATACTGCCTTTCCACATTCAGCGGTCGCGAATTGCAAGTAAAGATTTTCGGAAGCTGGTTCATTAGTAACCAGTTACTTCTCATCAGACCTCAGTTCCTGCACAACTGCTACATACCGACTGATGCTTTCTCTGCAAGTCTTTTTACCGGTATGCTGGCCGCCAGCGAAATTTAACACTTAAGAGACTGTTTTTAATTGAAAATGTCTGTGAATTTCAGCCTGAAATCGCCACGCTTTCTGCTGAAAATTGTCCTGATTAGCGGATATAAAAGCTTCGTTGAGATCATAATTGCAGCGTAACCACCTAACAGCAAAGGCATCTTCTCAGAGTGAAAAAAGATACTCAGAAAATATCCCTCACTTATCCACAGAAAAAGTGGATAACTTTCTCATCCGGCTAAAATTATTTTCTGTTGATGCGAACGACATGAGCTGGATTGGACAGAAAAAGTGCCAGTGATCTGAAATCGGCTACTTCAGACAGATTCACTGTATTGAGTAAAGCAGATGAAAGGATGTGCTCAACAGCAGAAAACGAGAACCGGCTGCTCAGGAAAGGGACATGACTGACCGTAAAACTGTTTACAGTGAATGCGGAGCTAAAGAGGTTAAGCAGCACAGACAATCGGCTGGAGGGCTCATCAGAATCTGTTGATGCGTAGCCAGCGTTGAGCACGGCAATCGTCATATTGCCTGAGGAGTGCGTATGATGGAGGCGATAACAGAATCGTTATCTGATGCGGCAAACAACGATACAAAACCGGGTCTGGCCCGGTTTTGTTATAAATCAGGTTTCGAGCCAGGCTGTTATTTGCCTGACCATCGCATCGGCAGAGATGCCATAACGGTCATGCAACGTCGGTAAAGCGCCTGCTGCCAGGAATGCATCCGGCAGGGCAATCTGCTTAAAGCGAGGCGTCACATGGTTCCGCATCAGCAACCCCGCAATCGCCTCGCCTAACCCGCCCATGATTGAATGATTCTCTGCTGTGATAACCAGCTGGTTATGATGCAGCGCTTCCCCTGCTTCTCGCAGGATTGTCTCTTCATCCAGAGGCTTAATCACCGGAGAGTGAACTACTCCAACCTTAATGCCCTGCTTTTCCAGCACCTCAGCGGCTTCAAGCGCCCGCATGGTCATCAATCCGCTACTGATGATAACCGCATCTTTGCCCGTTCGCAGACGCTGGGCCTTGCCGTGCTGATAGCGATAATCATATTTATCCAGCACCAGCGGAACCTTACCGCGCAGCAGGCGCAGGTAAACCGGACCCTGATGTTCGGCAATCGCCGGGATGACCTGGCTAATCTCCAGCGCATCGCAGGGATCGATGATTGTCAGGTTTGGCATACCCCGAAAAATTGCCAGATCGTCAGTCGCCTGATGGCTTGGCCCATAACCGGTGGTCAGGCCCGGCAGCGCACAGGCGATTTTGACGTTCAGATTCTCTTCGGCGATGGCCATGCAGATAAAATCATAGGCGCGGCGGGAAGCAAACACGGCATAGGTGGTGACAAAAGGCATAAAGCCCTCGCGCGCCATTCCTGCTGCGGCACTCATCAGTAACTGTTCCGCCATTCCCATCTGGTAAAAGCGCTGCGGAAAAGCGTCCGCGAACAGATGCAGGTCGGTGTATTTACTCAAATCTGCCGTCATACCGACCACATCCGATCGCTGCTCTGCCAGTGACACCAGCGCATGCCCGAACGGAGCCGAAACCGTGGGCTGACCCTCAGCAGCAATCGAGGCGATCATGGCGGAAGTGGTCAGCCGTTTTATTTGCGGTTGTGAACTCATATCAGACTCCTTGCTCAAGTGCAGTCAGGGCTGTGTCCCACTCATCAGCATCAACACGGATGAAGTGGGTTTTCTCCCGGCTTTCAAGAAACGGCACACCTTTTCCCATTCGGGTATCGCAGATGATGACGCGCGGCTGAGGTTCAGGCCAGCTGCGGGCTGCGTCAAAGGCATGCTGCAAAGCAGCAATATCATTGCCATCAACGCGCTGGGTATACCAGCCAAAAGCCTGCCAGCGCTCCACTATCGGTTCGAACGCGAGAATCTCGCTGCTGTGACCGTCAGCCTGCTGGTTGTTGACGTCTATAATGGCGATCAGGTTATCAAGCTGCCAGTGTGAGGCTGACATGGCCGCTTCCCACGTTGAGCCTTCATTCAGCTCGCCATCAGAAAGCAGGTTATAGATTCGCGCCTGTGAGCCTTTCTGCTTCAGTCCCAGACAGGCACCCACGGCTATTCCTAATCCATGACCTAATGAACCGCCGGTGATCTCCATGCCCGGGGTATAGGCGGCCATGCCGGACATGGGCAGGCGGCTCTCATCGGTGCCATAGGTTTCCCGTTCTTCTTCTGGTATGACGCCCGCTTCCAGTAGCGCGGCGTAAAGCGCGATGGCGTAGTGCCCAATCGACAGGTAGAAACGATCGCGATCTTCCCACTCAGGCTGATCGGCGCGGTAATTCATGGCGTGAAAATAGCTGACAGCGAGTAAATCGGCTGCACCCAGTGCCTGACCGATATAGCCCTGTCCCTGTATCTGCCCCATTAACAAAGCATGACGGCGAATATTCCTGGCACGCTGCGGCAATGAAAGCGTGTGTGAACGGTGACGAGGGTCAGTCATATAACCTCCTGATTAACGATTAACATCCGCAGCCCGAATGCGCAGTACGCATAGCGCACCACCCAGCAGAACGGCAGCAATAAAATACATTCCCGACGCGGGGGAGCCGGTTGCGGTGGTGATTGAGCCAATCAGCCACGGCGAGAAAAAACCGGCCAGATTGGCAATGCAGTTCACCGCAGCGATGCCTGCGGCAGCAGAGACGCCACCCAGCAGGTTGGTCGGCAGCATCCAGAACAGTGATGAAGCGGAAAGAATGCCCGCAGCGGCAATACAGAGGGCAAACAGTGACAGGGAGACGTTATGGCTGAGTAGCGTCGCCAGCGTCAGTCCGGAGAGGCCGATCAGCATCGGAACAATCAGGTGCCAGCGACGTTCACGATGACGATCGCCACTGCGTCCGGCCAGTAGCATAAAGATAATGGCGCACAGGTACGGCAGACTGGTCAGTAATCCGATATGCAGAGGTTCACTGACGCCTGAATTTCTTACCAGCGTCGGTAGCCAGAACGTTAACGCATACTGTCCCATCACCACGCAAAAGTAGATCAGCGCCAGCAGCCACAGGCGACGATCAGCAACAAAGGCTTTCACCGTGCCATGACAGGCTTTCTGCTGATTGTCTTCGTCGAGATCGGCACGCACCCGGCGCTTCTCATCCTCATCCAGCCACTCTGCCTGCTCCACCCGATCCTTCAGAACCAGCAGCACTACGAATCCCATAACAAGGGTAGGGATAGCCTCCAGCATAAACATCCATTGCCAGCCCGCCCATCCGTGAAAGCCTGCGAAGGTCGCCATAATCCAGCCAGAGAGCGGGCCGCCAATCATTCCGGAAAGTGGAATCGCGACAAACCAGAGAACTGTCATGCGAGCGCGACGGTGAGAGGGAAACCAGTAGGTCAGATAGAGCAGTAAACCGGGTGCAAGTCCGGCCTCTGCCACACCAAGCAGAAAGCGCAGCAGGTAGAACTGCCATGCGGTTTCAACAAAGGCGAAAAGGGCCGAGATAACACCCCAGGTAATCATAATGCGGGCAATCCAGCGGCGTGCACCGACCCGATGCAGGATCAGGTTGCTCGGCACTTCAAAGAAGAAGTAACCGAGGAAAAAGATCCCGGCACCCAGCCCGTACACCGTTTCGCTGAGTGACAAATCATCCATCATCTGTAATTTCGCGAAGCCAACGTTTACACGATCAAGATAGGCACAGAGGTAACAGAGCATCAGCCAGGGCATCAGCCGCCAGGCAATTTTGCGATAGGTGATATCGCGCGCAGCAGAGGCTGCGCTCAGATTAAGCGTGGTCATGGTATTCACTCCCGAAGTTAGCCCGCAAGGCGTGCGGGCAGGGCAGGGCGCTATTTAATGGATCAGCATGCCGCCATTCACATCCAGCGTGATGCCGGTGAGATAACCGGAGAGATCGCTGGCGAGGAACAGCGCCGCGTTAGCGACGTCGCTGGCGGTTCCGAGGCGGCCAAGAGGTATGCCGTCGAGAATGGCATGGCGGCGTTCATCCTGTAACAGGCCACCGGTGATATCGGTCTGGATAAGACCGGGCGTCAGGGCATTGATACGAATCTGGTCCGGGCCGAATTCGCGCGCCATGGCTTTTGTCAGGCCAAGCACGCCTGCTTTCGCCGCACTGTAGTGCGGGCCGCCGAAAATGCCGCCGCCACGCTGAGCCGATACGGAAGACAGACAGACAATGCTGCCGCTTTTTTGCCGCTGCATCGTCGGGATAACCGCCTGAGACATCAGCAGCGTACCGCGCAGATTGACATCAAGAATGCGGTTGTAATCTTCGATGCCGATTTCCAGTGTTTTAACCGGCTGAGTGATCCCGGCATTGTTGACCAGCACGTCAATACGGCCGTAGTGCTCAAGTACCTGATCGATAGCACGATGAATAGAAAGAGGATCGGTGACATCGGTGGCCAGGCCGAGATGCCCGTCGCCACACGACAGCGCGCTGGCCTGAGCTGCCTGCAGATCTAAATCAAGCACCACCACGCGCGCGCCATGCTGAGCAAAGCAGGCCGCTGTGGCTCGTCCAATGCCGCGCTGAGATGCGGCACCAGTAATAATCACAACTTTATTTTCAAGTAACATTGTCCACTCCAGAAGAATAATTATTAGTGGTTCGGTATCGCTACCGGCAGGGTCACGATCAGAATTGATAAAGCGCCTAATATTGGCAATGCAGAAAAATTCATTTGATGCTGAATGAATTTGTTGATTTGATGCAGTTAACAAATCTGCGATTTAAAAATGGGCACACATCACATAATTTCTGTGTGGAGAGGCGGATGGAAAAGCAGTCGGAGCACTTACCTTCAATTAAATCACTGCGCGTTTTTGAACAGGTGGCCCATTTTGGTAATGTCGCGCGGGCGGCTGAGGAATTAAGTATTACGCCATCCGCAGCCAGTCATCAGCTGGCCAAACTGGAGCGGGAACTGGGCTGTATTCTGTTTAATCGTTCGGCAAAAGGCGTAACGCTCACGCTGTCGGGGGAACATTACCTCAGGGAGATCGGCCCGATACTGCTGTGCCTGGCGCAGGCCACGGCGCGCATCAGTAACGAGAAAGCACGCAGTAACCTCAGGATCCACTGCGCACCCAGCTTCGGTCTGCTCTGGCTGTTGCCGCGTATCCATAAATTTCGCGACAGCTATCCAGAGTTTCAGCTTACGCTCTCCTGCTCTTATGAAAATCTCTCCTTCAGCCGCGACAATATTGATATAGCAATACGTCACGGCTTCCCGGACTGGAACGCATTTGAGATTAAAACTATCCGCCACGAAAAAATGTCGGTGCTGGCCTCGCCAGACTATCTGAAACAGCATCCTGTCAGTCAGGCCGCGGATTTAATCCATCACGCGCTGATATTATCGGAGTCGCCGCTTATTCAATGGCCGCAGTGGTTTGCGGCGCAGCAATTACCTCAGCCGGATAAAGAGTGGTTATTTCGTTTTGACCGCTCTTATATGAGTCTTGAAGCGGCAATGTTAGGCCACGGTCTTATTTTTGAAAGCGAATTGCTGGCGGAGGATTATCTTCGCAGCGGGAAACTGGTCAGGGTATTGACTGAGCAGCATAGCCTGCCTGTCAGCGCGCACCATCTGGTCTTTCCGCGTGGATTTGCCCAGTACCCCCGAGTTGCACATTTCCTGAGCTGGATACAGGAAGAACTCAGAACGTTAATATAATGTTAAAATAACTTCCATCGCGTCACTATGACGCGGGTTTATTTCTGCTGGTAATTATTCACTCCATAAAAGTCGCATTGCCAAAGCTAACTTTTAAATACCGTCTACACTTCTTTACCCAATCGGTAAATATGTTCCCTTTCTATTCCGTATGAAATTTAATCAAACGGATGTTTAACTTATTAATGGCAGGAATATTATGAGTACAAATACACCAGACGCTGGGGAAGCGGGCGATCACGCGCCTGCGGATACGGTACGCCAGCGCATTTTTTTAGTGGTGCTGGTTGCCACTATGGGCGCGCTGGCTTTTGGCTATGACACCGGGATTATCTCGGGTGCATTACCTTACATGACTTCGCCACCCGATCAGGGTGGTTTGGGACTGAACTCATTCACGGAAGGGCTCGTCGCCTCTTCGCTGGTGTTTGGTGCCGCTATCGGCTCTTTCCTCAGTGGCTTCTTCTCGGACCGTTTTGGCCGTCGCATTACCCTTCGCACCCTGGCGGTCATTTTTGTACTGGGTTCCCTTGGTACGGCACTGGCGCCTTCCGTCAATGTGATGGTGGCCATGCGCTTCCTGCTGGGAATTGCTGTCGGCGGTGGCTCTTCAACCGTACCGGTGTTCATTGCCGAAATTGCCGGGCCACGTCTGCGTGCGCCGCTGGTGAGCCGCAATGAGCTGATGATCGTTACCGGCCAGCTCATTGCCTATGTCGCCAGTACGCTACTGAGCTATCTGCTGCATGATGAGCACCTGTGGCGCTACATGCTGGCGATTGCGATGGTGCCCGGTTTCCTGCTGTTTATCGGCACCTTCTTCGTTCCGGCTTCACCACACTGGCTGGTGGCGGAAGGGCGTCTGAAAGAGGCGAAGAAGATTCTTAAGTATCTGCGTGAAACACCGCGTGAGGTGCGTCATGAGATGGCACAGATGAAGAAGCAGGCGAGGGCAGCGGAACGCGGGCCGGATGCGAAAACCCTGATTCGTGAGAAGTGGGTTATCCGCCTGATGATTATTGGTGTCGGACTCGGCTTTGTTGCGCAGTTTACCGGCGTTAATGGCTTCATGTATTACACGCCGATCATCCTTAAACAGACCGGACTTGGCACCAGCGCGTCGATTGCCGCGACCATTGGTAACGGCGTGGTGTCTGTTCTGGCGACCTTTGTCGGTATCTGGGCGATCAGCCGCTTCCCGCGTCGTACTATGCTCATCACCGGTTTATGTCTGGTGATTACCGCACAGATTCTGCTGGGCAGCGTGATGACCTTTATGAGCTCAGGCCTGATGCAGAGCTACCTCGCTCTTGGCTGTATTCTGCTATTCCTGTTCTGTATGCAGATGTGCATCTCACCGGTCTACTGGCTGATGATGTCAGAGCTGTTCCCGATGCAGCTGCGTGGCGTTTTAACCGGTGGCGCTGTCTCACTACAGTGGATTTTCAATGCTGTGGTCGCGTTCGGTTTTCCACCGATCATGGCGTATGCCGGCAGCACGACCTTCTTTATCTTTGCTGCGATTAACGTCGGCTCGCTGATCTTCGTGATGACGATGGTGCCCGAGACGCGGGGCAAAAGTCTGGAAGAGATTGAGTCACACATGAAAGAAAAGTTTGGTGAAAAGCCCAAGGAGGCTGAAGCCTGCTAACGTCCCTACCGGATTCGGCCCGCCGGCTGAATCCGGTTTCTCTCACTTCTCTGCCCCCTTGCGTCGTATCCCTTTCTGTCAGTTAAGCCGTTTCGTTCACTGTAATCAGCTCGATTTTGCGGGAAGGTTTCCGGCCATGCCTGGCGATTTCAGGCTGAAATCGCCAGAATCCGGCGTTACCCTCATATGCCGCTGACGGTTGAAACCGCCGTTTAAGCGAAGCATGACCGCTGACAAAGATTGGAGCTGGCTCTGCGCTATACTCACTTTTCATCTGCTCCGCATGCTGACCGGGATGCACCATGAATATATCAAACTCTGTGGCAGTGGCTGCTGCACTGCTGATTGCCACGCCACTGCATGCTGAAAATGCGCCGGTTTCATCCTGGTGGAATGATTTCACTGACGATGTTGCACAAACCTGGAACGCGCCTCAGCACACCGATCTCTATCTGCCGTTTATTAGCTGGCACGCCCGCTTTATGTATGACAAAGAAAAAACCGATAACTATAACGAGAATCCCTGGGGCGGCGGTCTGGGTGTTTCCCGCTACAGCGACAGCGGCAACTGGAGTGCGCTTTATGCGATGGCGTTTAAAGATTCGCACAATGAGTGGCAGCCCATTGTCGGTTATGGCTGGGAGAAGGGATGGTATCCGGGCTCTGGTCAGGATTTCCGGCTTGGTGCCGGATTAACAGCGGGTATCACCGCGCGTGAAGACTTTGGCAACTATATTCCGCTGCCGATTATATTGCCGCTGTTCTCTGCCGGTTATAAAGCGGTGAATGTCCAGTTCACTTACATCCCCGGCACTTACAATAATGGCAACGTGCTGTTCGCGTGGTTTCGCTATGCCTTTTAATTTTTCAGGAAAGGATTTATGACCCGGAAGTTGAAAACTGTTGCGCGCAGACTCTGGCATTCAACGCTTGTTGTGGGTTTAGTATTACTGCTGCTACTGATCATTCGCATCTATGAGGCGGAACGTGGCCCGGAATTACATCGCTGGCACACCTGGATTCCGCATGAGCTGACAGTTGAACAGCTCGATAAAGCGGGTTACACCGATTATCTTAATGCTGAAAATCATCTTTTTTATGAGATGAAGCAGCAGGTCACTGACAAACTGGATGCGGATGAGAAAACCCCGCTCAACCGATATTTTTCCGGCAGTCTGATCTATCCGGGTCATTTTGCACAGGACTGGAACCGTTCCTATATTCTGCTTCCGGCGGGCACGCCGCTTGGTGCAGTCGTTTTACTGCATGGTCTGACCGACAGTCCTTACAGCCTGCGTCATATCGCAGAAATCTATCGCCAGCAGGGTTATGTGGCTGTAGCAATCAGGTTACCGGGTCACGGCACAGTACCTGCGGGCCTGACTGATGTGGACTGGCAGGACTGGATGGCGGCTACACGCTTAGCGGTGCGCGAAGCAACCCGTCTGGCGGGCACCCGGACGCCGCTGCATCTGGTAGGATTCTCTAACGGCGGGGCGCTGGCGGTAAAATATGCGCTCGACAGCCTGGGCGACGCCACGTTGCGTCGTCCGCAGCAGCTGATTCTGTTATCACCGATGATCGGTGTCACTCGTTTTGCGCGGTTTGCCGGGCTTGCGGGACTGCCCTCTGTTTTCCCGGCCTTCTCGAAAACAGCCTGGCTGAATATCGTGCCGGAGTTTAATCCGTTTAAATACAACTCTTTTCCGGTGCACGCTGCCCGGCAGACCTATCTGCTGACGCAGGCGCTACAGAAAGAGATCCAGCACTACACGCGTAATCAGCAATTGTCCGGGTTCCCGCCAGTACTGACTTTTCAGTCGGTCATGGACTCTACCGTCAGCACGCCGTCAGTGATTCGCTCGTTATACAATTATCTGCCAGAAAACGGCAGTGAGCTGGTGTTGTTCGATATCAATCAGGCTGTCAGCGTCAGCCCGTTATTCCGTCACTCCTCATACACGGCAGTGAATCAGCTCTTACCCGCTGCCCGTCGGCATTATTCTTCCACGGTGATCACCAATGCTGCCGCCACGTCGCTGGAAATGGTGACCAAAAGCGTGCCTGCCGGTGAGATTAAGGAGCGAATCCAGCCACTGGCCATCAACTATCCGGCCGGGCTTTACTCGCTGTCGCATGTGGCGATCCCGTTCCCGGCTGAGGATGGTCTCTACGGCAGTGCACCTGCGAAGAAGAATGAATTTGGTATCAGTTTTGGTACGTTGTCACTGCGAGGCGAGAGTGCGGTGCTGATTGTGGGGCTGGACTCGATTATGCGCGCGACCTCTAACCCGTTTTATCCTTACATGATTAACAGAATCGATCACCACATCGGTTGCAGTGACAAGCCGCAACTGGCGACCTGCCTCAGCAGTTTCTAAATCAACCAGGCCCGCATGATGCGGGCCTGGGTTTATATCGCGTTCAGCTTTTCCATTACCTCATCCGACAGGTGCAGGCTGCCACTGGCCAGATTCTCTTTGAGGTGTTCCGGTGAGGACGTGCCGGGAATCAACAGAATATTGGGCGAGCGCCTCAGCAGCCAAGCCAGCGCCACCTGCATCGGCGTCACATTCAGGGACGCAGCAACGTCATTAAGCTGATCCGACTGTAATGGCGAAAAGCCGCCCAGCGGGAAAAACGGCACGTAAGCGATGCCCTGCTGCGCCAGCTGATCCACCAGCTCATCATCCTGTCGATGCGCCAGGTTATACATATTCTGCACGCAGACAATGGGTGTCATCGCCTGGGCTTCAGCGATCTGCGTGGCGGTGACGTTGCTCAGGCCAATATGCCGAATCAGCCCGCGCGCCTGTAATGTCAGCAGCGCCTCCAGCTGGGGTGCCAGAGAGCCCTCTTTCGGCTTCGCCGGATGTAGCATACTGCGCAGGTTCACCACTTCAATCACGTCCAGCCCCAGATTGCGCAGGTTATCTTCCACCGCCTGAGTCAGCGCTTCAGGTTCCATCGCCGCCAGCCAGCCGCCTTTAGCATCGCGGCGGGCACCCACCTTGGTCACAATTGTCAGATCCTGTGGATAGGGATGGAGCGCCTTTTTGATTAACTGATTGGTTTCGTGCGGGCCATAAAAGTCGCTGGTGTCGATATGATTGACGCCTGCCGCGATGGCGTCGCGCAAAACCTGAATTGCCCGGGCTTTATCTTTTACCGGCCCGAATACGCCTGGCCCGGCCAGCTGCATTGCGCCGTAGCCGAGGCGGTTAACTTCACGATCGCCTAACGGATAAGTCATGGTGATATCTGACATGAAAACCTCCTGCGTAAATGTAGATTAATTGTAACGGTGATTCAGCTGTGCAACTATCCGGTGAAATCAGGACAAACTGTACGGGGTGATGCACAATGGCGATCGATATGGCGCTGCTGGATGCTATCGTGGCAGTGGCGAAAGCGGGAGGATTCCGGGAAGCCGCGCGTATTACAGGCAGCAACGCGTCACGCCTGAGCGATGCGGTGCGGCGGGCAGAACAGCAACTGGGTATCCGACTGTTTCACCGGACGACACGCACGGTAGTACTGACTGAAGCGGGCAGGGCGCTGATGGAACGTCTGTTGCCCGCCATGAATGAAGTTAATGCCGCGCTGGATGCGGTTAATCGCTATCGCAACACGCCAGGCGGCACGCTGCGGCTGAATGTTCCGGTCAGTACCACCCGGCTGGTATTGCCCGGGCTGGTGCCGGAATTTCTGCGGCGCTATCCTGATATCCGGCTGGAAATCGTGGCTGAGAGCAGCGTGCAGGATGTCTTTCGTGACGGCTGCGACGCCGGAATTCGCTATGATGAGCGGCTGGAGCAGGATATGGTGGCGATGCCCATTGGCCCCCGGCAGCAGCGGTTCGCGCTGGCCGCGTCTCCGGCTTATCTTGCGGAACATGGCCGACCCGATCACCCGCGCGATCTGATCCATCATCGCTGTCTGCGTGGCCGTTATGCCAGCGGCATCATGGCTGACTGGACATTCAGCTGCGACGGAGAAGAGATCAGCGTTGAAACCGGCGGGCCGCTGGTAGTGACCGTCGGCGGGGCAATGGATCTGGCTGTAGATGCTGCGATTGCCGGAAGCGGGGTGATCTATCTGTTTGATGAGTGGCTCAGACCGGCCCTGGACAGTGGCAAACTGGAACCGCTGCTGCAACCCTGGTGGCTGACCTTTTCCGGCCCGTGGCTTTACTACAACGATCGCCGTCTGATTCCGGCTCCGCTTCAGGCGTTTATCGATTTTGTGCGCGAAATAAATGCGCGCGAAAAACCTGTCAGCTATACCAGCTGAATCCCTGCGGCACCCGTGAAAAACCGGCGTGTCGCAATGCGTTAAGCAGCGGTGACTGCGACACCGCTTCACCATCTACCGTCTCCAGAGTAAAACTCGCGGGCTTTTCACGTTTCAGCGCCACGCCCAGCGCCGCGACTGCGGTCTCAAGCTGTTCAGGGTCATCGCTGAACGTCAGCAACTCTTTTCCTCCCGGTGTCAGAAAGAGCATCAGCGCGCCGCCTGCGATCACGACCCGCGCACCCTGGCGACGCGTGGGGCGTATACCGCTGGCATGAACTGGCCAGCTCAGCATCGCGCCAAACGGATTCGCGGGATCGAGTGCAGCCAGCGTCACTGCCTCAGTGGCATCGGTTGGCGCTTCGGCCAGCGCCCGCAGCTGCTCAATGGTCTGATGGTCAGCAAACTGGGCACCGCCGGACCCGGCGACAAACTGTCCGCGCAGCAGTCGCCCGGCATCTTCCATGCTGCGCAGTACGGGCTGTAACGCCGGAAATCCACCGGGGATCTGCTCTGAAACTGCACTGCCTCGCGTAATCACCCCATAACGATCGAGCAGATTTTCTGCCAGCGAAAGAGCCAGTTGGGCAGGCACAATCTCCTGCCGGTTAATCTGTGACCAGCGCCCGGCCAGCGTGTTGACCGCTGGACGGCGTGCGGGCAATGCGCCAGGCGTAAAGCGCTGTCCAAAGCGGGTGCGCAGAGTGCGTGCCGGACGTGAACGGGTCACGCCTGGCGTGCTCAGCAGCCCACGTACCGCAATCCAGCTATCTGCCGTGACATAGCCCCGCCACACCAGTTGCCACAGGGCGTCATGGATGTTGGTGGGTTGTGCCTCCGGCTGCTCCATTTGCGCCATAATCTCATGAACAAACCACGCGCCGCCGCGGCTCAGTGCATCTAGTGTCGCCTGCTGGATCGGCGTAAGAGGGGTGGCGTCAGCCTCCGGCAGCGTCTCAGCGGCGAATTCTGCCAGGTGAAGCGAGATCAGACCATCATTCTGTCCCAGCGCTTTATGTCCGCACCAGATCACCTCGCCACTGGCTAACAATTCATCGAGCATTGCAGGCTGATAGTCGGCTATTCTGGCGCGCAGGATTTGTGACTCCCACAGCGAGGCGGGTAACGGCACGCCCGCCAGTTGCTCTATCACCCGCACCAGCCCGCTGACACCCTGATGCGCGTGGTTAAGCAGGCCGTGCCGCGCCAGCAGCAGGCTGACCCAGGCGGCGGGTGAAACCGGCCGGGTTGCTTCGCGCGCTGATTGCAGTGAACGTAAGCGCAAGCGTTTGAAGATCTCTGAGGAAACCCACTCCGTTTCCGATGTGCCCGCTGCCGCACCTGTGTTCAGCAGGCTGCCCTGTTGATACAGGGATAGCAGCACCGCATTCACGACAGCCACGCCCAGACCGAAATGGGTCGCCAGCTGTCGGGCGGTGAATAGCGTATGGGTGCGGACGTAGCGGTTCACCAGATCGCGTAGTGGATCGGTCTGCGGCTCCAGAAATGTGTCGGGCAGATCGTCAGGCAGCTCAGTGCCCAGCGCATCGCGGAGGCGAGACGCATCTTCAACAACTGCCCAGCGATCTTCGCCCGCGAGCTTCACCGGAATTATTCGCCGGGCATGAGAAAATAACGCGACGGCTTCTGCGATTTGCGAGTCATTGCCACTGAACCGCGCCGAAATACCGGCAACGGAGAGCGGGCCGAGGTCACGCAGCAGATCGATGATGCCTTCGGTGTGTTGTGCCTGATAGCGGGAATCAATGCGCTGCAGTTCCTGGCCGACCTGCTCAACCACGTCAGGTGCCAGCAAATCACGCTTGCTGGTCTGGCCGAGCAGTTCACCCAGCAGATTGCTGTCGAGGGCCAGCAGTGAGGCACGTCGTTCAGCCTGTGGGGCATCGCTGGCGTAGATAAATTCTGCGATATAGCCAAACAACAGCGAGGCGGCGAAAGGCGAGGGCTGTTCGGTCGTCACCTCGACCGGCTTTACGTTTCCCTGTGCCAGCTGTTCCATCAGCTGGTGCAGAGCAGGAAGATCGTAGACATCCTGCAGGCATTCGCGTGCGGTTTCGATCAGGATGGGGAAATCATCATACTGCCGGGCGACGTCCAGCAACTGACCGGCGCGCAGCCGCTGCTGCCAGAGTGGTGAGCGCTTACCTGGATTGCGCCTCGGCAGCAGCAGCGCGCGTGAGGCACACTCCCGGAAGCGGGCGGCGAACAGTGCCGATTGCCCGACACTCTCCGTAACGTCCTGAGTGAGCTGGTCGGCGTCGAACATAAACAGGTCAGCGCCGGGCAGATGCCCTTCGCTGGCGGGAAAGCGGGCTACGATGCCGTCATCGCTGGCTGCGACGGAAGCATCAATCCCCATGCGGTGCTGGATCCGGGCAGAAATCGCCAGCGCCCAGGGCGCATTAACCCGTTTTCCCCACGGCGAGTGCAGGATCACCCGCCAGTCACCAGTTTCGTCCCGGCAGCGTTCAATCAGCAATGTGCGATCGTCCGGTAGTACGCCAGTCGCGACACGCTGTTCAGCCAGTAAAGCCAGCAGATTTGTCACGGCATGGGTATCCAGCCCCAACGCGTGCAGCTGTTGTTGCGCATCATCCGGTGAAGCACTGTTCAGGTTACGCAGAAACAGCCCGAGGCTGGCACCTGAATCGGCAGAACGGCCAACGCCCTCACCGCGCCAGAAGGGCAGACGAGCCGGACGGCCTGGCGCGGGCACCACCAGCACCTGATCGTGCGTGATCTGCTGAATGCGCCACGACGTTGCACCCAGAGTAATGATGTCGTTGACCCGCGATTCATAGACCATCTCTTCATCCAGTTCGCCGACCCGACGAGAGCCCGCCTGCTCTTCGCCTTCGGGCAGGATGACGCTGAACATGCCGCGATCGGGAATGGTGCCACCGCTGGTCACGGCCAGATTCTGAGCGCCGGGTCGCGCCGTCAGCAGTCCGCTCTGGCGATCCCATACCAGCTGTGGCCGCAGCTGAGCAAAATCATCTGACGGAAACTTACCCGCCAGCATATCAAGTGTGGCATCAAACAGCCGACGCGAGAGAGTGCGGAATGGATCGGCCCGGCAGACCTGTGCATACCAGTCGTCAGCCTGCAGAGGATCCATTGCCACGGCGGCCAGCGTCTGCTGCGCCAGAATATCGAGCGGGTTACGGGGCGGAGCCAGCGCATCGAGGTGACCCGCCCGCATCGACTGTAATATCACGGCCGAATCCAGCAGATCGCGCCGGGTGCGGGGATACAGGATGCCAGTGGAGATGCCGCCGACCTGATGTCCGGCGCGACCCACACGCTGCAGGGCGCTGGCGACTGACAGCGGAGCGCCCACCTGGATCACCAGATCCACCGGCCCCATATCAATGCCCAGTTCCAGACTGGAGGTCGCCACCACGCAGCGCAGACTGCCCTGCTTCAGGGCAGCTTCGATCTCACCGCGCTGTTCTTTCGAAACGGAACCGTGGTGGGAGCGGGCAATCAGATCGTCGGCGCGCTCTTCATCCTGATTTTCAGCAGGGATCTGCTGCGCCAGATAACGCGCATTGAGCCGCGCCGTCAGCTTTTCTGCCAGACCACGCGAATTCACAAACACCAACGTGGCGCGATGGGCCATTACCTGCTGCAGAATGCGCGCCTCGATATGTGGCCAGATCGATCCGCTTGCAGTGCTCGCTTCACCAGTCAGGTCATCGGCGCTGGCAATATCGGTCATATCCTCAACCGGCACTTCGATCGTCAGGTGCAGTGTGCGATCGGCGGCCGGATTTACCACCTGAACCGGCTGACAGCCGCCGAGAAAGGCCGCTACCCGTTCAACCGGTCGCACCGTGGCGGAAAGCCCGATGCGCTGGGCGGGCTGTGGCAGCAGCGCATCCAGCCGCTCCAGGCTCAGCGCCAGCTGGGAACCGCGCTTTGAACCCGCCACCGCATGCACCTCATCGACAATCACCGTGGTGATGCCCTGAAGCGTGGTGCGTGCTTTGGAGGTCAGCATCAGAAACAGCGATTCAGGCGTAGTAATCAGGATATCGGGCGGACGACGCAACAACCTGGCGCGCTCTGCGGTGGGGGTATCGCCGGAGCGCATGCCGATATTCAGCGCGATCTCAGGTTCATTCAGCACCTGCCGTTCGGCGTAGACGCCTGCCAGCGGCAGACTCAGGTTGCGCTGCACGTCGGCTGCCAGCGCTTTGATGGGGGAAATATAGAGAATGCGGGTGGTCGTTTCGCGTGTGGGAGCAGGCTGGTCAGTTCTGACCTGAAACAGCGTGTCGATGGCGGTGAGAAAGGCCGCCAGCGTTTTCCCGGAACCGGTAGGCGCAATCACCAGCGCATGCTCTCCGCTGGCAATAGCCTGCCAGGCCGCCTTTTGCACCGGCGTCGGTGCAGCAAAGGCGGCAGAAAACCAGCGTCGGGTGGCGGGTGAAAACCGGGATAGGACCGTATCAGATTGGGATTTCGACATCATACTCACGGCATCACGCAGAGATTGCGCCTGAAATTAATCCGTTGAGTGTAAGTGAAAATTGCCGTTTATGGATGACGCGGCCGATCTCTGGCCGCGTCAGCGGAGTTTAAGAGCAGGCCGTGCCGGCTAACGCGCGACCTCTGACCGCCAGGAGTGACACCAGCGCCAGCACAATAAGGGTCATGCCATAGAACCAGGCGGTCTGGGTCAGCCCGATATGGGGTGCGGCAATACCAGCCGCAATCGCGGGCAGGGCAAAGGCGAGATAGCTTTTGATCAAAAAGGCGGAGAACAACCCGGCGCGCTCATGACTCTCCGCTAACGGCATGATGATCTTCAGCACGCTGGAGAAAATCGATCCAAACCCCTGACCCGCAATGGCGGTGCCGAGATAGAGCAGGGCCACGCTGTGCATAGAAAGGCCTGTCAGTGTGACGCTGACACCCGCCATCAGCATCAGCGTACCAATAACCAACGCCCGCGCGGGCGGCAACGGACGAAAGAGTAATACGGCTGCCGTTGCACTAAGCATCAGCGTTGCCACAATCGAGCCGGCGATAAACGGCGACGTCAGGCCGGTTGCATTTGCCACCATCGTGGGCATCAGTGACAGATAAAATCCGCCCAGCATCCATGTTGCGATGTTTACCGGCGTCACCTTCAGCAACGGGCCCAGTGCGCGTCGCGGAATGCTCACCTGAGGCCGCAGCGCGGCCAGTACACCCGGCTGAGGTGCAATCGTTTCAGGTATCAGGGGCAGAAGCGCCATCGCGACTATCATCAGCACCATCAGCAGTGCGTAAATCGTGACTGTAGGAAACGGCGCAAAGCTGACCAGAAAGCCACCTGTCAGCGTGCCAAGCGTCATCCCGAGAAACGCGGTGAACGAATTCAGCAGGGGTCCACGCGTTTTACTGGCGTCAATCAGGCTGGCACCGAAGGTCGGCAGTGCAATACCCGTAGCAAAGCCCTGTACCAGTCGGGCGGCAATCAAGGTCGAAGCCGAACTGGCCACCATAAAGATTACCAGCGCGACCACGTTAATCGCCAGGGCCAGCAGCATCAGCGGACGTCGGCCGGTATAGTCCGACACTTTACCCACCGTCAGCAGCGCGGCCAGCAACGCGAAAGCATAGGCACCAAAGATCAGCGTCAGCATGGTCGGCGTCAGATGAAACAGGCTGTGATAGAGCGGGTAGAGCGGCGTTGGCGCGCTGCTGGTGGCTGAGATCAGAGCCGCACCGGTAAAGCTAAAAAGCGTGGTGCGGGTAGCCGCCTGCGGTGTCAGGGTAGGGTTCATGGGAGTCACCTTAATGCAAAGGATTAGCTTTTAATAAGGTATACGGTGATTCTGAGCTTAATGCAATATCTTTGCTTTAACGTTTATTGCGGTGGGGATGAGGGTTGCATGAAAGCTTTTAACCCTGCAGTGCAGGGCACACTGTTTGCCCTGAACATGAAAACAATTTTACCGCCCAATCTCTGCGCTCCTGACAGAAGTTCAGGTGCTTTGCGGGTTATTTATCTACAATTCTCTTTCAGGTATCTCAGCAAATAATCATCAGGGAGAAAGACTATGGAGATAGCGGAAATTGATCATATCCATCTGTATGTAGAAGATATTGGGCAGGCAGAACAATGGTATAGCGAAATTCTGGGCTTTTCCCGCGACGATGCACTTTACTTCTGGTTTGAGCAGGGCGGGCCACTTGTCATCAGGAATAACAGAGCATCACTTTCCCTTTTCCAGAGAAAATCTCAGCATCCGGGCCATACAGTGGCTTTCGGGGTGGCAGCGTCATCCTTTACCGAACTCCTGCCTGTACTCAGTAAGAATAAAATCCCTTTCAGCGTCAGTGATCACGACGTGTCGATGTCAGTCTATTTCAGCGATCTCAGTGATAATAAGATTGAAGTGACCTCATACGACTACCTTCAGGCGAAGCAGATACTGGAAAGCATTGCTTAACATAACACTCTCGCAAGGCTCCGACCGCAGGTGCATGATCATCTGCGGCCCGAAAGTATAAGCACTTCCCTCTTCAGCACGCTGCCTGAAGTGCAACTCGCAGGAGCTTAGTAAAGCGAGTTTTTCAATCGCTCTGGCAGCGCTTTGTCGTAGGCATCGCCATCGATTTCCGCAATCTGTTTAAGAATCGAGCCGGTGCTGGGCAGCGACTGCCGCGCAATCTGCGTTTCAGCGTTCCATAACCCGGAGCGGATAATCGCCCGGCTGCACTGAAAGAAAACGCTTTCCACGTGGATGCAGAGCACGGTTTTTGGCAGCTGATTATTGACAGCAAAGCGTTCAAGCAGCGCCGGGTCGGTGCTGATCGCCGCCGTACCGTTAACGCGTAGCGTCTCGCCAATGCCAGGAATGAGAAAAAGCAGCGCGACCCGATTGTCCTGCAGAATGTTGCGCAGGCTGTCGATGCGATTATTGCCGCGTCTGTCCGGCAACAGCAGAGTTTTATCATCTTCGATTTCGATAAATCCGGCCGGATCGCCGCGCGGTGAAACATCCAGTCCCTCCGGTCCCGATGTTGCCAGCGCCACAAAAGGCGAGGCGGCTATAAACGGACGATAGGCGGGATGAATATGATCGGTCACCTTAGCCACAGAAGGCCGGGCGACAGTGCCATAAAGACGTTCAAGTTCGGTCAGTTCCGTCACTATGCTGCTCTGTTCAGCCATGTTTGCACTTTCCTTTCATTGATCAGATCTTCAGGGCGCTGACGGCAAGACGCCAAAGAACCGACGCGCAGGTTTAAGCAGGACTCTAACACCAATAGCTGCAGAGTCAGAGACACTGCACCGTCCTTTGTGATCACTATTCACTATGATCCGTGAATCCCACTTAAACAGGAAGGGATTACCATGCCTGACCTGTAAAACCCAGGTGTTGGTATCAGAACACCCTGCTGATATAAAGGATTAACCTGATCAAAACCCATAAGGAGCAAAGGATGGTTTGGGAATCAGAGCGGTTGCTCTACAGATTTACCCTTCGTGAGGATCTTGACGACCTGTTCAGAATTTATGGCGACCCGGAAACGCATAAATTTAACCCGCGAGGCCCGTGGCCTGACAGGGAATATGCTGTTCAGGCGATGGAGCGTATACAGGATAGTTACCGGGATCAGGGGTTCGGCGACTGGACAATATTCGAGAAAGCACATCCGGAAAAAATTATCGGCTTTGGTGGCGTCTTCAGAAGCCAGTTTGACGGCCGTCAGACCAATAATCTCGGCTACCGGTTTGAGCCAGATGCGTGGGGAAAAGGATATGCCACTGAGCTTTCACGCAGAGCCATTCGCTACGGATTTGAGGAGGCCGGACTCAGCGTCATCACAGGCGTGGTGCGTGAAAACCATCTGGCTTCGCGCCGGGTGCTGGAAAAAGCAGGCTTAACGTTCTTGAAAAAGGTTAACGATCTCGAAGGGCTGCCTCCCAGCCTGATGTATGCCCTGAGCCGCCGGGAATGGCTTGACGCTGGCAACGCGCTTAACGTCTGATTTTCCACTTTGCGAGTCGGGCGCAGCGTTGTCTGCGTCCTCTTACAGTCTTAAACCTCTGAGAAACCCTCTCTTATCCCGCGATTAATTCCCTGCTGACTGGATTACCTTAACCGCCTTACTCAGGGGAGGATTTATGGATATTCGTACGATTTTTATTTCAGCGGTAATGGCAGTCAGTTTGTTGTGGATAGGCGCATCAGATAACCGTTCGTCTCATTTCAGCGGAGAACCGGTCAAAGCGGGCCTGAGTAAACTTCAGCCCTGATTGTCACACGCCCGATCGCACACTTTAGCGCCTACTCAGCCTGAGATGCGGTACACTGCCGCTATCTGTTAATGCAACATCGTTGCGTTAACCAAAACGTTGAGGCAGATAAAAGCAGGAGAACGAGATGGCAAGGGAGATGATTCGTCAGGGCGGGCGCAGCGCCCGTATTCAGGCGGAAGTGCATGACACCGTTAACCGGCTGCTGGAAACACTGGATCGTTCCGCCATTACCGTACCGATGATTGCCGAACAGGCAGGCGTAACGCCGTCCACGATTTATCGACGCTGGGGCGATCTGGCCCAGTTGCTGGCGGATGTTGCCGTGGCGAGGATGCGTCCGATTGCCGATCCGGAAGATACCGGCTCAATGATCGGCGATCTTACCGCGTTCATTCAGCAGTATGCTGAAGAGATGTCTTCAAAAGTGGGCCGTGAGCTGCTTGCCGATGTGATTGGCAGTCATGCTGAAGAGGCCAGCCATAAATGCTGTGTATTCACTTATCAGCATCTTGAAACCCTGAACAACCGGGCCATCGCGCGCGGGGAAGCGGGTTTTGACGTTGATCGTCTCGTGGATGTCGCTGTCGCGCCCGTGATGTTCCACATATTGTTTGGCGATCGCGACGTTTCAGCGGAATACTGTTTGTTACTGATTAAGCAGGCATTTTAATTCAGCACTGAACATAGGGCAGGGCAGCTTCGGTGATCAGGTGCTGCAACAGCGTACGCGCGGGATCATCACTCTGGTCTGATCGGGCCAGCACAATACCCAGATGGCCCGGCTGCGGCAGTCGCTGTGATTCTGCCACCAGCCCCTCCGGCAATCCCGCGCGGGTGCGCAGGGTGATCCCCAGCCCGGCCTGTAGCGCGGCCCAGATGCCACTCAGACTGTGGCTGGTAAACACCACGCGCCACGGAATGCCCGCCTTATCCAGCGCGCCGGTGGCGAGGGATCTCATCACACAAGGCGCATCAAACGCCACCAGCGGCAGCGGCTCGCCACGCTGCAGAAATCCCGCCAGATCAAACGACGGATGCTGTATCCAGACTAACGGGCATTGTCCAATTAGCAGCGTGCCAGCCTGCTGTTCTGCCTGCCACAGCAGCGCTAAATCCAGCTCATGACGCGCCAGTGCCGTTAATAACGCCAGATTTCTGTCAACGCGAGCGGTCAGCATCACGTCCGGATGCTGCCGGTTAAACGCGCCGAGAATGGCAGGCATCAGCGCCTCGCCAAAATCCTCCTGCATGCCGATACGAATTTCGCCCTGCAACGCTTCGCCTTTTACTGCCCGCAAAGTCTCATCGTTCAGTGACAGCAGACGTCTGGCGTAACTCATCAACTGCTCGCCACTGCGGGTCAATTGCAGATGCCGCCCTTTTTTCATCACCAGCGCGGTACCGCATTGCTGCTCCAGTTTTTTAAGCTGCGCACTGACGGCTGAGGTTGATCGGCAGAGGTGCTGTGCCGCAAGAGCAAAGCTGCCTGCATCAATGCCCGCCACGAAACTGCGCAGCGCATCCATGTCGAGCGATTCCGGTACTTTGTTCATCATTGTCCTTAAAATTGGGATGTTAGATGCTGATTAATTTGATTTTCAGGATTAACGAGCTGAGTGACACTCTCTCTGACCAACGAGGAGTGTGCAATGAAAAAATCACTGGATCGGGAAACACTGGCGCAGCGCGCGCCAAAACTGGCAGAACTGACGCAGCAGGTGCTATTTGATGATATCTGGCAGCGCGGTCTGCTGTCACCGCGTGAGCGCAGCCTGCTGACGCTAGCAACCTTAACTGCGCTGGGGCGCGTCCAGCAGCTGCCATGGCACATTAATTACGCCCGGCAAAATGGACTGACGCAGGATGAACTGGTGGAGAGCTTCACGCATCTGGCGTTTTATGCAGGCTGGCCCGCTGCCGTGACTGCGCTGAGCTATCTGGAGGATAATCACTGATGCCCTTCACCCGGATCACCTTGCGGCAAGGTTACAGCGATGCGGATCTGCATCTGCTCTCCACGCTGCTTCAGCAGGCGCTGGTCGCAGAATTTGATGTGCCCGAGCAGGACTGCTTTCAGGTCATCGAGATGCTGCCTGTCCCTCAGCGTGTGTTTGATCGCCATTATCTCAGCGGCGGGCGCAGCGAAAATTTCATGCTGTTTCAGATAACGGCAGGCCGCCCGCGTTCCCGGCAACAGAAGCAACGCTTCTATCACGCACTTTGCGCGGCGCTTCAGACAGAGATGGCAATCGATCCTGATGATGTGATGATCATCATTCAGTTTAACAGCAGCGACGAGTGGAGCTTTAGCGGCGGCCAGATGCTGGCACAGGCGGCGTTATGATTATCATGCATTATCGCTTTACGCTGCCTGCGGACTACGACATGGGCATCATTGAACAGCGCATCAGGCTTAACGGTGCCCGGCTGGATGGCTTTCCGGGGCTGGTGGCAAAAGCGTATCTTTACGCCTGCCGCGAGGATGGGGGAATCAATGAACATCGCTATGCACCGCTCTATTTCTGGCGGGAGGCGAGTGGCATGCAGCGATTCCTGCAAAGCCCGGGTTTTGCGGCGCTGGTGAGGGATTTTGGCTGGCCGATCATCGAAAGCTGGCTGGCGTTTGAGGAACAGACTCTCATCACTGATCTGGCTGAAGCCCGTTTTATGACGCTGAACCGCTGGACGATTCCTCCGCATGCGAACCTTGCAGCACTGCCTATACCAACAGGCTTCAGCGCCTGGGATGTGACACGCTGGCAGGGATTAACGGTTAACGCATCACAGCAGCGACCGGCGTCCGGCCCGGAGGTCTATCGCATCGGTTATCTGGCGCGAGGCGCTGCCGCTTCAGATCTGCAGCTGTAGCAGCGGTCTTGATGCGGATTGCCATTCAGAGGGCAAAAATGGCCTCAATCTCAATGCGCAGGTCAAAAAAACTCTCGGTTTCAGGCCTTTTTAATTTCGTGTTCATCTTTATGATGCTGACGTTGGCCGCTTTTGCCGCTATTTCTTTCTGCCCTCAGTGATCTTCACCATCTCTGTGCCCAGAAGTGCGTTAAGACTTCCTAACTACACGGATATAAAAGGCAGAATAGCACTGTCCGCATTGTTTTCTGTTCCTGTAGCGGTTTTCTGTTTTTTTGGCTGGGCCGTTATTTCAGTCAGATACACGAATCATGAAGCGCTTATAGGCTGGGCATGCCTGCTCGGGGCAGTAATGTCTGTGTCTCTGATCAACTATCTGTTTCTTAGAAAGGCCGTGAGAATTGCCCAGCAATATCAGCCTGCCAGAGTCCGTATCAGGACGGCCCTCATGCTTTACGTCGGCAGCCCCGCACTGCAGCTTCTGGTTATCACCCTCTTTTTCACTTTCGGTCTCCCCACTGTTGTCGGCTGGATAGACCAGAAAGCGGCCGGGGAAAGTATCGCAATGATGCTGAAAGTGTCCGTGCTGGTATCAGGTCTGGAAATGCTGATGCTGTTTCCGGGTACGGTGTATGTGATGACCGATCCAGCTGTCAGAAACAGTGGCTGGATGATAAAGTTCGGGATCATTACCGTTATACTCTGGTCCCTTCTGACCAGATGTACGTACCGTCCTTTTTCCCGGTGCTGGTTGATAAAACATTGGCGCTGGCAGGTATTTCGGACTGGAAAACCCGGCGTTTTTAGATTGATAATGCCAATATACCGGCCTGGAATTTCAGTAATGATGAATGGCACAGAGTCAGGATCGCGGGGGAAAAAATCTTCAGCGTGAAGGGGATTATGGTTTATTCATTCAACAACGTTAAGCTTCTGTGTCCCGAGTCGGTAAGGGAACCTTACCGAAATATGCTCCGCTTTGTGCCCTGGGACAGCGATTATGATCAAGAAAAAGCTGACCAACTGAAAAAGGCTTCAGCCCGGTGTCTGCCCTTTACTCAGGGACGGGTCATACGGCTGTCCGAGTAACGGGCAATTAAATCAGAGGGATTACAGGTCATCAGCCGTAGCCAAGTAACCTTCCTTTCTGCCAAAATGCATAGCTTATTTCAATGTTAATATGCAATTACCACTTTAACAAAGGCGCTTGCTGCAGGAGAACATGTATTTGGCGGTAAATCAGCGGGTTTACCGCCAAATGATCAAAACCTGCATTACCTGCGTTGTAAGATCCACATTAAGAATCAGGAGAAAGGCAGGCTGTTTTCAACGAAGTTAAGCTCTTAATAGCCGACGTTGATAATAAAGTCGGGGCCAGCTTGAAATATTTCGTCTTCTGTATGAGTCAGCCCTCCGCCACCTTCTATAAGAACAGATTTGATGCCTGAATTTTTAGCCCCTGCAATATCTGTCTCAAGAGAATCGCCAATCATGCAGGCGTCAGACGGAGAGCAGCCCGCAGCTTCAAGTCCTTTCCTGAAAATTTCGGCGTTAGGCTTTCCGTATTCAATTACCTTTACTCCAGCCTGACGGGCTCTGGCACAAAAATATCCTGCGGCCTTCTGAAGATTGCCATTAATGTTCACAAAACGGTCTGGATTAGTCGAATAAATGGTCGTACCATTTTTTAATAAGCATCCTATGATTTCGTCAAGCTCATTGTCACTTTCAAATATATGATTGGCAGCAATCGCTATCTGACATCTGTGAGGACTGGATACTGACATGGCCCTAATATCTTCCAGCCATACGCATGCACCAACCGTTCCGATCAGATAGTAACGCGTGCCGGCGTTGCTGAGGCAACTGGTAATATCATCTTTAATAAGGCTTCCTGAAGTTATAATCCTGTCAACAAAATCAGTATTGATTTCCTTTTCCTGAAGCAGGCTGAGCACCTCATTCTCAGACCTGGAGGAATTGCTGATAAGCATAATTCTTCCTTTGGAGCTGAGTGCCTCCAGAAGCTTATCTGCAATAGGCGTCTTATTTTCTCCGTCATACAGTACGCCCCAGATATCTACAAAATACAGGCTGAAGACCGGTAATTCCTGCAGTGATTTCAATTTTAACATTTAGACCTTACCTCTTTATACGAAGCCTAGCCGGTCAGTTTCACTGCTGATCCGGTAACTTCACGCAGGCATAGAATCATAAACCTAGACGCCACCTTATACTTTAAAAATCTTTATTTATACAGAAATAAAGAAAGAGCGGTGGTAATATAACCACCCATCTAAGATTAAATAATATTTAACTAAAAATTATCAAAGGTAAGGTTGATAATCTTTATCATGTTGATATATATAGTTTTATAATTATTTTTAAAAGATAAACTGTTTTTAGAGATCTTTTACATAAATTTCCAGAAAGTAATTTTTTGGATCACAAATAAAGTATTGTGACGAGAATCACTAAAATACCTAATGGATTTTCGAGGTTTTTGGTGCTTAATGTCGGAAATTTTACTGTGCCTAAAACTGGAGTAATCAATGCAAGAAATAACCTCATTTAACATGGATTTTTTTAGCCTATCAGAAGAATCTGAAATCTATGAGTGTTTCAGGGAGGTATGTGCTGCAATAAACTCACAAACCGAAGATGACGGTTCCTCACAGGTTTCTTTTCTTCCTCTTTCAAGACTGAATAACGCTTCAGAGCGTAAGGGTTGTCTGGAGATTATTGGTGAGGTTATCAGCAGCGGTTGTTTTACAAGCGGACCATACATTGGTCAGGTTGAAAATAAATTAAAAGAGCTGTATGAAGCCCATACCTGTGTTGCCACAGCAAGCGGGACTGACGCAATAAAAATCGCGCTGAAGTCCGTTGGGGTTGGTCCGGGGGACGAAGTTATACTTCCGCTTAATTCTTTTGCCGCGACAGAAAATGCTGTACTGGCGATCGGTGCTACTCCGGTTTTTGCAAATATTGATCGGTCCTATAATATCAATCCGTCTGAAATTGACCGACTCCGGAACAAACAGACCAAAGCTATACTGCCTGTATGTCTTTACGGCTCAAACAAAAACATGCGTGAGGTTTATTTAAAATCTAGAGAAGCGGATATACCCGTAGTTATAGATGCAGCACAGTGTTTCGGTATCAAATCCGTAATGGACTACTGCGACGTTATGGCCCTGAGTTTTAACCCTTTCAAGAATATTGGTTCATTCGGAAAATCAGGTGCAATCATCACGCGTTCGCCAGCGCTGGCTCAGCTAGCCAGACAATATTCTTATCACGGATTTGCAGAAGGAAAAAAGAATATCAAATCGCAGGACTGGGGCCTGAACAGCCGGATGGATAACTTGCAGGCCGCCACACTGAGCGTAAAGTTAGGGCATTTCGAAATAAACTCAGCCAAACGGTGTTTATTGGCTGCCCGCTATCATCTATTGTTGAAAGACCTCTCAGCACATGTTGATCTCCCCTCAGAGCTGATTGAAAACACCTGGCACCTCTATCCGGTCTACCTTCAAAATGGAAACCGCGATGAACTTATTTCCTTTGCTCAAAAGAATGGCGTGGAATTTGATATTTACTATCCCGTTCTTTCGCATTCTGGCGTTCACGATCTTGCCCGAAAATATCCGGATAAATCGCAATTTCGTCCGTCAGAACAGGTACATGCTGCGCTAATTCATATCCCTTTACATAATCACATGTCCTTCAGAGAACAGGACCGTGTATCAGAGGTTCTTCATGCATTCTTCAGATAAAATCCTGCCGCCTGAGTTTTCTCTGCCTGCCGTTATTAACACAGTCGTATGCTGCGATTTGGACGAAACTTATATCCCCTACTCCGACGATAATAAAATTCATGGTGGAGTCTCTGAACTCGAGGCTTTCATGTGCTTATCCGGGGAGGAAAAAGGTCTTCTTCTCGGATGGGTTACAGGCACAAATCTGCGATCAGCGCTTCGTAAGGCCCTTGGCTATATATCCCGGAGCCCGCATTTTGTGTGCTGCAGCCTAGGTACGGAATTCTACTGGGTGAAAGACGGCGAACTCAGCCCTTCGACGTCGTGGGCTGAGCGCATTGAGCGCTCAGGCTATCGCGCTGAAAATGTCAGCCGCATAGTAGATATCCTGTTAGGTGAAGGTATTCCACTGGAAAAGCAGCCCGATGATTATCAGGGGCCATACAAGATGAGTTTTTACTACCCCGTTAGTGATCAGATGAAGCGCGATTTCGAGTCTATCAGTGACCTGGCCGAGCAATATAGCATTCGTGCGATTTTCACAAAGTGCAATCCGGCAGCCGGTGATCCGGCAAACTGTTACGACGTGGAATTTATTCCTCTTTGCTGCGGCAAAGATCAGGCAGTGCTTTTCCTTATGGAAGAAACGTCGTTACCCAAGGAATCAGTCATTGCTTTTGGTGACAGTGCAAATGACTTTGCCATGTTTGCCCAGGCTGGCAAAGGCTACCTGGTAGCTAACGCTGACAGATTCGCGGTGGAGCAACACGGGAGCAGTCTTGAAAAGGCTTATTGCCACGGCATTCTCAGCGTCCTTCAGGGAGAATTATCATGATTATCGGCATTGTTGGCTGTGGAGGTATAGCTCATGCGCACGTCAGAGCACTGTCGTTAAACAAACACGTAACTGGCCTGGCTTTTTACGATATTAACGAAGAAAATATGCACGAGCTCAGCGAGTCTGCCTCACTGCCGGTAACTTGCTGCCAGCATCTCGGACAACTCGCTGAGATCAGTGAAGGGTTCATCATCTGTACACCGAATCATCTTCACGTCAGCCTTGCTGAACAGGTACTCAGCTACAGAAAAATCCCCTTTTTGTGTGAGAAACCTCTTTCTACAGATCTTGCTTCTGCAGAGAGGTTAATATCCGCAGCTCCTCCCGTAAGTGTTATTTCATTCAATTACCGTTATAACCGGGTAATTGAAACAATAATTCATAAGCGGGCCGCTAACGGGCTCGGAGAAATGCATTACTTTGGAGCAGAATTTAACAAAAACTCTGCACTGACGCGTAATCATATTACCTGGCGAGATTCTGCGCAGCAAAGCAAGAGCAGCGGAGCTCTGGGAGATCTTTCATGTCATCTTCTTGATATGTTCTGTCTGCTTGGGGAAGGGCATATAGATATCAATGCCCTCAGAACCGTTAAAGGTACACGGGTAAGGTTCAAACAGGATAAACCTGTTGAGGTGGATGATAACGGCTATGTGTTTGGCCGGTCAGAGCAGGGTGCCTATTTCAAGATTCATGCCAGCAAGTCAGAAGAACCGGATAAACTCGGATTACATCTGCATGTGATTTTTGAAAAAGGCGAAATACGGTACTCTACACAAAATGAAAACAGCCTTTTCCTCACGAGTTTTAATAGTCCCGGAACAGAAGAAGTTAACATCGTTGCTGAAAAACAGCTCAGAGATCCACCCCGCGAACTCCCTTACTGGGCTGATTCATTCATCTATATGCACAGAGACTGGTGCGAATACCTGAAAAATGGCACAAAAAGTTCCCTGCTTGCAGGGTTATCTTCAGGTTTGCATATTCAACAAGTTATAGAGGCTTTTTAATTCATTATGGACACGACTCTCATAATTGGCCTATTTGCTGCGTTCTTTACAACGTTCGCATTTGCCCCCCAAAGTATCAAGACGCTGAAAACACGGAATACAGAGGGGATATCCGTAGTGATGTACATTATGTTTCTCATCGGTGTTATTTCATGGATTATCTACGGTTTACAGAAATCCGATTTTGCAGTGCTTGCCGCAAATATTATCACCCTGTTCCTGGCTGCACCGGTGCTCATTATGACGCTGCTGTCCCGAAAGAAGGATCGTCCATGAAAATCGCAATTATCGGTGCGGGTCCGGCAGGACTGATATCAGCCCGCAATGCTATCCGCCGGGGTATTACAGTAACGCTTTTTGAGAAACTATCCCGTGTCGGCGGCATATGGAATCCGGATAGTGGTGGAGCCTACCGTAATGCCCGCATGCAGAACTCCCGCGACACGTTTCATTATTCTTGTTTGTCTGAACAAAGCTCTGACGTTTTTTTGGGCGTAGAGCAGGTAGGAAGTTATCTGTCAGAGATGGCAGTATCTGAAGGGGTGATGCAATCAACCCGTCTGAATACACTGATTACAAAGGTGAAAAAGACAGATGAAGGCTGGTCAGTTACCAGCACTTCTGAGGGACTAACCCACAAAACAGAAATTTTCGACAAAGTAATTATTACTACAGGTGAGCTCTGGCAGGCGCGTATACTTAAGATATCCGGAATGAAGCATTTTAAAGGACAGATAATTACCTCAAGGGATTATAGAGTTCCTGAAGCGTTCCAAGGGAAAAACGTTCTTGTGGTTGGCGGTGGGGTGAGTGGAGCTGATATTGCGTCAGATCTGGTGCCGTATGCCCAGTCTGTAACGTTATCAGTGAAAAAGATGGGTCTTTACCTGCCTCGCCAGTTTGTCAATGGTCCTAATGACATGATGCACTCCTATGTTGGCAGATATCTACTAAGTCAGATGAGCTATACCAGCTTCCTGGAGTATCTGGATAATGTCTTACCAGAATATATGAAGCTGTACCGCTCGTCGGGAATGTTACCAGCCTGTGCCAATAACAATGCTGTTCATGTAAACGAAAAAATCATTCCCAACATAGCTTCGGGTCTGATTAAAATTAAACCTCAGGCAGAATGTATTCTGTCAGACGGGCGCATCGAATTTGTCGATGCGACTCTAGGTGAATATGATGCTGTTATATCCTGTGCTGGCTATGAGATGCCCGATTATTCTTTCATTGAGGGACTAGACCGTACTCAGCTTTATGAACATTTTTTCTGGACTCAGGATTCAAGCCTTACCATTATTAATCCACCGGTCGACACTGCTGGCTTTGGCGCGGCATTCCCTTATTTTGATATCATCAGCCAGTGGGTAATAGGCTTTTATGAAGGGGAAATTGCTCTGCCAGACAAAGAAGCTATGGAAGCGTGGTGTGCAGTAAATATGAAAGATCTACAAGTTAGAAGATTCTATGACAGCTGGTTGGAAACCATACGTATAGGGCTTGAGGCTGGTATACTACCGGATCCGTCTGAGGAATTTATCAAATACTGGAATCTGGTTTCAAGTGTCGTAAGACCTGGATATCTTTCAGCTTCACCGGATAAGCCTGAACGCGGCAGAATGGACGACCGTTTCGACTTCGAGACAACCCGATTACGAATTCTTGCTAGCCTGGAAAAAGAATCACTCCTTAATCTTATGAATAAAGGTGAAATAAGCCCAGCTGATTATCAGACCGCTATTGATATTGAGCAACAAGATAAAATAGCTGTAACATTGCCTTATTCTCAAATCTATCTTTAATACTTTTATGGGCCTCCGGGCCCATTCCCAATTAAAGCAATCGTATCAATCTGGCCGGATTACCCGCATAAACCCCTTTCTTTTCAATATCTTTAATGACAACACTCCCCGCTCCAATGACAGATCCACTTGCAATAAAAGAAGTGAGAATGGTGGCTCCGCTGCCTATAGTAACGCTATCCCCCAGTGTAATGACTATCCAGCTGGAAGATGAAGGATCAGGAGCGCCACTCCTGAAAAGATCATTTGCAAAGGTAACGTTATGGCCAACAAAACAGTTTGAACCAATAATGACATCTTCACACAGGAAAGTATGGGACTGAATTCGGGTGCCCTCACCGATAACGCAACCTTTTTGAATCTCTACGAATGGACCGATAAAAACGTTGTCTTTAAGTTCGCATTCATAGATATTAACAGGACTAATAACCGTTACGTCATTTCCATACTTCACATCGCGTATACTACATTGGATTATTTTCATGAATTTCTTACCTGTACCTAAAATTTTACCTGCAAATTGAGGTTGCGCCAAACAAATGAGGTTCAAACCATCTTACACTTTTCAAAAAATTCTCCCGACTAGTCAGGTTAAGCACATATGGGCGATGCATAGGGTTATGAGTCGCCACGGGTAATCCAGATACTTCCGAGCGGTTGATAATACTGGTTTTCATATTCTATCGGTGACATCTGATGGCTCGGGCCATGCCGACGCTTACTGTTATAAAACATTTCGATGTAATCTAAAATATTAATGCGGGCTTCTTCCAGCGTTCCGTAGATCTTTCTCTTTATCCAGTCGAGTTTCAGTAACTGGAAAAAGCTTTCCGGAACCACGTTATCGTGACAGTTACCGCGACGGCTCATACTCCACTTCAGGCCATGTGATTTCAGGAAAGACTGCCATTCATGGCTTGTGTAATGACTGCCTTGGTCCGAGTGAACCAGCACCTGTCTTTGGAGATTACGCCGCCATAAAGCCATCAGCAGTGCGTTCAGAACAATGTCCTTTGTTATTCGGGAATGCATTGACCATCCGATAAACTTACGTGAGAACAGGTCAACAACCACGGCCAGATACAGCCACCCTTCATGGGTCCTGATGTGGTTTATATCCGTTACCCAACGCTCAGCTGGATCATCCGTATTGAACTGTCGCTGGAGCGTACTGGGCGACACGATACTGACCTCGCCTTTAGGTGCCTGCGGGCTCCGGTACCCGACCTGAGCCTTAACCCCGACACGCTTCATCAGTCGTTGGACTCTGTTCAATCCGCACGATTGCCCGCTGTCTCGCAGGTCCAGATGAATCTTGTGATAGCCATAAACACAACCGGACCACAACCAGAGCTGTTTGATCTGTTCCGTCAGTCTCAGATCTGCCTGATGGCGCTGAGAATGCGGCTGCTGAAGCAAGGCGTAAAAGCCAGTGGGATGAACATCCAGTACCCGACAGAGCAGACGAACAGGCCAGCAACAGATGTTGTCACAGATAAAGGCGTACCTCAGTCGGACAGCTTTGCAAAGTACGCAACGGCTTTTTTTAATATGTCCCGTTCGTCAGTAACCCGTTTCAGCTCCTTCTGGAGACGGCGGATCTCGGCCTAAGCATCTGACTGTTCTTTATTTGTGGATGAGTCCGGGCCGTACTTCTTTATCCAGGCGTAAAGGGTATGGGTGGCGATATCGAGATGTGTTGCAATGCTGGAAACAGAATGACCGTGATCAACAACCTGTTTGTCTGCTTCGATTTAAAACTCTTCGGGATAACGCTTACAGCTCATAGGCACTTCTCCTCAAGTCATCTTGAATGACTCGGGGTGTCTGTTAAACCCTCAGCGATTCACTTCCGCCCATCTGCTGATTAGAAACGAAAATCATCACCACCCCAACTATGTTAAAAAAATGCTGACTTTTTTAAACATAAAAATGAAGTATGCATAACAAATGCGCAACACACTTTATAAGGCGGGCCATTAAGAAGTAAAGCAATGTGAATTTTATTTATAACCATTAAGAATATACATATTCACATATATTAAATATATAAATTACATCCACTTAGTTGTTAAAGGTTACTGGTTTAACATATCTTTTAGGAATCATAGCGTTATAATTAAGAGTTTTTAATATTTTTCAGTGATAATTATGTTGTTTTGTCACATTTTGCTCTTACTATCTCCTCCCGAAGTGTAGGCGGGGCATATGAAAAACTCTATGAGAGTTTCAAGGAGAGCAACATGAAGGACATTTCTGGTTACTTAAAGCGACTGAATTTAATAGAAAATCCAAGGCGGGATAGTTCGTTCCTTTCGGCTATACACAGGGCCCACTTCTTTTCAGTACCGTTTGAAAACTTCAGTATGCGGGATAATGCGTCTGGAGACTTAGCACGTGACGTGATTGCCGATAAAATAATATTTAACAATAGGGGTGGGATCTGCTTCGAATTTTCAATATTGCTAAAAGAGATGTTTGATCATATCGGCTTTATGTATGAGACACGTCTGGCAAGGGTTCTGATACCCTTTATGACGCCTGCAACACACCAGTTATTTATTGTGACTGTAGACAAAGAAAAGTGGATTTTTGATGTAGGTTTTGGTGCGAAAGGCCCACGAGCACCTCTGTTACTTACTGACGGTTACATCCATGAGCATCCTTTTTTGTCCTCCAGAGTTAGCCGTCATCCTGAGCTTGGCTGGTTAGTCTCCGTTAAGGAAAACAGTAAAAATGATGCGGCCTGGGAAAACATTTATTCATTTCATGATGTTGCTACTTACCCCGCCGATATCAACATGGCTTATTTTTACACTCTCTTTTCGTTAGAAAGTCTGCTTAACACAAACAGGGTTGCAAGTCTTCCAACAGAGAACGGCAGAATAAGCATACGAAACAAGACTTTTACCGAGGTAAATGGATTAAGCACCTTATCAAGGGAAATAACTGACAGGGAGGAAATGGCACAGCTGCTGTCAACAAGGTTCGGGATCAAAATTTCCCCTGAAAAACTTACTGATGCGAGAAGCCAATGACTACCACATATCTAATTGTTCCGGGATATACAAATTCAGGCCCTGATCACTGGCAGTCATTTATGGAAAGGAAGTACAGCAATGTTATGCGTGTTCAGCAGGATGACTGGAATACACCTTGTTCTCTATGGGTTAACAGACTTAATCAAGTAATTGTCGGCACGCAGGGGGACATAGTACTGCTTGGTCACAGCTGTGGTGCAGTTGCCGTAGCACAGTGGGCTGCTACGCATTCATGCAATAGGGTTAAATCTCTGATTCTTGTAGCACCGGCAGATGTAGACGCTGAGACAGCGATAGTTCCTATCAGACAACAGCGCCCGTTACCCGCAGGAACGCTGGGATACAACGCTCTGCTCATTCACAGTGACAATGACGAGCATCTTAGCGAAGCACGCGCACACGCCCTGGCTGCGGAATGGAGATGTAAAACCCACTTGTTTAGCGGCGCGGGACACATTCACACGGCTGCGGGGTATGGTGAATGGCCGGAGGGTGAGCGTCTGTTTGAAAACTTCACGGGTATCGCATTACTGAGTGTTAGAGAAAAGGACTAAAGATGTTTGGGGAAATGAAGAAATTTGGCTCAGCCGCTCACAGTTTTTTACTCGCTACCTTCCTGATGGGGCTGAGCAATGGCATGTTCGATGCCGTTTATAACTTCTACCTGGAGGCACGTGGCGTAGATAAAACTGCAACGGGACACATCTATGCTATAGCTATGACGATGATGGCGGCAGCAGTCATTCCGTTGATTTTTGCCAGCAGACGGATGTCTCAGAAGAAGTTGCTGTTAATTTTTGCATTCATCTACGCGTTGCCATTTATTCTTCTGCCGATGCTTACAACGGTCTGGGGAAATGCCGTTACGCTTGGGTTAATACTTTCCGGAATGATCGCACAGCTGTCGTTGGGGAACTCTCTTATGGGATCAAATATCGATTCCAAGAGCAGAACGACGCTGTTCAGCTGCTTCTTTGTCTCCTATCTGGGAGCAGCAATGGCAGGCTCAATCGCTGTCAGCGTCATTACGCATTTTTCACATGCCGTACCATTACGAAATTATCAAGCGATTCTGGTAGCTTCATTTGTCTCCGCCCTGCTAATGATTTATTTCCGCGTGAAATCCATCCGGGGAGTTACTGAGCCGGGAAACGATGATCGCCGACTTAGCGGTGCAAAGGATATGGAGTGGGGTAATTTCATTATTCTATTTATTGCCGCGTCTCTTCTTGGTGCATCGATAACGCTTATTTTTCGCTTCATTAATATTGTATTTAACCTTGCCTATACCATGAATGTCAGCGAGATCTCACTGATTATGGGGGGTGATAAAGTTGTCAGCATTGTCGGAGCATTATTCGCCCCACTGCTTGTAAAGAGATTTTCACTGAAACCAACTGTGATCATAGCCGGCATACTAACTGCAGCATGTTTATTTTTGCAGTCATTACATATCCCTGCAGCTATTTTTATCGCTCTATATTTCATGAGACTTCTTCTCAACTACTGCCTGATGCCACTTCTGGATACACTGGCTATTACTGGATTCTCCAAAGAAAGGACTCTCTTATCAACCAGCATCAGGCAGCTCTCATTTTATCTCGGGAGTGCACTTTCGGCCGTTATTTATGGGGACCTACTAGATAGTGGGCATTGGGAAAATACCTTGATCATCTCCGCAGGCCTTGCTCTTGCGGGGGCCGTTTTTATGAGCTTTATCCGTGTTAAAAACGAATATTAATGTAGCAGTCAAAAGTTAAAGGAGTAATTTATGTCCGCTGAATATGTAATACCCGACAGTGAAAATGTCGCGCTCATGCTGAAAAAACTTTCTGTGCTCTGGAAGAACCGGGCGGCAGTAAATAAAAATCACCTCCAGTATTCTGAGCTTGAATTTGACGTCAATAAGAAAGATTTCAGTGAGTCGTTGCTGCCCTTCAGGCATCATGATGCCTGGAAAGAAGCACCTGAGGATGTCAAAAGTCGTTGCCTTTCTTATGCCTGGGGCATATACAATTTAAAAACAATTTACATTGAATGCGATATTGTCACACCGGCCTGCGAAGACATAATCAAGTGTCCGCCGGTTAATTCGCCTAACCGAGCCGAACTTCAGGACGTTATGTCAGAAGCTCTCCTAGACGAGGCACTCCATACACGAATGTCAGTAATGGCATGTAACTATATCTACGAACGGCGCAGGCTTGAACCGCTTAACTATACGAACTTTAATCTTATCGACTGGCGTCGGCAGATGTTGGCGGGGTGCAGCGCTGAATGGCAGCGGCGGCTTACAAGATTCGCAATCGCCTGTGCCAGTGAAACCCTGATAACGGATTATCTGAAAGTAATGGCTGAGGACAGTAGTATTCAGAAGGTATGCCATGAAGTAACCCGGATTCATGCAGAGGATGAGTGGAGTCATTCAAGTGTTTTCAGTTACGTAGCTTACGACATAGTGCGCGATCTGAGTTTAAGCGAACGCAAATATCTCAGGGATACTATGCTCAAAACAACGGACCTCTTTGCGGATAACGAGATGGGCGCCTGGGAAAATGCTTTCAGAATCGCAGGTATGCCCTATGCAAGAGAAATAATTTCTGAAACAGAAAGCCGTAATGAAATAAGTGTTTATTTAGAATCAGCCGAGGCGGTTATTTCAAGAATTGGCCTTTAAGAGGGTGCGTACGAAATGAAACTTGTCTGCGAAGATTTGTCTTTGTTAACAGCAAAGATGAAATTGTTCCGCCTGCGGCCTGCTAGCAATGCTGACTTACTTAATGAACACGTCTCTCCAGGAGAGTATTTTAGCTTTAACTTCAAAGATGAAAATGACACGTCATTCCAGAGATGCTATACGTTAGTTTCTGCTGAGCGAGGAAAATCCTACGAATTCATCATTGAAGATAAAGGTGTGGGAAGTGCATCGGCTATAATTTCTAAATTGCTGGCAGAAAAAAAAGAAATTGAGATTAATGGGCGTGGAGGGGAAATAACCTTTAACGCCATTCGTGAAAAAAGTAATGTGCTTCTCGTGGCAGGGGGCATTGGAATAACGCTCCCTCTTGCTCTGATACGCGAATGTTTCAAATATTACGGATATAGCGCTCCCGATAAAAGTGTGCTGCTGATGCTGAGCTGCCCAGATATCGGTTCGGTCCCATGCCTGAATGAATTGCTTGATCTTCACATGCGATGTGACTGGTTCTCAATGCGTATTAACGTGACGCGCGCGAATCTTGAGAAAGACAGCGATATTATCAGGCAAGGCAGAGCAGATCTGGCTACAGCAGATATAAATGACACTCCTGAAGTCGCTATTGTTTGCGGAAGCCTAGGGTTCGCAGAGGCTATAGTTTCGTCTGTTCGGGTGCGATTTCCTCAGGCTACCGTTGCCGTGGAGGCGTTCAGTTCCGGGCAGGCAGCAGCGATGAACAACGCAGCTGAGATGAAAGTACACGAAAGTCGCATAACGATAAGGAAACTCAACCGAGAGATTGCCGCAGATAACGGAAGAACTATTCTCGATAACCTGCTACATCACAATGTTTCAGTCAGGAATATGTGCCGATCGGGTATTTGCGGAAGCTGCAAATTCAGGCTGGACAGCGGCAGTATTCGAAGTGAGCCTGATTTTTGTCTGTCAGCAAAAGATAAGGCAGAAAATATTCATCTGGCATGCTGCTCGTTCCCTAACAAAGACGCCGTCATCGACATAATCTGATTTAGAAATCCGGAGAAAATTAATGAAAAAAAATAAATGCGTTCTAATCGTCGATCCCTTCTCTAGCGGCGCTGTCTATGCAAACAGGATAAAGACACTTTATGGTTATGATGTCATAGCATTAATAACCAACGTAAATCTCCCCCCTGCCGTCATGGCAACTTTTCAACAAAAAGATTATTCGATGGTTTTTGAATATCAGTCTCATCATGAAACAGTCCATCAGATTGAGTCAGCTCTCGGCCAGGCACCTGACTTCATCGTCTGTGGTTCCGAGCCAGGTGTACTGATTTTTGACCAGCTCAGTAACCAGTGGCAACTTCTGCCAAACCAACTTGAACTCAGCCAGGCTCGGCGCGATAAACATTTAATGCAGCGGCAGCTGATGCTGGATGGGATAAACTATATCCCGCATTATAAATCGGGAAATTTGGAGGGAATATTAAGATGGTGCGAAAATAATCCCTTTAAGGAGTATGTAATAAAACCAGTCAGTTCTTTTGGCACTGAAGGAGTATTTTTCTGCAAAAATTTATCAGAGGTGGAACGCGCTTTTGGCACATTGATTGACACGCTTGATTATTCCGGATGCAGAAATTCAGAGATTTTGATCGAGCAGAAGATCGAAGGAATAGAATATGTTGTTGATGCTGTCAGCAGCAACGGTGAACATTTTGTAGTGAATATTTTCAAGTACGTGAAGCAGGAAGTCAATGGAGTGCCCATTTACCGCCAGATGATTACTGAATCCCTAGAGGAACATCCGACTCTTATCAGCTATGTCAAGTCGGTTCTGACCTCACTGGGTATCCGTAATGGAGCTTCCCATAATGAGATTATTATGTCCGAAACTGGCCCCGTCTTGGTGGAATCTGGAGCACGTATGCATGGAGGCTTAGGTCCCCGCCTGGTTGAGGAGTGTAATTCTCACTCGCTTATTGACCTGAGCCTGATGGCCCGCATATCTCCGCAAGAGTTTGCTGATAAAACCGATGCGCACCCAGTGCTGAAACGTTATGCAATAGAGTATTTTCTCAGTTCGGCTGATTCGGGAATTGTTAAAGCGGTAAACATTGAGTCACTGTGCTCATCCCTGAAAAGTTATGGTTTTACTGTCTGCAAATACAGAACCGGTGATTATCTGCAAAAAACGGTCGATCTGGTTACTTCCTATGGAAGGGTAGTATTATTCAATTCTGACAAAAAGCAATTGAATACTGATGCTCAAAGAATAGGTGATTTAGAAAAGAATGGCTTACTCATAAACCTGCAGTAAAAAGGTCAAATTTAAAATAAAACCTTTAGTTGTCATATGCGTCTGAATTAGACGGTATTAACAGATAATTCCCGTCTTAAAGTATATTTCCAATATTGCACCTGAACCGCCGTAAGGCGGTTTTTTTGGTTGGAACCTTCTACTGATGTAACGATAAAAATGACATATCCCTGCTTCCAGAGAGATAGAAGATAATTAGAAGCATGATGGATTGTATATCTCTCCATTAAAGCCTGTTCCATAGGCAGCAGGTTACACCGGTATCATCACACCAAATAACGTTAGTGCGGTTATACATTGTAGTTAGGTAGAGCGAAATCAACTCCGAAGAGGTTTTAGCCTGGGGTGAAAAGGACTCCAACACGCGGTTCACATATCTTGCATAACTTTTAGTGCCTATTTCTCAGGTTAAAGGTGTTTATATCTGGGCAGAAATGGCCAAATCAATACTGTTTAGAAGCAATAACGTCGAGGCTCTTCTGGCAGAAATGGTGCCAAAATTCAGGTCCACATTAATATCAGGCGAATGATCAGCAAAGATGGAAGAACAGCGCCCCCTTCTTACAGAACTGCAGTCTTCAGAACGGGCTGATATTTCCACCGCAGCCACCCGATTACTGGAACAATTTGACAAAGACATTCAGTATGAAAAAGAACGCGAACGTCGGCACTTCAGTGACAGGAATGAGCGTTTTGAATGAACATCTCATTAAGTCAGTTTATATGCAGATTGGGCGTGGATAGATTCGTGTCAGTACTTGTGAGCAGGACTACGAGTTTCACACCTCAATACCGATTACAGTATCTGACGTCTTAAGTATTAGTCAAAGCACCATCGTCTGGCACGGGCTGACTCAATCAGCATCCCGATAGTAAGAGGGATGGCCTCGCGCGGGTTTTTTGGATAGTAGAGGCTGAATGTCACCTGGTCAGAATCCATCCCAAACGCATCAAAGACGTTCTGAAGGCATTCCGCTGCGTCCTCCGGGTCCAGCTTCATGTCCAGATTGAGCGACATCTCTGGCGTGAGTGTTTTTTTCCGGAACGTCAGCAGGGAGCGGCCGTTCCACGGCTCAATGAGTGCCATTACGCGTGCCTGGGTGTCATCTACCATATCTTATCCTCCCCGCGGACGATGGCATTGTACAGTCTGACCGAATTGAAACTGATACTGGCAACGTCTCTGGCCAGCATCACCCAGCCTACGACGGGTATCGCCCGTCCGACAAAGGTACTGAGCTTATGCGTAAAAAGAATACGCGCGGTGCGGGGCGGGTATCCCCCTACGATTGTGGGGAGCTTTATGCCGAAGGGAAATTTGGCTTTCGGAAATACTCTGCGCGCTGCCCGTGAGGCATAGGAGGTTCCCTTGAGAGCATCGCGCGGTTTGGTGCGGGTAGTCAGGACATTACGTCCGGACAGGATGGCCACGATCGCGCCGAAGTCATCAACCCCCAGCTGTTCAGCAACTTCTTCACAGAAAATTATGAAAAAGAGTTCACCAGCGGTGAGGTTGGGTCTGCCTGCGTAGAAATAGGTGTTATTGAGTTCTTCAGTCGTGTCCACTGCCAGCTCCTGCAGGTTCAGCTTCATTTATCGTCCTGACGCTTCTTAAACAATACCTTGAGCGTTCAGGCCTGACAACCTGTCAGGTACAGGATAAACAGAGACGGTACTTCAACCCTATCCCCCTGCAGTTGAAAGACTCCCGTGTCAGACGCAGGGAAATGCAGGCATGCCAGACTTCTCAGCAGCATTCCAGTACCACCAACGCCCGGGCCCATATTCCGCCTCGTAGTAAGCGGTTTTTACCTCCCTGCGCAGCAGGTACTCTGGCGAGTTCATGCCAAACACTTCCATCGGCAGCGCATCCATGCCAGGAACGTCCTTGAGCACAAAATCCGGAAACACATCTTCCTCACCGTCGTAGCGCAGAGGCTTAATGAAGGCGCGTTTTTCCTGCCACAGTTTTTCTTCCACAGCCGCCTCATAACCGGAATCCACAGGAACAAAGCGTGGACTTACCGTCTCAGCGCCATATCGGTCACGGTACTGCAGCTGATCGGCCGGTTACGCCCGTGTGCATACCTGAACGATGTTTCAGGCGGTTCCGTTTCAGCGATAATCATGACTTTCATTCCCCTGCGCCAGTCACTGAGCTCGCGGCTGAAGCTCTGCTCCAGGCGGTGACGAACGTCTTCAGGCAGAACCAGGTCAGGAAAACCAGAAAACAGTCCCAGCGGCAGTATAGTCTTCCGTCGTGCTTCACCGGCTTCACTCCAGCCTGCACAGAAACGATGATACGTCGCCATTTGTTCTTTCCGGCCGCTCTCAGGTGTTCCCGGTTAGCGATAACCTGCGGCGTATCTTTCATGACCATGAGCAGCAGAGATTCTTCCAGCTGAACGCGACCAATGCGAATCCGGGCAGCCGTCTGCTGCAGGCGCCTGCTCACCCAGCCAGTGCCGCCGCAGTCGGCTCATTGGTGAAACTGTATGCTGTCATAATGAGACTGCTTTCAGCACCATCAATAGGTTCTGACACTATTTTTAATGCATCTCTTTCAGCCGTAAACGGTAAACCCACGCTGATTTCAGGTGCTGAGGAATAAGGCAAGACGGGCGCAGCAATAATGATGACCAGCGCGAAATTATTCGAATAATAAGATAAACACGCTCACCAGAAATTAGCGTTTCAGCAATTGCTGGCAGGCATGGTCATCCTGCGCGGCACGCTGTTGCTCATCGGCTTTCAGTTGCTCCCAGCGGCCAATCACGCTACGTCCAAGCCGCGGTTTATAGGCTATTTTCTGCAGCGCATAGTCAGAATTGCCGCCTTCAATAACATTTCGCATCTGCTGGTCGAACGGCTGCTGACCGTGGTGATCAATCGCGCAGAACACCGCGACGTAATACGCTTTGTCTTCCTCACTGTCGTGCGGGATAAACCACCAGGCCGCGAGGGCCAGGATCAGCAGCAGGGGAAGGATGAATTTTACTTTGGCCATTATGGTCACCGGGTGTGGTCAGTTAAGTCAGCCGGGTATGGCCAGACGCAGGGCGCGTATCCTGCCACAGATTCCGCTCAGCGTTAACCCCGTCCCTGTTTAGCCTGCGGGCGCTTCGATCAGCGTCTTGCCAATCTGTGCACCTGGCATCATCTGCTGCAATCCCGAGACCAGCTCGTCGCTGGCCTGTTGCAGTGCGGAGATCGGCATAGCGGGCAGGCTTTCCAGTATAAACCACATCTGATGCGCACTGGCATCCAGTCGGGTACGCACGCCCTGACGCCAGTTCCAGCGGCGGCAGGTTACACCCTGATCGTCGCGCCAGATCACTTCGCCCGGTTCCGGCGATTCATAAACGACTTCGCCCTCTTTGACGGTATCGAAACGTTCACTGCCGTCAGCAATCACCAGACGTGGCGCGCCTCTGTAAGCCGCAATATTCTCACCACCGACCTGCAGGGCGTAACGGAGGCTGATGGCATTGTAGAGATCGACAACCGGATCAATAGCAGGCAGTGTGCCATCTCGCAGCACGCGTTTACGCAATGCTTCAGCAGAACAGGGCGTGCGCTTCGCTTTGGCACCAAATGCCCGGAACACCTCGGCCCATGCCGCAAGGTGCGCATCTGCCCAGACAACATCATCCTGTATGACCTGCTGGCATGCGCTTTTCAGTGCGTCGCTGGCGACTTCTGGTCGGGTAATGGATGTGGCTTCCACCGCAATGCTCATGGCACGAAAGCCGGGAGCGAGTGTGAAAATGGCCGGATCGATTGACGGATGAACGGATAACATCGGATACTCTCTCAGTGACTAATTTATTTCATAGTAATGACCGATGACCATTAAAGTCAATATAACGACCGATGCAGGTGCTGATGTTGCCACTGTCAGTCAGGCAGTTTCAGACCGCATAAAAAGCTGGCGCAAAAGCCAGAAACTCTCGCTGGATGAGTTATCCCGCCGGGCAGGCGTCAGTAAAGGGATGCTGGTTGAAATCGAAAAGGGCGCTGCCAATCCCAGCATCGCCATTCTCTGCAAGATAGCTGCCGCACTGGGCGTTTCGGTAGCGGATATCGTTAGCATCTCACATGCACCTGACGCCTGGCTGATTGAAAACAGTGAAATGCCCATGCTGTGGGAGGGTGAGCAGGGCGGGAGTGCGCAGCTGCTGGCCGGTACCCGTGGGCCAGATATGATCGAGCTATGGCGCTGGCAGATGTTTGCAGGCGAGGTGTTCAGTTCTTCCGGCCACTCGTCGGGCACGCTGGAACTGCTGCACGTCGAGCAGGGCACGCTGGCTCTGACCTTGGGTGAGCGGACTCTGGTGATTCAGCAGGGCTGTGCAGCGGTGGCCCGTACCGATATGCCCCATGCCTATGCCAGTGCCGATGACCAGCCCGTTATCTTCACCATGACGGTGGCGGAACTGCAGCGCTGACGGCGTTTTTATTCGGCTGTTGCCTCGCCGGGAAAGGCCAGCAGCAGCGTTTTCAGTAACCCCTCCAGTTCGGTGCGCTCTGATGCGGCCAGCGGTGCCAGCACCGCCTCCTGAATGGCAGTATGTGCACGAAGTGCCTGCTCAATCTGCTGTTGACCGTGCGGCGTCAGCCCCACCAGCATGCTGCGCTTATCATCCGGCGCAGCAACACGTTCAATCAGGTGCTGCTGCTCCAGCCGGCTCAGGCGATTTGTCATTGCGCCGGAGGTCACCAGCAGCGACTGGTAGAGCTGCGTGGGTGACAGCCGATAAGGGGATCCCGCCCGTCGCAGAGTCGCCAGCACATCAAATTCCCCCTCCTGAAAACCAAACGGCGCCAGTGCCTCACTGCGTGCTTTTGCAAGATGTTTCATCAGCCGCAGCATCCTGCCGAAGATACGCATGGAAGCGGTGTCCAGGTCGGGCATCGCGTTGTCCCACTGGCTGACAACGAAATCAATATGGTCATGCATAAATCACCTGCAAATGTCGGGGTTATGTTGTCGGGTTGTGCTCAGCCTCTTAACAGTGGACGAAATTTATCTTAACGTTAAGATAAATAGTGACAGCACGGTGCTGTCATCGTCAATTTCTGGCTGAGCCTGCATGATGAAAATTTTCCCCACTCTGTTTGCCGCGATCGTTTTTCTGGTCGGACTCAATCTGCGGCCAATGCTGGCTATTATCGGCCCGCTGTTTCCGGTGTTGCAACAGCAAACCGGGTTGTCGGCGACGGCGTTCAGTCTGCTGACCGCACTGCCGGTGGCGATGATGGGGCTGGCGGCACTCTTCGGGCCGTGGCTGATCGCCCGCTTCGGGCCGGTAACCGGCATTGCCATCGGGTTGCTCTGCCTGACCGTGGCCTGCCTGTGGCGCGGCCTTAACCTGACCTCCGCTCAGCTGATGCTTACCGCGCTGGCCGGTGGCGCAGGCATTGGCGTAATCCAGGCAATGATGCCCGCGCTGATCCGGCAACGTTTTGCTGACGCAGCGGCGACGCTGATGGCGCTGTTCAGCACCGGGATTATGGCGGGCGCAGCGCTGACGGCAGCCAGTGCCGAACTGCTGTTTTCACTGCTGGGTCTGCAACCCGCGCTGGCGCTCTCCGGCGGGTTAACGCTGATAGCGCTGTTAATCTGGCTGAGTGCAGTCAGGCGATCGCCGCAGGTGAGCCTGGCGTCTGAGGCAATGACGCTGCCAGCGCCGCGAACATTGCTGCTGACGCTCTTTTTCGGCATTGGCACCGGGGCTTACACGCTGGTTCTGGCGTGGCTGCCGCCATTTTATATTCAGCTGGGCTGGAGTGCGCGCCACAGTGGCTATCTTCTCGCCGCGTTGACGTTAACCGAAGTGGTGGCAGGCTTCATCGTCACAGCAACCTTACATCGCTTTCCCGATCGCCGTCCGCTGCTGCTCGGTGTCCTGGCCCTGCTGCTGGCGGGGCTGGTAAGCCTTGTGTTTTACCCGAATACAATGCCGCTGCTCTCTGCATTGTTGCTGGGTACGGGCATCGGCGCACTGTTTCCGCTGTCGTTGATTGTCACGCTGGATCATGCGCGCAGCGCCCGGGAAGCGTCGGTTCTGCTGTCCAGGGTGCAGGGTGGCGGATACCTGATTGCGGCGCTGATGCCGCTGGTCGCGGCCTGGGTGCGTGACAGCGGTGCGACTCTTAATCAGGCCTGGCTGATCATGAGCGCTGGCGTCGTGTTGCTGATGGCGATGGCCTGCCGCTTCAGAGCGCAAAACAGGGCAGCCTGAACAAAGCCGTTGCCGTTCAATGGCGATCTGGCATGCTGGAATAAACCCCCTCGAACCGGAGTGCAGTGTGAAAGTTATTGGTCTGTTAGGCGGCATGTCTTGGGAATCTACCGCGCTCTATTACCGCATTCTCAATCAGCAGGTTAAACAGCAGCTGGGTGGCCTGCACTCGGCGGAGCTGGTGCTCTGGAGCGTCGACTTCCAGCGCATCGAGCAGCTTCAGGCTGCGGGCGAATGGCAGCAGGCGGGCGAGATCCTGGCTGAAGCAGCACGCAATCTGGAACGGGCTGGCGCGCAGTTCATCGTGCTCTGTACCAACACCATGCATAAAGTTGCGGCGCAAATCAGCGCCGCAACAGGCATACCGCTGCTGCATATTGCCGATGCCACCGGACGTCGCATTCAGCAGGCCGGGATACGTAAGGTCGGATTACTGGCAACGCGCTTCACTATGGAGCAGGATTTTTATCACGGGCGTCTTCAGCAGCAGTTCGGTCTTGAAGTGATGACGCCCGATGAAGCGGATCGTCTGTTTGTACATGAGGTGATCTACCACGAGCTTTGTCTGGGCGAAATCAATCCCGCGTCGCGTCGTCGCTACAGAGAGATTATGCAGTCTCTGGTGGCGCAGGGGGCTGAGGCCATTATTCTGGGCTGCACTGAAATCACTCTGCTGGTTGATGCTACCGATGCCAGCGTGCCGCTGTTTGATACTACGCTGATCCACGCGCAAGAGGCCGTTATCCAGGCGCTGACTTAACATTCATCCTCAACAGGGGAATCGTATGAAAATAGACAATCTGCCGTTTGGCCTGACGCAGTGGGATCAGGTTGCAGAGACGATTCATCCCGGCGAACAAGGGCAGGCGACCTGGCGAACCATGAAATTTAACGACATCCGGGTTCGCATGGTCGACTACTCGCCAGGCTATGTCGCCGACCACTGGTGCACCAAGGGTCATATTCTGCTCTGCATGGCGGGCGAGTTGCACACTGAACTGGCAGATGGCCGCCGTTTCGTGCTGACTCCGGGCGTGAGCTATCAGGTTGCGGATGAGGCTGAACCGCATCGTTCTTTTACAACGACAGGTGCGCAACTCTTTATCGTCGACTGAATTTGTTATCTGCTTTAGCAGGGCTCGCCCGGTGGTGGATCATCGCGTCGTTGACACTTTTAAAAGTAAACTGAATCTGCTTTATAAAAATCAGCAAAATTAATGGCTTATTTCCTCAGAGTTATCTGGTTCTGACAGGAATAATTCCCATCAGGTTGTATGCTTGAAGCCTTATAAGAACGTTTTGCATTCACCTGATGTGGGGAAGCCTGTGCTGATAAAAAAGAAGAAAGTTCGTTCACATACCGAAGACCGACTGCTGGCGCTGGTGCTGGCGACCACCGCTGGCATCCTTAATGCCATGGCGCTGGGCGCGTTCGGATTTTTCCCGTCGCATATGACCGGTAACACCTCGCAGATATCTCAGGAAGTCACCACCAGCGATCTTCACACTATGCTGTTTTTGATGGCGCTGATTGTTGCCTTTGTACTGGGCTGTACCGTAGCCCGGCTGGCGGTAGTGGTGGGGATCAGGCATAAGTTACGCACCATTTTCTGTCTGATTATTCTGGCAGAAGGCGCGGCGCTGACGGCAGCATCGATCTTTGAGATCGTGTTCTACCGGCCAAGCTTTAACGGGGAAGTTCTGATAATGCTGGGCTTTTTGATGGGTATTCACAATGCGACCTCGACGCAGCTCTCCAATGGCCGCGTCAGATCGACCCATATTACCGGCACGCTGACCGATGCGGGCATAGCGCTGGGGTCGTGGATTTTTGCGCATACGTCTCATGCTGTGCATCTGGAAACCGACGATCGTCGCTTCTTCCAGAAGGTTCTTCACACCCATCTGACCACGGTATTCTCCTTCCTGAGCGGTTGTATCGCCGGGCTGCTGCTGTTTAAAACCTATGGGTTTAACGCGATGGTTGGCCTGGGCGTGTTTCTGATGCTGGTAGCTCTGACGGCCATTGCCGTTACCGTACAGCGAACCCGCAGAAGTCTTTACTGATATTCCGGCCCGCTGCACATCGCACAGCGGGCCGGTCGCTTACTGCTGTGTGCGGGTTGGCCGCACGACAATCTCGTTTACATCCACCTCTTCAGGCTGCTCAATCGCATAGCGCACGGCGCGGCCAATGGCATCCGGTTGCAGCGCGATAGCGCGATAATGTTGCATCGCCTCGGCAGCTGTCGGGTCGGTAATCGTTGAGGCCAGCTCGCTCTCGACCACACCGGGATGGACACAGGTCACCCGCAGCTGACTGTTCTCCTGCCGTAAACCGTCAGAAATCGCCCGCACCGCAAACTTGGTGGCACAGTAAACTGCCGCCGTGGGCGACACGGCCAGCGCACCGATTGATGCGATATTGATGATGTGTCCGCGCTGGTGGGCCAGCATGGTCGGCAGCACCGCCGCAATGCCATAGAGCACGCCTTTGATGTTTACATCGATCATCTGATCCCACTCTTCGACCCTGAGTGAGGCCATGGGTGACAGGGGCATAATCCCGGCATTGTTGATCATCACATCAACCCGTCCCCACTTCTCCAGCGCAAACGCCACAAACTGCGCCACATTTTCGCGGTGCGTAACGTCCAGCGCTTTGATCGCCACCTCAGCGCCATTAAACCGCAGCTCCTCAGCCAGCGCGGCCAGACGGCTTTCGCGCCGTGCGCCCAGTAATAGAATGGCATCGGTTTTTGCCAGTTCACGTGCGATGCCTGCACCGATACCGCTTGAGGCACCGGTAATTAAAATCACTTTCTGCGTCATTTTGTCTCTCCAGTCAGGTTGTCACTGGCGATCATACGGCGGCTGGATTATAAAGATAATCCACCTGATACTTTACGGACTGGTAACCAAATCTGACCAATGAATGCGGACAAGAATGCTCTTGAAGTTTTTGTGATTGTGGCGCAGACCCGAAATTTCCGTCTGGCAGCGGAACAGCTTGGCGTGACCCGACCGGCGATCAGCCAGAGCCTGCGGCGTCTGGAAGACCGGCTTAACATCTCACTGATGCAGCGCACCACGCGCTCGGTTCAGCTGACAGAAGCCGGACAGCGGCTCTATGCGGAAGTGGCTCCGGCCATCAACCAGCTTAACCGCGCCGTCACCGATATTGCCGAGCTGGCGGCCGAGCCGCGTGGTCAGTTGCGGCTGGCGATCTCCTCGATTGCTGAGCGGATGCTGGGAGGCGAACTGCTGGCGAGCTTTATTACCGCCTACCCGCAGGTAGAGCTGGATATCACCGTGACCGATGACGAGTTTGATATTGTCGGGCAGGGCTATGACGCAGGCGTGCGGCTGGGCGAGGTGATCGCGCAGGATATGATTGCGGTGCCGGTCTCCACTGCGCAGCGTCAGGTGGCGGTAGCCTCACCCTCTTATCTGGCGCGTGCAGGCACGCCACAGCATCCTGAAGAGTTGGTCACTCATCGCTGCATCGGCTGGCGGAAAGGGCCAGGCCTGGCGCCTTATCGCTGGGAGTTTGCTGAGCAGGGACGGGAGTTTGATGTTGCCGTCAATCCGCAGCTGACAACCAACGACATGGGGGTGATGATCCGCACCGCATGCGCCGGGGGCGGCATCAGCTTTGGCATGCAAGAGACTTTTCAGCCCTACATTGATCGCGGCGAACTGGTGACGGTGCTGGATGAGTGGTTACCCAGCTTTGCCGGGTTTTATCTCTATTTTCCCAGCCGTAAAAATCTGGCCCCTAAACTCAGGGCGTTGATCGATCACGTCAGGCTGTGAGAAAGGCCTCCGGTTAGTCAGCGCGGATAGTGGTGATCGCTGACCAACCTGAGCCGGTCAACCGGAGAGCCATTCAGAGACTCCGCAATCGCAATCTACGTCATAGTGTCATGCGGGGTCAGGACGTGTCCATGCTTCAGGCTGTCATGTTGTATCGGGTGATAATATTGATTTTAGAGTAGGGCGCAGGCGGTTCGGAGGCGGGCAGAAAGCCATGAAACTCCAGCAGTGTTCTGAAAGCGTGTAATGCGTCGAGTTGTAAATTGTGCTCGATCAGCGCATCAATCTTACCCGCCTGCAGCAGGGAACAATTCTCCTGATCGAGATCGTGACCAATACAGGCGTTCACATGCCGCTTTTGTTCGGCAAACGCGCGCAGGATGCCGGGATTACCGCCGCCGACCGTATAGACCGCGTCCGTGTCCGGATGGCTCTGCAGAAACTGCGTCACCGACTGATGCATCCGCGCGTCAATGCCATAACCACCCGCCACCACGCTCACCTGATGCTGAGGTGCAAACTGCTGCATCGCACGCTGAAAACCCTGGATTCTCTCCTGTTCACCGATGAAATCGCGACTGCCGGTCACCGCCACAATATGCGAACGGCTGACCCGCAGCCATTTTGACATCAGAAAAGCCGCCACCTTACCGGCATCAAAGTTATCCATGCCGATATAGCGCAGGCGCGCACTGCCGGGTAAATCGCTCATCATGGTGACCACCGGAACGCGTTGTTTCAGGAGCGATTCAATAGTGGGATTCAGCTCATCGGAACAGGCCGCTTTCAGAATGACACCGTGACTGTGAAGCGCTTTTTTGTTCAGCAGCGCATTAATGGCCTCCGCTGTGAGATTCGCGCCAAAGTGGAAACGCAACTGAAGTCTGAAAGCAGCAAAGCTGGCGATCTGACTGCTGAGCGCTTCACGTATCAGAGGCTGAAAGCGGTCAGGGGTATGCATGATGACGTCGAAGTAAATCGTTCTGCCTTTGGCGAGCCCGGCTTTTTGCATCAGTTCCAGGTCCGCTATCGCCTGCTGAATCCGATGCTGAGTGCGCGCGTGAACGTTGCCGCGCTGATGCAGGGCACGATCGATAGTGGCAAGGCTAAGCCCCGATTGGGCAGCGATCTGTTTGAGGGTGAATTTAGCCATGCAGGACTCGCGACAGCAGAGGATAACCAGAGTTTTATCATAATACTGGCTAACAGCTTAGCTTCAACTGAAACACGTTGTTCAAAGCATCGCTGGCTGTCAGCGTGAAAATGCGGCACCGGGGACAGGAATAACGGATTTTATAAACCCCAAACTCAGGACTCCGTTAAACGATATAAATGATCGGCTCACTTCGGGTATTAGCAAGGTCAGATTCTGGCAGTGATAACACTCTTTTGACTATTTACTGGCAAGCACAGGGTGCTGACTTAAATAACGTCAGTTCAAATCCTGGGCTGGATAATTTATAGTCAGGTTGCCGCTTCGCTTATATTTCCGTTAAGACGGCTTTTTTGTTTTTTGACACCCGATAATGTTAGACTGTATATGCATACACCATCGGGAGGTCGTGTGAAGTACGACAACGATAACGAGATCCGTGCACTGGTTGGCGCGGTCGTCAGTGATTTGATCAAGGCGGGAGAGCCGGTTCATTTTCACGACATTACGGACGCTCTGTTTCGCCTGAGCGAAGAGACGCGTGACAGCAAACTGAAAGCATTGTGTCAGGAAGCAATTGGCTTTTTTACCCGCAAAATGCATTAAGGTTGATGGCGCCAATGGCGGGCGCCATCCAGAACCTTCCTCTCCAGCCATCATTCCGCAGTGCCGCCTTAACTGAGAATAAGACGCAGTAAGCAGAGCTTAAAAATATTCCAGCTGAAGAGTTCTAATTTCAGATCGGTTATATTTCTGTTTTTTAAATTTAGTCAGAATTAGCTTTTTTTAGCCTGAAATGACAACGCAGTAATTAACTGCATCGGCCTGAATCTTTATTCAGAATAAATGCTTCCTGAGATTTTAATCTAAGATATTAATGGGAACGCCTGCAATATCAGCGTGCTGAGGCAGCGTTTTCTTCTGCTTCAGTTGTTACTTGTACTGTTCTGAGTATGTTTGATTTGAAAAATGATTATGACCGGGAGAATATCCTGCGTTGCCGGGCAGACGACGTTCCAGTGCCAGCACGGAATTTACCATCGCTTCTGCCAGCTTCATCACCCCATCTCACACGGGTAACACAACGAGATCAGCTGGCTGCGACATTCCAGGGGATGTCGCAGCCAGCTGAGAATCCGTTAATGTACGCTCAGGCGGCGCACAGACTCTGCACCTGAATCGGTTACCTTATCCAGTGCGGAACGCCAGAAATGATGGCCGTTAGTGTCACCGGCCATCATCGTTCAGGGCATTACGCTCTGTTTCAGCAACGGCTCAGTCATCGGTTGAAAGCGTGAGATTCTCCCACCGATCGATTTCCTGACGCATTGCCGCAAGCTTTTGACGTACCAGACTCAGGGCATCACTGCCTAACAACAGATGCGCGGGTGGGTTCGGGCTTTCCAGCAATGCCAGTATAGCCTGAGCAGCCTTTACGGGATTGCCGGGTTGTTTGCCGCTTTTTTCCTCCCGGGCCTGACGAATGGGCCCGAACAGGGTGTCATAGTCCGGAATAGTGCGGGCGCTGCGTACCATTGAACGTCCCGCCCAGTCGGTGCGGAATGAGCCGGGTGCCACGGCGGTGACGTGTATGCCGAACGAAGCCAGTTCTTTGCCCAGCGTTTCTGAAATTCCCTCTAGCGCAAACTTGCTGCCGCAGTAGTAGCTGATGCCGGGCAGAGTAATAAAACCACCCATCGAGGTAATATTGATGATGTGCCCGCGACGGCGCTCACGCATACCCGGCAGGACCGCTTTGGTCATTGCCACTGCGCCAAAAACATTCACGTCAAACTGGTGACGCATTTCTGCCAGGGAGGATTCTTCCATAATGCCTTCATGGCCGTAACCAGCATTATTCACCAGTACATCTATCTGACCGACTGTGGACTCAACCTCCCTGACAACTTCATCAATACGCGCGAAGTCCGTGACATCCAGCAGGCGGCCCGCGGCACGCTGTGCATCAAGCGCCTCAAAAGTTTGCAGTGCTTCGCGGTTACGCACGGTACCAATGACCCGATACCCTGCATGGAGGGCTTCGCGCGCCAGTGCCAGACCAAAGCCACTGCTGACGCCAGTAATTAAGATTGTTTTTAAAGATGACATACAAGAACTCCCATGAACCGTTGAGATTGCATGGTATTCTCACTGCTGATGCATTTTCAGGCCGTATCTTCTCGTTTTCTTGCCTGATCTTATGAGGTGCCGTGATGTCTGGAATGATTGCCCTGATTAAAACCCTTGCACGGCATGAAGGGTATAACCTGACGGCCTTGCCTGGTGTGCGAATTCTGCGCGCCGACCGTCCTCTTGCCAGAACACCCGTACTATATGATCCGGGCATTGTGATTGTCTGCCAGGGCAGCAAGCGGGGTTACTTTGGCCAGCAGACCTATTTATATGATGAGCAGCACTACCTGGCGGTCTCGGTTCCTGTGCCGTTTACCATGGAAACCGACGCGTCAGCAGAGCATCCTCTGCTGGCTATTTACCTGCATCTGGATTTTCAGCTCGCGGCTGAACTTATCCTGCAGATCGACCAGCATGATGCTTCACATCCTCCCGCCGCGCCGCAAAGTATGATGTCGAGTCAGATGGACGACACGGTTAAGGGCGCCGTATTGGGTCTGCTTGAAGCCCTGAACAGTCCGCTAGAAACCGCGATACTCGGACATGCACGACTGCGTGAACTCTACTTCCGAGTACTCACGGGCGAACAGGGCAACGCCATGCGTGCCGCGCTGGCTATGCAGGGGCAGTTCAGCAAAATAGGGAAAGTGGTAAAGCATATCCACGCCACGTATGCAGAGCCGTTAACCCTGACGCAACTGGCAGGGGAAGCGGGCATGAGCATCCCGACCTTTCATCTTCACTTTAAAGCTATTATCAGGATGCCGCCGATGCAGTATGTGAAATCGGTACGCCTGCACCAGGCGCGCATGCTGATGGTACGCCAGCAAATGACCGCTGCCGCGGCAGGCTACGCTGTGGGTTATGAAAGCGCGTCGCAGTTTAATCGTGAATTTAAACGTCTGTTTGGTCTGCCCCCGGCAGAGGAGATAAAACGCATGCAGCGTCACTTCTCTGTTCCGCCCGTGCAGCAAATGCCGGTATTTGTATCATCGCATTAGTAAGGAGAGAGTGTGATCTGTTACCAGCAAATAAATAACATTCGCGCGGATTATTGCCCAGCAGGGTGATACGAGCGTCCTGGGGAGGCTGAGAGGGGGATTTTGCTCGGGAAAGAATGGCTGCGCCAGGGCTGTTTATGGCCGTTGCGGCCAGCTATATACCTTGCAACTACGGTTGGGCGTTTAGTACTCACCAGATGGGGTATAGCTCTTCGTCAAAAATTACCTGAAAGCAGAGCACTCATCTCACTGAGCCTGCGTTATCACCGATAACGCAGGAGAGGTAATCAGATATCACTATCGTCAGGTGTGCGGCCAACGACAATTTCCAGCGTTCTGCGCAACACATCCAGTCTTATCACGTCGGAAGTGCATTCCAGTTCGGCGATCAGATAAAGAATTATCGCTTTGTTGGTCACACGTCCCTGATCAGCCACGATGTCACGAATTACTGCGCCCAGCAGTTCGGTTTCCGGTGCCAGCAAATCGCCTTCACTACGAAAATAATCAATAATGGATAAATCTGATGAAGAGTGTTGCATGATTTTTCTTTCTCTGAGGAAAATTCGTTATACGCAATGGGTGAAGTCAAAAACGAGTGTAGACGCTGTTTTCGTTTTGCCCAGCCAGCCAATAAAATTTCGCGTAAAGGCTGCCGCTTCGCTTATTGCCAGCCATGTCTGACAGACACGCAATACCCTCTATCAGTGCTTTTTAGACCCATCAGGTGGGCCATCGCTGTTCATACGGTGCGTCGTCTTATCACGTTCAGCACCGTCGCCGTGCACACGTTTACGCGCAGCGGCCATGCCGTTTCGAACTTCAGTGATGGCTTTGCGAATCACAGACACTTTTGTGTCTTCATCGGCATTAGCAGCCATGAGTTCAAGCTGTGCGATTAAGGCATTACTCGACACCGGTTTGTCTGACTTGAGTAATATCAAAACGGCTTCGCCGATCATGACATCTGTCAGTTTCTCATCTTCACTTCTGTACATACTGGCTTCTCTGATTACGAATCAATGGCCATGCTGCGGGTCCGTATATGTCAGCGGGTGCAACTTAGTGCACCAGATACGGCAAAGCAGTACTGGGCTTCGTTCCTGTGAGTAAATCTTCCTGAGTGGTGGTTAAGAGCAGGTATCGTGAATATTAGCTGACGCCGTTAGCGGGCATTAATCTTCGCGACGAAAAAGCATCGCAATCAATTCATGCAGATGGCTCTCTTCTTCTGGCGTTGCAGCCAGTTCAAGGCGGCGCAACAGTTTACTGCAAATTGCTTTACGGCTAAGGCTATGACCTGCGCGCAGAATTTCGACCACTACCGAGCCCAGTGTTTCCTGCTGGGAAGGTGAGCTGGCCTGATTGAAGTAACGGGCAATATCGCTGATCGTTTCCGGGGCTTGTCCGTTCTGACGCATGGTGTTTTCCTCAGATGGTGAAAATGTATAGCATTCCTGATGCGCAAGTTATACATCTTTTCAAAACTTGTACAGAATTTTGGATTTTTGGAGTAATTTTTTTTGTGCAAAAAGTGCTATATCTTTTAAAACAGGGCGTTACGAGGAAGTAGTGACGAGGGGGAAATTGTACCATATTCCTGTACAACAACAAGCCCTCCGGTGTTCCGACCTGATTATTCAGGCCGGCAGGGGTTAAGCAGTTTTATTAATGCTTGAAGAAAATATCATCAGCAGAGGCGCTGATAGCCGGTTCGATGCCCGCATTTCTGGATAGCCAGTTTGCCGGACCAGTAGTGCGTGAACCAATTGTTTTGAATCCCGTCAGCCATTGACGTGCAGTTTGCATCTGCTCAAGGCGATACTCATTCACTTCAGAGGCAGCCATAACCTGTAGCTCTTTAATCAGCAGTTCAACGTTCACTTCCTGACCAGCATTAAACAGGTTCATTGCGGCTTCGCCAATGATGACATTCGCTTTTTCGTCGCTGGAAAAATACAAAATATCCTCCTGGGTGATTGCGGCAAGTAACATTAACTGTAGCAAAAAAATTCATCAGTCTTAATTAATTCGTCCTATCAATAAGATTGTTTTAATTGTGAAATTGCTGCATCTGTTGCGAGAGTGTCATCCGGTAATGCAACCTCCTTTTGTGGATGGCAAAGCGTAGTCGAACGCTATTTTTATGCCATTACCTCTTTTCTCATATTGTTTTACTGAATCAGGCACGAGAAAAACCTGCCTGTCGCGAAGCCATAAGCGTGTTGAACGCCACGCATCATCATAAATATTCCTATTAATATCAGGCGCTAACTGAGCATATTTACAAAAGCTGACGCCTGAACCTGAATGCTGAAGAAACTTCACATCTCCCTGCTGTTCGGAAGATATAGCCTGTGCTATAAAAAATAGCCTCTGCTAACTATGTTCTGTTTTTAATCACCTCTGGAGCCCGCCTAATGGTCCCGATAAAAAAGTTCACCACGCTGTTACTGAGCGCACTGCTCATAAACCTGATGGCGAGCAGCAGCTATGCAGCAGAAAAATTTAAGATAGTGACAACGTTTACGGTGATAGCTGACATGGCTGAGAACGTGGCTGGAGATGCCGCGGAGGTCACGTCTATTACTAAGCCCGGTGCTGAAATACACGAATATCAGCCCACGCCCGGTGACATCCGGCGGGCGCAGGGTGCGCAGTTAATTATGGCGAACGGGCTTAATCTGGAACGCTGGTTTCAGCGCTTTTATCAGCATCTGGACGGCGTCCCGGAAGTGGTGGTCTCCGCTGGTGTAACGCCGATGGGGATTGGCGAAGGGCCCTATAATGGTAAACCGAATCCGCACGCCTGGATGTCACCGGACAATGCGCTGATCTATGTCGATAACATCCGCGATGCGCTGGTGAAATATGACCCGGTCAACGCAGAGACTTATCGTCAGAACGCTGCCGCCTATAAGCAAAAAATTACCGCGGCACTGGATCCGCTGCGCCAGCAGATTGCCGCTATTCCTGAGCAGAAACGCTGGATGGTGACCAGTGAAGGCGCGTTCTCCTATCTGGCGCGTGACCTGGGCATGAAAGAGCTTTACCTGTGGCCGATCAATGCTGACCAGCAGGGTACGCCGCAGCAGGTGAGACGCGTGATTGACCAGGTGAAGAAAAATGCCATTCCGGCGGTGTTCAGTGAAAGCACCGTGTCAGATAAGCCCGCCCGCCAGGTCGCGCGGGAAACCGGTGCCCATTACGGTGGTGTGCTTTACGTCGACTCCTTAAGTAACGCGGAGGGACCGGTGCCAACCTATCTTGATCTGCTCAAAGTCACCACGGAGACACTGGTGCAGGGCATTAAAGCGGGAGAGAAAGCGCAATGACAGACACCATTGTGGTTTCAGGCGTTACGGTAACCTGGCGCAACGGACACACTGCGCTGCATGATGCCAGCTTCAGCGTGCCGGGCGGATCGATCGCCGCGCTGGTGGGCGTTAATGGCTCCGGCAAGTCAACCCTGTTCAAAGCGCTGATGGGATTTGTGCGGCTCGCCAGCGGCAGTATCTCGGTGCTGGGGATGCCGACCCACCAGGCGCTGCGCCAGAGTCTGGTCGCCTACGTGCCGCAGTCGGAAGAGGTGGACTGGTCGTTTCCGGTGCTGGTGGAAGATGTGGTGATGATGGGGCGCTACGGGCACATGGGGCTGCTGCGCCGGCCAAAGTCGCATGATCAGCAGATTGTCAGTGAGGCGCTGGCGCGGGTCGATATGCTGGATTATCGCCATCGTCAGATCGGCGAACTCTCTGGCGGGCAGAAGAAAAGGGTGTTTCTGGCGCGTGCGATTGCGCAGCAGGGCAGCGTGATCCTGCTGGACGAGCCGTTTACCGGCGTGGATGTTCAGACCGAGGCCAGAATCATCAGCCTGCTGGGGGAGTTGCGTGATGAAGGCAAGACCATGCTGGTTTCCACCCATAATCTGGGCTCGGTTACGGAGTTCTGTGATTACACCGTGATGGTAAAAGGCACCGTTCTGGCCAGCGGCCCGACCCGGACTACGTTTACCGCCGCTAATCTTGAGCGTGCGTTCAGCGGGGTATTGCGTCATGTGATGGTGAAGGGGCTGGACGATCAGATCATCACCGATGATGAACTTCCCTTTATTGCACCTCATGCCGCACGGGAAGAGGGGAGCTAAGCATGGCGCTTTTACTGGAACCTTTTGGTTATCACTACATGCTTAACGCGATGTGGGTCTCCGCGATGGTGGGTGGACTCTGCGCGTTTCTCTCCTGCTATCTGATGCTGAAGGGCTGGTCGCTGATAGGTGACGCGCTTTCACACTCTATTGTACCAGGCGTCGCGGGCGCTTATATGCTGGGACTGCCATTTGCACTGGGGGCGTTTCTTTCCGGTGGGCTGGCAGCGGGCAGCATGCTGTTACTCAATCAGCGCACCCGCTTAAAAGAAGATGCGATCATTGGCCTGATCTTTTCCTCTTTTTTTGGTCTGGGCCTGTTTATGGTGTCGCTTAATCCGACTGCCGTGAACATACAGACCATTGTGCTGGGCAACATACTGGCGATTGCGCCAGCCGATGTACTCCAGCTGGCGCTGATTGGCGGGCTGTCGATCATCATTCTGCTGTTTAAGTGGAAAGATCTGATGGTCACCTTCTTTGATGAGAATCACGCGCGCGCCATCGGACTCCGCCCTGAACGGCTGAAAGTTCTCTTCTTTACGCTGCTGGCGGTCTCTACCGTGGCGGCGCTGCAAACTGTCGGTGCCTTTCTGGTGATCTGTCTGGTGGTGACGCCCGGCGCAACCGCCTGGCTACTCACCGATCGCTTTCCGCGGCTGCTGATGATTGCTGTCGCGATCGGCAGCATCACCAGTTTTCTGGGTGCCTGGGCGAGTTACTACCTGGATGGCGCAACGGGCGGCATCATCGTGGTCGCGCAGACGCTGTTGTTCCTGCTGGCGTTTGTTTTTGCACCAAAACATGGCCTGCTGGCTAACCGGCGTCGTGGCCGCCATCACCCTGAAAAGGAGCCTGGCTGATGTGGATCCTTGACCCTTTCCGGTTTGCATTTATGAATAGCGCATTGCTTATCGCGCTGGTCGTGGCAATCCCTTGTGCGCTGCTGTCGGTGTTTCTGGTGCTAAAAGGCTGGGCGCTGATGGGCGATGCCATGAGCCATGCGGTATTCCCTGGCATCGTGCTCGCGTGGATGGCAGGACTGCCGCTGGCGGTGGGTGCGTTTGTTGCAGGACTGTTCTGTGCCGTCGCCAGTGGTTTCCTGCAGGACAACAGCCGCATTAAGCAGGACACCGTGCTGGGCATTGTCTTCTCCGGCATGTTCGCGGTGGGACTAATCCTCTATATCGCTGTGAAACCTGAAGTGCACCTGGATCATATCCTGTTTGGGGACATGCTTGGCATCACCGGCGCAGATATCGTTCAGACAGCGATTATCGCGTTGATCATCGTTATGGTGATTGTGGTGAAGTGGCGTGATTTTATGCTGTTCAGCTTCGACCCTCAGCAGGCACAGGTCTCTGGCTTACCCGCCCGTCTGCTGCATTATGGGCTGCTCTGCATGGTCTCGCTGACCATTGTAGCGACGCTGAAAGCGGTGGGGGTCATCCTGTCGATCTCCCTGCTGATCGCGCCCGGCGCTATTGCGGTGCTGCTCACCCGTCGTTTTTCACATGCGCTGCTGGTGGCGGTTATGGTGTCGGTGCTGGTATCGCTGAGCGGCGTTTATCTCTCGTTCTTTATCGACAGTGCGCCTGCGCCGACGATCGTAGTGTTGTTTGCTGTGGTGTTTGTCGTAGCGATGGTCATTGCGGGAGGGAAAACACGGCAGCGGGAACGGCTGAAACATCGGTCTGGCGAAAAGAGCGTCTGTGGTGATAAACCATCCCGAAGCAATTATAAGGCGCGGTAAAATTCGGATTTCAGAGCAGATAGCGTCTAAACAGACTTATTCTCAAGCCTGAAAGTTGAGGCTTTTAAACAGCGAATGACGCATCATGTCGGTTCTGGTAGTGATATCCGCTCCTGTGAACGGAGCGGATAATTTAATCTCTCAGTAATGATTGATGTGGGTATCAGCACAGCTTCAGGATTGTTATGTGAAACAAACAAAAATGGCGCACTCCCTTAGAAATTTATGATTCTGGCAATGCGTGCAGCCGGGTTGAAAAAAATACGCTTAGAAATGATTTGTAGCGTGAAATGTTTTTTAACACTAATTAATTTGCTGATTGCTATTATTTTAATTGATAACTATCAATGGGTTGTATTTTTTCAGGCGTTTTCCTCTCTTTCTGATTTCTTAGTTTCCTCTTCCATCGTCTATATATATTTTCTGTCGCGCCGTTATTGATGACGCTACCAGAGAAAATTTTTCATGGTTTTTTATTCAACCTCATTTCTTAACACCAGAGCAACATAGCAATCTCAAAAATATAACGGAAAATAATATGAAAATAGCCACGCGTCTTGTCGCAGGGTATAGCCTGCTGATCATCCTTTTCCTTCTCTGCACCGGGACGGCACTTCATGCACTCTGGCAGGCCAGGGACGATATGGAAAACGCTGTAAATAATAAAATTTACCGCTATGAGCTGATTCAGAACATGCGAAATGCGGCCAGAGACATGGCGATCGCAGTCAGGAATATTGCATTACTGAATGAACAGAATGACAGACAGCCTGAATGGGACAGAATAGTCGCTCAGAAAGCCATCTACATCCAGAACAGGGACAAGCTGACGGCCAGTATGTCGCAAAACGTCTCAGCGGAAGGCAAAAGTGCGCTGGAAAATCTGACCTCCACGGATGAATCCGCACTGAGTCTGCTCATGACGGCGGGCAGGAAAGCGATGGAGGCACCTCAGTCTGAAACCGTTGATTACCTGCTAAAAACCGTAAGGCCAGGACAGCGAACAATGCTGAATGCCCTCGATCGGCTTTCGACTATTCAGATGCAGGTAAGCAGGAAAACCGTTCTGGATGCAAGGGCAGCAGCTTCGCAAACGGCTACGCTGATGTCGGTGATGGTATTGATTTCTTTCCTCGTCGCTATCGCAGCCTGTTATTCCATCATCCGGACGCTTATGCGTCAGCTGGGCGGAGAGCCCGCACAGGCACAGGCGCTGGCCGCGGCGATTGCATCGGGTAACCTGACATCGCCTGTCCTGTTACGGCATAACGATACCTCCAGCCTGCTGGCCTCGCTGGATGTTATGCAGGCCAACCTGCGCAGCATGGTGGTAAATATCAGAGATACCTCTGCATCCGTTGCACTGGCCGCAGATGAAATCTCGCAGGGTAATACAGAACTCTCCTCCCGAACCGAACAGCAGGCTGCTGCCCTGCAGGAAACGGCGGCAAGCATGGAACAGCTCACCGCTACCGTAAAAAGCAATGCAAGTGGGGCACAGGAGACCGCCAACTCGGCCCGTGAAACTGCGCGCCTTACCCACGCCGGGGAAACGGATGTCAAGCGTATGGCAGAGACGATGCAAGCCATATCAATGAGCGCGACTAAAGTCCGGGACATTACCTCTGTGATTGAAAGTATTGCGTTTCAGACTAACATTCTGGCACTTAACGCAGCCGTTGAGGCGGCACGAGCAGGAGAAGAAGGACGCGGCTTTGCTGTTGTCGCGGGTGAGGTCAGGACACTGGCGCAGCGCAGTGCCTCTGCCGCCCGAGATATAAAGCTGCTTATCGAAGAAGCGGTAACCCAGGTGGAAAGCGGCGTCACGGTCGCCTCGTCAACCGGCGACAGCATTATGAAAATTGTTGGCATGGTGAATGAACTGGCTGTGTCGATGGATACCATTTCCCTTGCCTCTTCAGAGCAGATGCAGGGCATATCTCAGGTCAGTGTCGCCGTGACGCAAATGGACAGCGTGACGCAGAATAACGCCGCGCTGGTGGAAGAGTCGTCTTCTGCTTCTCAGTCGCTCTCTGAACAGGCGCACGCGCTGCGGGGCATGGTGGCCGCGTTTCAGGTGTGATGACCTCTGGTGGCGGCGTTCACTTGCTCGAGGTGCCGCCAGTATTCACACCTCCGAAGGTCTGCTTTTCCGGCAGATGAGGATGGGTGACAGGCACCTGTTTGTCACCCAGCGCTCAGACATCATTCATTTTCACTTTCTGACGACAGAAAAAAGAGCATGAATGGGAACAGGGGGAGAGTAAAGATAGCCCTGCTGCCGCCTGATTCCGCGCAAAGTCAGCCATACAGGTTTAATGCGCGTTACGGCCAGGCTCGAACTGAATAAGAGTGCCGCAGCCTGAGCTGGACCGCTGATAAATCCAGCCACCGCGCAGACCATTTTGATCACTCTTCGGGTGGAAGGGCAGATGACAGCATTGTGAATGATGCGTTCATTGGTAAGGCCTGAGCAAACCTGCCTGTATCTCACGACACGGCCATTTGAGCTATTGCGTACAGAAGCTTCGACCAGCCGCAGACCTTGCAGAATGCAAAACAGCACCTGTGATGTGCCCTGTGCGGCGTGGTGTTACAAACCTCACCTCAGAAAACATCTCTCCTTATTGTCGTCATCGTCTCATTTGTCTTTTTCCCGTAAGGGGGATATTTGCCAGCCGCAGCAGTTGCTCACCTGAAACAATTTTCTGGCCGGGCAAAAAAGGGGTTGATGAGTGACGCACTGCGAAATAACAAAAATAATTAATGTTTTTCTGAAAGCGGCCGATTAAGGAATTTGCCTTAACGGTTCAAAGCTGCGAGCAAAAAGGGGTAAGAAACCCGCGGCTTCGCATGAGCCGTCGCGCAGGCTTTCGCCAGGGCACCGGGGCTTGTACCCCGCAGGTGAGTATAGAAACGCAGCAGCCGTGCTACGCAAAGAACGGCGCTGCTGTACAGGGATTACCTTTATGGATATGGAACTGAAATGAAAAAAAGCACCGTTGCAGTGATGATGATGGCGACTCTGTCAGGCGGAGCCTGTGCAGATGCAGGTCGATTTTCACCGAATTTTTCTCCGGAAAGCTTTAGTGTGTCGACGTCAGCCGGGATGCTGAGTGGCAAATCTCATGAGTTGGTTTACGACACCGAAACAGGTCGCAAAGTCAGTCAGCTGGACTGGAAAATAAAGAATGTTGCTATTCTCAAAGGCGAGTTATCCTGGGATGCATACTCATTTCTGACGCTAAATGCGCGAGGCTGGACTTCCCTGGCTTCTGGTTCGGGTCATATGGATGATTATGACTGGCTCGATGACAACCAGTCTGACTGGACGGATCATTCATCTCATCCCCGCACAGATGTTAATTACGCCAATGAATACGATCTCAATGTTAAGGGCTGGGCGTTACAGGGCGATAACTATAAGGCCGGTCTGACTACTGGTTATCAGGAAACCCGTTTAAGCTGGACAGCTTTTGGCGGTTCATACAATTACGATAACGGCGCTTCTGTAGGTGATTTCCCAAGAGGCGAGCGCGGTATTGGCTATAGCCAGCGTTTTTCCATGCCGTATATTGGCCTTGCAGGCCAGTATCGTATTAACGACTTTGAATTTAATGCCTTATTTAAATTCAGTGACTGGGTGCGGGCACACGATAATGATGAGCATTACATGCGCGATCTTACCTTCCGTGAGAAAGCGACTAATTCGCGGTACTACGGAACATCAGTAGATGCCGGCTATTATGTCACGCCAAATGCCAAAGTGTTTGCCGAGTTCACCTACAGCAAATATGAAGAAGGCAAAGGCAGCACGCAGATTATTGACAGATTCTCTGGTGAATCAGCATCAACTGGTGGAGATGCGGCTGGTATATCAAATAAAAACTATACCATTACAGCTGGTCTGCAATACCGGTTCTGATTCGATTCTGTACGCCAGATGATAATGTAACGTAAAGCCCCCTTTGGGGCTTTTTAATTTTTTTTCAAAAAAATGAAAATATTAAGTGCTTATTTAATTCACAACAGAATCAGTAAGATGATTTGTTTAAATGAACTTTCAGCCCGGCAGTTTTGCCGCTTTTTTTTAGTAATTGTAGATCTTATCTAATCGATAAATATCATTCCCGTTTGCTGATAGCGTCCAGCATAACGCATCTTAGGAAGAGAAAATAAATGCATGTCATCCCGAAAATCATGAGAATTGCTGCGTTTTCCCCCGTTATTTTCCTCACTGGCTGTTCCACGCTTTTACCCCTTAATTACACAGATTACGAAGGTAAGGATGCAGCGACGGTGGTGGCGATCAATCCAGAGGGATTTGTGGGTACATTTTATCTTTCGGTCTATGAGAAGAAAGGCACCTGTTATGACAGGGTTGATCGTCATCAGCTGGAGTCAAATCTTATCCCCTCCGCTGGGCGCGTTATGACAGCAAAGGTACAGCCTGGCAGGTTCATGGCTTTTCAGCAGCTCAACACGATAATGAGCGATTACGACACACAAGGAAAAAAAACGAGATTCCCGGAAAGCTATTTACTCTCGCAGTGGGTTCCATTTATTCCACAAGCGGGTAAACGCTACTTTATTGATACTAAATATGGTGCTCGGGAGATTTCATCGGATTATGCCATTACTGTTTATTCAGACCCTGCCAGAATTGCGTCTGATTTTAAAACGCTTCCCGAGGATAACTGGGACGCCAGAAATCGTTGTCAGCATCTTATAGGCGGCAGCTAATCACGATTCACCTGTCGCTGTAGCATCATCACAGTGAAGGAATGTTAAGCAATCGGCCAGTATCGTTGACATCGGAAGGGATTACGCATTTCTGCCACTTTCGCAGAGGATGTGGATAGCCCCTGAAAATCACGGCGTATGACTTCGCCAAAGACCACATTATTGGCCAGACTCCTCATCTGAAGCGTGTCTGATTAAACACGCCTGAACGCGCCTGTTCTTGTGCCAGGGTGGGCGTTAACAGGTGACCAACCTTTTCACTCCGCCTGTATCAGCCTTGCCACTGCGACTGGCAGATGATGTCTGGGCTGCAATTTGTGAAAAAATTAGTGAGGCGGCTGCATCAATCCTCTAAGTGATACTGGCTGGAAAGATCCAGGAATATATCTAATAAAATCAGTAATATGAAATCGCTATATTATATGATATATAACGTTTTACATTCCTTTTTTCCTCAGATAACGCTGACTTTTTACCGACATGCCCGCCAGATTGCCAAAAAGCTGCTAAACCTTAAGACAGAGATACGCGCGTAAAGATTAGGGTTATCACGATTTTCCCCGATTTAACTCCCGTCAGAACTAAACCTATAAAAATTTCATCTTTTAGCCCCCAACAATGGGAAGCAGACAATGTCGGAAAAAATATCGCTAACAATGCAGGTCAATGGTCAGTCGCAGCAGATGCAGGTCGATCCGCGAGTCACTCTGCTGGATGCGCTGCGTGAGCATCTTAACCTGACCGGCACCAAAAAAGGGTGCGATCAGGGACAATGCGGTGCCTGCACCGTGCTGATAAATGGTCAGCGGGTGCTGAGCTGCCTGACGCTGGCGGCCCAGGCGGATGGCGCTGACGTCACCAGTATTGAAGGGCTGGCCTCCACCGAGGGTGAACTGCATCCGGTGCAGCGCTGCTTTATGGAGAATGATGCCTTCCAGTGTGGCTACTGCACGCCGGGACAGATTATGTCCGCCGTCGCCTGCATTAAAGAGGGGCATGCCGGTTCCGACGATGAGATCCGTGAATACATGAGCGGCAACCTCTGCCGTTGCGGGGCTTATCCGCACATCGTCGATGCGATTAAACAGGCCGCTGCTGAGATGGCGAAGGAGTCCGCATGAATGAATTCAGCTGGAAAGTTGCGCAGTCACCTGAAGAGGCTGCCACTCTGAAACAGCAGTTGGGCAGTCAGTTGCTGGCGGGCGGCACGACGCAGCTCGATCTGATGAAGTGTGGTGTCTTCACGCCACCACAGTTAATTGGCATCAGCGGCTTAACGGCGCTGAAAAACCTGCAGTTTGATGACGATAAGATCACCGCTGGTGCACTGGTCACCATGAGCCAGCTGGCCGATCATCCCGCCTGCAAGCAGAGCGCGCCTGCCATTTATGGCAGCCTGTGGCAGGCTGCCTCGCCGCAGATTCGTAATATGGCGTCGCTGGGCGGGAATTTACGTCAGCGCACCCGTTGTAACTACTACCGTGACCCGGCAACGTTCCCGGCCTGCAACAAACGCAATCCTGGTTCCGGCTGTGCCGCCCTGGATGGCGTCAACAGCAATCACGCGATTCTGGGTGCCAGCGACAGCTGCATTGCCGTCTATCCCGGCGATCTGGCGGTTGCGCTGGTGGCGTTTGACGCCATCGTCGTTCTGAAAAATCAGCAGGGCGAAACCCGTCGCATCGCAATTGATGACTTCTTCCTGCTGCCGGGTGATACGCCTGATTGTGAGCACGATCTGCGCGATGACGAGATCATTGTGGCTATTGAAGTGCCGCAAACTGAGTCACTCCGCCACTCACATTACCTCAAAGTCCGCGACCGCAGCTCCTATGAGTTTGCAGCAGCCAGCGCGGCCGCAGGCTTCACGCTGGAAAACGGCGTGATGCGTGACGTGCATATTGCCCTGGGCGGCGTCGCCACTAAACCCTGGCGCGTCCGATCGGTCGAGCAGGCGCTGGAAGGCCAGCCGTTTAAGGAAGAGACGGTGTTTCAGGCGGCAGAACGGATTACTCAGGAGACGCAGGCGCTGACCCACAACGCCTATAAAGTAAAACTGGCGCCGCGAGTGATTGCACGCGCGCTGATGGCAGCAGGAGAAACCGCATGAGTGAAGTAAACGACAAAGCGCGTCCGGATGTGATCAACGCGAACTCAGCGGCAGACACCCGGATTGAAGGTCTGGGCGCATCCCGCTCGCGTGGCGATGGTAAAGTGAAAGTCACCGGTGAGGCCCGTTATGCGTTAGAACATCAGCCGGAAAATCCACTTTACGGCGTGGTGATCCAGTCTGTGATTGCCAGCGGCCGCATCAGCCGCATGGCGACGGAAAAAGCGCAGCAGGCCACAGGCGTGCTGGCGGTCTATACCCATCTCAACACGCTGAAGATCAACAAGCCCACGGCGATTGCCGATGGCGGCGCGGCGCAGTCAACCTACACCCCGATTCAGGACGATGTGATTATTCATAACGGTCAGAACATCGGTCTGGTGGTGGCTGAGACGTTTGAGCAGGCGACCTATGCTGCCTCGCTGGTGGAGATTGAGTATGAAACGTCTGATGCACTGATTTTTGCCACCGATGAGGGCGTCGAGCCAAAACCGCTCCCGAAGCAGGATATCGATATGGGCGATGCCCAGTCGGCGATGCAGCAGGCCGAGGTGCGCCTGAGCCAGCGTTACACCACCCCGCGTGAATACAACATGCCGATGGAGCCGCACGCCTGTGTGGCGGAGTGGCAGGATGGGCGCATTACCGTCTGGGAGCCGAGCCAGTGGGTAGCCGGCGCGCAGGTAGAGATTGCCGAGTGGATGGGCATTGAGGTTGAAGACGTGCGGATCATCTCGCCGTATGTCGGCGGTGGATTTGGCTCTAAGCCGGTGCCTTACACCCATGTTGCGCTGGCGACGGCGGCATCGCGTGCGCTGAAGCGCCCGGTCAAAGTGTCGCTGACACGTCCGCAGACTTTTACCGGTCTTGGCGGGCGTCCGGCGACCTCGCAGCAGCTGGAGCTGGGCGCATCACGAGACGGCAAAATTCAGGCAATTATCCAGCGCAGCTTCAGTGAAACGTCACTCATTGATGTCTTCGCCGAGAACTGCAGCAAAGTCACCGCCCGCATGTATGCGGTAGGCAATGTTTCCGCGCAGCATCAGGTCAGGCCGATTAATACAGTGACGCCAGGGTGGATGCGCGCGCCAGGTGAAAATCCAAGCGCCTTTGGACTGGAAGTGGCGATGGATGAGATGGCTTATGCCCTGAACATCGATCCGCTGGAGCTGCGTCTGCGCAACTGGGCAGATAAAGATTATCAGCTCGACCTGCCGTGGAGTTCTCGCCGTCTGAAAGAAGCCTATCAGAAAGGCGCAGAAGCCTTTGGCTGGGACAAGCGCATCATGACGCCGCGCTCAATGCGCGAAGGGCGTGAACTGATTGGCTGGGGCATGGCCTCCGGCACCTATCCGGTCAACAAACTCCCTGCCGAAGCGAAAATTATCCTGACGCCGCAGGGAACATTTGTTGTCCAGTGTGGCGGTGCGGATATCGGCACCGGAACCTATACCATTCTGGCGCAGACCGCTGCCGATATTCTGGGCGTCGCCTCCACCACCATTGAGGTGCAGCTGGGTGATACCGCGCTGCCGCGCGCGGGTGTAGCGGGTGGATCGCAGCTGGCAGGCAACGTGACCGCGGCGGTGAACGACACGGCCAAACGGATGCGCGACCAGCTGCTGAAGCTGGTCAGCGAACTGCCACAGTCGCCACTGAAAGGCACGCCTGCGTCTCAGCTCACGCTGAAAGGCGACGGGGTGCAGCACAATCAGCGCAGCGATCTCGCCGTTTCCTTTGCTCAGCTGGCGACGCTGGCCCCGGCAGAGAGTCTGACGGTGAAAGGCGGCACCTTCCCGGAAGATATGTCAGAAAGCGAACGCGACAAGATGGTGCGTAATCTTAATGACGGTACCCGCCCCGAAAAATTCTCTGCCCACAGCTGGAGTGCGCAGTTTGTTGAGGTCCGGGTCGATGAAGACTTCGGTACCATCCGGGTTAAACGGATGGTGGCCGCGCTCGACAGCGGTCGTCTCTATAACCCGAAACTGGCGCGCAGCCAGTGGATTGGCGGCATGATCATGGGTGTGGGTCAGGCGCTGATGGAGGAGGGCATCATCGATCCGCGTAACGGTCGGGTAATCAACAATAACCTCGCAGATTACTTAGTGCCGGTGAATGGCGACATCCCGAGCATTACTACCATCAACGTAGGCGAGCCCGATTTTGAGGCGACCACCATGGGCGGTAAACCGGTGGGTGAACTGGGTATCGTCGGTGTTGCGGCAGCGATCAGTAATGCAGTCTTCCATGCCACCGGCAAGCGCGTACGCGATCTGCCGATTACGCTCGACAAGCTTATCTGAACCGGTTCCTGACCTGCTGCCAGCAGGCCGGACGGTAGTTATGCGGGCGCGGGCTAAGCCAGCGCCCGTTTTTCACTCCAAGCGGAGAAAGAGAGTGAAGATTGCGCTGATTGTACTGGCCGCCGGGCTGAGTCAACGTTTTCGCCAGCAGGCGGGCGGGCATAAGCTGCTGGCTGATCTTGAAGGCAAAGCGGTATTGCAGCGCACGCTGGACCAGGCCGCTGCCAGTGGACTTGACCTGTTCGTGGTGACCCGTCCCGACGCCCAGGCAATCCAGTCGCTCTGCTCACGGGCGACGGTCGTGCTGTGCGACAGCGGCGGGCTGGGCGAGTCCATCGCAGCGGGCGTTAACGCCAGCCATGACTACGACGGCTGGCTGATTGCGCTGGGCGATATGCCGTTTGTGACGCCTGAAAGTTACCGCGCCGTCAGTGCCGCACTGGCGGATGCGCCGATCGTCAGGCCAGTCATTGAGGGCAAGCCGGGCCATCCGGTGGGCTTTCAGAATCACTATTTTTCAGTGCTGAGCACGTTACAGGGCGATGCCGGACCCCAGGCGATGGTGAAGTCACAGGCTGTCCGGCTGCCGCTTCACGATCGCGGCTGCCTCTGTGATATCGATTTTCCTGCCGATCTGCAGCTGATAAAGGAATTTTCATGATAACGCTGGATCAACGCGTGATTAATGCGGCACTGAGCAGTTGCCAGGCGGGCCAGCAGGTCTGGCTCTGTACGGTGCTGCACACCTATGGCTCTTCGCCGCGCGCACCCGGGACCCTCATGACGGTTAACGAAGCCGGCGCGTATTGCGGATCGCTGTCAGGCGGTTGCATCGAAGAGGACTTTCTGGCGCAGCTGGCGGCGGGGGCGTACCGCGCCAGCAGTCAGCGGGTACGCTACGGCGAGGGCGGGATGCGTCCGGACGTCAGCCTGCCGTGTGGCGGCAGTCTGGAAATCGTCATCGAGTTTCTGCCGCCTGATGACGTCACACTGGCGCTGCTGACGGCGATGCAGCGCGCGCTGAGCGGGCAACAGCCGCTGGTAAAAATGATACGGCCGGGCGAGCGCGCGCAGTGGGAGGCGATTGCCGCCGACAGGAGACTGCCCGCACTGGATGCCAGCGAGCAGCAGATGTTACTGCCGGTTGGCGCGATACCGGAACTGCTGATCGCAGGCTACTCCAGCGTGGCACATGAGTGCATCCGGCTGGGACAGATGCTGGGGTTTCACGTACGGGTCTGTGAGCACCGACCGGAAATGCGGACGGAGCTGGAGAGCCATTTCAGCGACGCGGACAACGTGACGCTCGTATCACAGCATCCGGCGCGCTGGCTGGAACTGAATGGCGCGCACGCCGCGGTGGCGATTGTGGCACTGACTCACGATCCGCGCATTGATGACCTGACGATGATGGAGGCGATTGCAACCCCCGCGTTCTACATCGGCATCATGGGTTCGGCGAAAAACAGCGAGAAACGACGGGCGCGTCTGCAACAGATCGCGGGGATGGATCGGGCCGAACTGGACCGCATCCATGCGCCCATCGGCTTGCCCATCGGCAGCAAAACCCCGGCGGAGATTGCGCTGTCGGTCATGGCCGATATCGTCCGCGTGAAGAATAGTGAGCCTTCAGCCGCCTGATCCCGCCGTCTTCTCAGGTGCCAGCCGATAAAGATAGCTGCCCGAATAAGGGATGGGCAGGAAATCACGAAACAGCTGCTGTAACGTTTGTTCGGGATCGACGTCGCGGAATAGCTGCGGGTAGAGCGTGGTAGCAAAGAACTCGGTCGCTACGACGTGCCACGGGCTGAGATAAAAATTGTGCCAGAGGGCTCCGGTATGACCCTGCCGTAGCGCAGTTAGCTGTTTCAGTGCGTTCTGCTGGCCGGTCAGTGCCAGCAGGCTCTGCCGGGTCTGCAACGCGGTAACGGCGGGGCCGAGCTTCAGCGCGCCCGCCTCATCGGAGCTGCCGCTGCCGGTGGCAAAGTAGTACTCCGGCTGGGCAGCAATCACGCGCTCCTCACTCAGCCGCCCAAACACGCCTTTAATCTGCTGGCTTGCGATGTTATTACCACCGGCAAATGTCAGCAGCTCACCCAGATTGCCATTCACCGAGGTGACGCAGCATTCGCTGCGCCGTCCAAGATGCAGTTGCAGCAGAACGGACGGTTTAGGGCCGTGATAACTCGCCAGCCGATCGGCAATGCGCTGCATGTGGCTGCGGTAGAAGTGATTAAACTCAGCCGCGCGCTGCGGCTGATTCAGCACCTCACCCAGCAAAGTGATGCTGCGCTCAGTGTTTTTCAGCAGATTAACCCGCAGATCGATCTTCACCACCGGAATATGCGCCGCAGCGAGCATCTTCTCCAGCACGGCGCCGTTTTCACTGTCGCGTGCCAGCTGCGGCAGGATCACCACATCGGGCTTAAGCGCGATCACCTTTTCGGGATTCATATCGTTAACGCCATCCAGCCCCACTACCGGAATTGTCTCCATCCGGGGAAACTGGCGGGCAAAAACCTGCCAGGTCTGAAAATCGTACTTTTTCAGATCCTGCGGCCAGCCGGCAATATGCTGCAGCGGATTACCGGGCGTCAGCAGTGCGACGCTGTAGAGCATCCGGCTTTCACCCAGCACAATGCGCTGCGGATGGTCGGGAATCGTGACCTGGCGACCGGTGATATCGGTCAGCGTACGGGCATGTGCACCCGCGCTGACCAGCATCACAGCGATCGTCAGCAGCACCGAACGTAGCGAGTTAAAATTCCACACGGGCCTGTACCATCAGATTACGGGTTTCGCCTTCACGGACGCGCAGGTTGCCGCCGCTTGAACTGTAGTAGTGCTGGTTAAACAAATTATTGATATTCAGACGCAGCTGGGTTTTTTCACCAAACAGGCGGTTGTTCCACGCCACGAAGCTGTCTGCCACGACATAGTCGGGCAGGGTGAAACTGTTATCAGGATCGCCCGCACGGGTGCCGACGTAGCGCGCGCCACCGCCGAGCCTGAACGCGCCGGGCAGGCTGGTGATCTGCATCTCATGACTCAGATAGAGCGCACCGGCATGACGCGGTGCATTCTGCAGGCGATTACCGTTGTTTTCCGGATTCACCCGATCGCTGACGATCTCTGCCTGATCATAGCTGTAGTTGGCACTCAAATCCCAGCCGGGCGCGATTTCGCCGTTGAGCTCAAATTCAGCGCCGGTCGAGCGTGCTTTATCGATGGCCCGCGTGCTGCCATTGATGTTCAGCGACATCGCCTTTTCATCAATCCGGTAAAGCGCCACTGTTGCCAGCAGTTTCGGCGAAAGCTGCCATTTGCTGCCGACTTCCCAGCTCGTGCCCTGTTCAGGCTTGCCGACATTACCGTCATCATCCACATCGGTAGATGGCGTAAACGATTTGCTGACGCTGGTGTAGAAAGAGAGGTCAGGCGTGAGTTTGTAGATTACCCCCGCCTGTGGCAGAAACTTATTGCCCTCATCGTTCAGGATTTCTGACTGGGGATTAACGCCGCGGGAAGCGCGCTGTTCATAATGCTGATAACGGCCGCCCAGCACCAGAATCCAGTCCTGTGTGAGTGAAATACTGTCTTTGGCGTAAAGCGAACGACTATGAATACGGTTCAGGTTATTCGCGCCGGTGGTATTTTCCGTGCTGTCATCTGTAACCGGTGACAGGATGTCATAGTCGGGATTGAAATAACTGAACTGGCGATTGACCTTGCCCAGATATTGATGGGCGCGATAAGTCTGGTTCATCTCATAGTCGGTGCCCACCACCAGCGCATGTTGCATGCCCAGAATTTCCGGGTTGCCCAGCAGATCCCAGCTCACATATTTGGTTTTGTGGTTAAACCCGCGGTTGGCATCGGCGCGACGAGTAACCACGCCCGTGCTGGCATTCACCGCCGTTACGCGCACCTCATTGTTGTCATAGCGCCGCTGATTCCAGCCCAGGGTAAACCGGGTGCGCCACTCATCATTAAACTGCCAGTCATAGTGGGCATTCAGCGTTTTGTTATGGCCCCATGCGTGATTGGCTTTGTCATCCAGACGATCTTTATAGCCGATATTGATCGGCTTGCCGTCGATAAAGGCGGTGCCGCGATCGTAGGGAATATCATAACGGTAGTCGGCATAGCTGATCAGAAAGCTGGCCTGCTCGCCAAACCATTGCAGAGAGGGTGCCAGCAGCGTGTGCTCTTCGCTGCCAAAGTTGCGCCAGTAATCCTGATTCTGCTTTTCGGCGATGAGCCGGAAGGCAAAGCCATTGCCCAGCGGGCCGGTGACATCCAGCGTACCCGCACCGCCACCTTCACTGGCGTAACGCCCGGTAACGCTGGAGTGCCAGCTGTATTGTGGCTTTTTGCTGACCACATTGATAATGCCGCCCGGATTCTGAATGCCATACAGCAGCGAGGAGGAGCCTTTCAGCACCTCAACCCGTTCGGTCATGGCATCAAAATTGAGTCCCTGACTGCTGCGGATGCCATCGCGATAAACCGACCCATCGGCATTACTGCCAAAACCGCGTCGTACAAAGCCATCTTCGGTGCCGCCCAGCGTATTGGCCTCGGTGACGCCGCTGACAAAGCGCATTGCATCCGCCAGGGAGCTGGCCTGGAAATCCTCCAGCTGCTGCTGCGTCACCACGCTGACCGATTGTGCTTCATCGAGCCGCGCGGTTGGCATTTTACTGGCAACGCTGGTTTCGCTGGCGCTGTAATTTCCCTCTGAGCTGGCATCGGCGGTCACGGTCATATCTGATGCGCTGTCGGTTGCTGCACTGACCTGCGGCAACAGCATGCTGCCGCAGATCGCCACGACCAGAGCGGGGTGCCGGGCCGGATATCGCGAGTCTCTGTTTTTCATTCTTCTTTTCGTATCTGTTTCTGAAGCTAATAAGGCCCGATGGCTGACGACTACGCCGGGCTTCCCTGAAGGTGTTCTGCAAGATGCAGCGGTTTAAACAGAGGCGATCAGCATCAGGGCTCGGCGATCATTACGGCACCCGGACGACAATGCTTCTCATCTGTAATTGAGAATCATTCAAACATCCGGTAATGTAGTAGTAAACATAATTTGTACATAAATCACTACAATTATGGCTAAATGTACCTTCACCGATAATCAGATGCGTGTGTGATTCAGGTAAATGAATAAATTGAATTTATTTCTATGCCAAATACCGTTTGAGGCATAAATCCCCATCTTTTGCAGGTGAAAAAGAAAACGGATTCAGCCATTCACTACATTTTTTCAACGTTTAACCCAGCAGCAGGAACAGCATGAAACAGAGCCGGCCAGTTAAAAACAGGGTGGATGTGGTGGCAGAGCGTCTGCGCGCCCGCGAAAAGCAGCTCTCGCCTCGTCTGCTGGCGGTGGCGCGCTATATCGATCAACAGCGTGAAACGGTGCTTGAAAGTACGGCGATGGAGATCGCCGTAGCGAATGCGACCTCTGACGCCACCGTGATCCGTGCCATTCAGGCGCTGGGATTTAGCGGACTGCGCGATCTCAAACAGACGCTCAGGGCCTGGTTTGGTCCCTCACTGACCTCGGAAGATAAGATGATCACCACGGTCAGTGAGGTGACCAGTGATGTGAACAGCGCCATCGACTTCGTACTTGCGGGTCACCGGCACGCCTGTGAGGTGCTGGCGCAGCCGCAGAACCGGGTGGCAGTGGCAGATGCCGTGGCGTTGCTGAGTGAAGCGCGGGAAGTGGCTATTTTTGGCATTAATGCCTCGGGTATTCTGGCGGATTACAGCGTGCGGCTGCTGAACCGCATCGGCCTGCCCGCCTTTTCGCTTAATCGCGCCGGCATTGCGCTGGCAGAACAGATGCTGGCGCTGCAGCGTGGCGACGTGCTGATAATGATGGCGCAGCAGTCGGCGCACCGGGAGGGAACTACGGTGGTGCGTGAAGCGAAACGGCTGGATATCCCGATTATCCTGCTGACTAACGCCACCGACTCGTTTTTCGCGCGTGAGGCAGATGTGGTGATCAATGTGCCCCGTGGGGGTGAGAAGGGGCGCATTCCGCTGCACGGCACGATTATGGTCTGTCTTGAGATACTAATCCTGTCGGTGGCGTCGACGCTGCCGCAGCGCACCGTTAAGACGATGAAACGGCTACAGGATCTCTATCGCGGGCTGAAACCCGCCAGCAAAAAGTAATCTGCAGGATTGAGCCGTGACCGGAGTTTCCCGGTAAGAACCGGCTCTGCTTTACGTCAAATTTTCCCGCTTTGCGAGCGCGATCGCCTCTTTTCATCAGCCCGTTTACCAGGGCGACTACGCTTACAGCGTGCTGCGCCTCCAGGTGCGGCTTTACTTTTTCTCCCTTTACTTTGTTTTGTGCGGAGCTGCTGATGAAACCCCTTCACGCGCAATACCTTTTCTGCTGTGCCACCCTGAGCCTGCTGTCGCCGCTGCCTGCAATGGCATGGAGTGACCTTACCGTCTTTGGTGACAGTCTGAGCGATGGTGGAAACGTAGGACGTTTTACCTATGATGGTGCGACCCATCCGCTCTATGACGAGATCCTGGCGCAGTCGCTGGGTGACACTCTGCGCCCCTCATCCCAGGGCGGTAACAACTATGCCGAGGGCGGTGCCGTCGCAGTGCCCGCGATCAATCCGTTATTTAATAGCCAGGATCAGCTTGATCGTTACCTGACGGCGCGCGACGGACGCGCCGATCCGGACGGACTCTATATTCACTGGATTGGCGGCAATGACTTAGCGGCGGCAGCTCTTGCGCCGCTCGCTGCGCAGCAGATCGTGGATAACAGTGCCAGTGCCGCAGCCTCACAGGTTAGCCGGTTGCTGGATGCCGGGGCCGGCACGGTGATTGTGCCTACGGTGCCAAATGTCGGGGCGACGCCCGCGCTGCTTCAGGCGATTCTGCAGGTGCTGGGTCCGGCCGCGCAGCCTGCCACGTCGGCGCTGTTTCAGTCGCTGAGCGCCACCACCACGCCAGATCGTGCCGCCAGAGAACAGGCGATTGAAACCGCGCTTAACGAGGCCGCTGGTCAGGTCTCTTCGCTTCCGCTGATCCGCGATGCCCTTGCTCAACAGCTGATTGCCGCCTGGCAGTTGCTGAGTCAGGAGGCGGCGGCGCTCACCGATCGTTACAACCAGGCGGAGGAACAGGGCCTGGTGGCGGCACGCGGTAACATCGCGCGGGTGGATATTAATGGCCTGTTTAATGAGGTGATTGATAACCCGCGCCTGTATGGACTCAGCAACACGGCGGGCATGGCCTGTCCGCCCGGCGTCTCATCCATGGACTGCACCTCCTCGACGCCAGGATTTTCGCAGTCACAGCAATATCTGTTCGCCGACCGGTTGCATCCCAGCCCGGCAGTGCATGCGCTGATCGCCGATTATATTCAGTCAGTACTGAATGCGCCGCTGCAGGTGGCCGCACTGAGTCAGGCACCGTCGATGCTGGTGGGTGATGCGCAGAATACGCTGGATGGCCATCTGCAACAGCAGCGTCAGCAGCCCGCCAGCGCCGGAGAGTTTACGGTTTTCGGCGGCTATGCCGGACAGCAGCGAGATTTCCGCGGCGACAGCCTGCTGGATGGCGATGCCACCAGCGCCACCGGCACCGTGGGTGTGGGCTATCAGCTGACCGATCACTGGCAGGCCGGCGCCATGCTCTCCACCACCTCGCAACGACAGGATCCCTCGTCGCGCTTTGATTACCGTTTACGCGGCAATCTGGTGGCGCTGTGGAGCCAGTTAAATTATCTGGATCGGGGATGGATTAATGCAGATGCCCATTACGCCGATCTTAACTTTGATGATATTGAGCGTAAGGTCAGACTGGGACCGGCGACCCGCACGGAGAAGGGCAGCAGCGACGGCAAGGTGCTGGGAATGCGGGTGCAGACCGGCTGGGATCTACCGCTGGGCCGCTATGTCTCCACCGGCCCGATGGCCAGCTATGCGCTTGACTACACCCAGGTTGATGGATACAGAGAAGAGGGTAACAGCAGTACCTCGATGCGCTTTGGCGACCAGACACTGCATTCGCAAATCGGCTCGGTGGGCTGGCGTATCGACAGCAAAGATTTAGTGATCAATCCCTGGGCGCAGGTCAGTTACAACTATCAGTTCGGCGACAGCGACTCTGCTGTTACCGCCGGACTGAAATCGACCCGCACCGCCTTTACCCGCAGCAGCGGGTCACGGGATGATAGCTGGATCAATATGGCTCTGGGCGCAAGCGTGCCCATTGGCACATCGGTGAACGCGTTTGCCGGCGTTTCAGCGGTGACAGGTAACAGCGACTATCACCAGGTGACATGGAACGTCGGGCTTAACGCCCGTTTTTAAATGTTAAGCGGTATCAAAAGGCCGTGCAGAGATCGTCTGCCGCTGTCAGAAACGGTGCGGCAGACGACACTGCGTGTTATTCATTACGCCGTGGCGGCAGAGCGTTAAACTCGCTCTGACGTGCGGTTTTCACGCTTCGGTCAGTGCCGCCTGCGCCTCCAGCTCACGAACGCGCGGTATCACATCGCGGCCAAAGAATTCCACCTCTTCGTGAAAGTGCAGAAACGCCAGCAGCAGCAGATCGACTCCGGCCTGCTTAAGTTCGATGATCCGTTCAGCAATCTGCTGGGGGGTGCCAATCAGATTGGTTTTGAAGCCGTCGTTGTACTGCACCAGATCTTCAAACGACGATTTCGCCCAGTTGCCTTCACCTTCGGGTGAAGCACTGCCTGCATTTTTGACCTCATGCTGGAAGCCTTTCACCGCATCCGGGTTGGCTTTGCTGATGATCTCCTGAAGCACCGCCTGCGCCTGCTGTTCACTCTCCCGCGCAATCACAAATCCATTCAGTCCGATTCTGACCTGATGCTGATTGCGTGTCGCTTTTTCACGGATATCCGCGATCTGCAGACGGACGCCGTCCGGCGTATTCCCATTAGTGAAATACCAGTCTGACACCCGGGAAGCCATGTCGCGCGCCGCACGTGAGCTGCCGCCCTGGAAAATTTCCGGTAATGGAGACAACGGCTTGGGTTTCATGGCGTAATCGCGAAAGCGATAAAAATCACCCGCAAAAGTAAAATTCTCTTCGCGCCAGATGCCTTGCAGGCAGCGAATAAACTCTTCAGAACGCAGATAGCGCTCTTCATGATCGAGCCAGGGTTCACCAATCGCTTTGAATTCACCCCGGAACCAGCCGCTGACGATGTTAACGGCGATACGTGGCCCATAGAGATGGCTGATGGTAGCGATCTGCTTTGCCGCTAATACCGGATTCCAAGGGCCAGGCAGCAGCGCGGCGATCACTTTTAACTTCGAGGTGTGACTGAGCAGATCCTGTGAGAAGGTGACGGATTCATGCTGATTGTCTGCGCCATACCCGGCAGTAAACCGGATCTGCGTCAGCGCATAATCAAAACCCGCCTGTTCGGCGATTTGCGCCAGTTTGCGATTGTAGGCAGCATCCCAGCGGGTTCGCTGCTCTATCTGACTGATCACCAATCCGCCTGAGACATTCGGAACCCAGTAGGCGAACTGTAAAGGCTGTGAAGCGGACATAGTCTCTCCTTATATAGCTAAATTAATGGGGCGATCATTTTTTCCAAACTTTCCGATATAAAGGAAAGATAAGCAGTAACCGTGCCATAAAATAAGAGACTGTTTTTAAAGGAGTAAATAGTTTGAGGCGAGCCAGATGTGTTGCAAATGCGGCACGGCTGAGACAAACGGGTTGCCAATGCAGCAGCGATGCCTGAACGGATCGGTGAACGTTGAATGCCTGCCATCACGCTATTGACGGCAACAGGGCGACAATGTCAGTTATGCGGGACGTGCTGTGATAACGTAGCGACGCGCGACGCCATCACAGCCGGAGGGGAGCATGATAGTCAGACAGGCATCGCCTGAAGAGGCGCATACTTTATGGAACATCCGAAATCAGGCCATTCGTCACGGCTGTGAGCAGGTCTATCCACCCGATGTGATTGCCGCCTGGACGCCAGACCGTATGCCTGCCAGCTTTCCTGCGATGATCCGCGTTAATCCTTTTTTCGTGATTGATGGCCCGGCCGGTGTGCCGGTCGCTACCGGATCGCTGGATCTCGCCGCCGCCAGTGTCGAAGCCATTTTTACGCTGCCCGATTTCACCGGACAGGGAATGGCTGGCCTGATCATTGATACCATTAAAGCGGAGGCGCGGCAGCGTGGCTACCGTCAGTTGACCCTTGCATCGACGCCGAACGCCGTGAGCTTCTATGAGCAGCATGGCTTCCGCGCGCTGGGAGAAAGTCTCTATCCGTCAAAGCTGGCGGGCTGCGCGTTGCGCTGTATTGAGATGGCGATTGGGCTATGAATGCCCTCTGCCGCAAGGTTGGCGAAATGGGGCGAAAGTTTACCGTGCAAAGACTTCGCAAGCCCCCGCCGGTAAGGTATAGTCCGCGTTTTTTGGAGGAATCATGCTGACTGGCTCATCAACACGTCTTAATAAATACATCAGCGAGAGCGGTATCTGCTCCCGTCGTGACGCCGATCGTTACATCGAGCAGGGCAACGTTTTCATTAACGGCAAACGCGCCTCTGTGGGCGCGCAGGTATTTGCAGGTGATGTGGTGAAGGTGAATGGTCAGCTGATTGAACCGCGCGATGAAGACGACCTGGTGCTGATTGCCCTGAATAAGCCGGTGGGGATCATCACCACCATGGAAGAGGGCGAGCGCGATAACATCAGCGACTTCGTCAATCACAGCAAGCGCGTCTTTCCGATTGGCCGCCTTGATAAAGACTCTCAGGGCCTGATTTTCCTGACCAACCACGGCGACCTGGTCAACAAAATCCTGCGCGCCGGTAACAATCATGAAAAAGAGTATGTTGTTACCGTCGACAAGCCTATCACCGATGAATTTATTGCCGGGATGAGCGCAGGCGTGCCGATGCTGGGCACGGTGACCAAAAAGTGCAAAGTAAAAAAGGAAGCGCCATTTGTCTTCCGTATTACGCTGGTTCAGGGTCTGAATCGCCAGATCCGTCGCATGTGTAAGCATTTCGGCTTTGAAGTGACGAAGCTTGAGCGCACCCGCATCATGAACGTCAATCTTAAGGGTTTGCCGCTGGGCGAATGGCGCGACCTCACCGACGACGAACTCGTTGAGCTGTTTAAACTGCTCGAGAACTCCTCTTCAGAAGATAAACCCGCGAAGAAAGCCAAAGCTCCGGCTAAAGCAGTTGCCGCTAAGAAACCGCAGAAAAGTGCCGCGAAACCGGATGCGGCTGGCGCCTCGCGCAAGCGCTTTGTCCAGCCTGGACGGAAGAAGAAAGGGCGCTAAACCCAGCCCGATGCAGAGAGCGATATTCTCGCTCTCTGCGCTTTCACGGACGCATCACGGAATAACGCGTGCCGCCCGAAAGCGGGCAAACAGATCGCAGAACATCTCATCCGTCGCGCGATAACCGTGAAAGCCTGCCCGCCGCAGTTTGCTGCCGTCGCCAAACATGTCGTAATTCCAGCCGAAAATAAAATCAGCGAAAGCACCGTCACTGAGTGCCAGAATATCCGCTTCAATTAAGGCATGCTCCTCGGCGATTTGCCACCACAGCGCACGATAATCCTGAAACATCTGCCGGAATGACAGCGAAACCGGCGGGGCAATCTCCAGTTCAAACCACGCTGCAATCACCGGCCACAGCTCACTCCAGCGCCAGAGGTCACCATTGTTAATATTGAACGCCTGATTACGCGCGTTAGCGCTGCGCGAAGTCCAGAGGGTGGCATCGGCCAGCAGTTCAGCATCGGTAAAATCGACCATGCTGTGCCAGGTTTCCGGCGAACCCGGGAAGCGCAGAGGGAGCCGCGCCGCGCGACAGATCGATGCATAGAGCGCCAGACTCAGCGCCAGATTCATGCTGTTGCCATGCCGATCACTGCCAACGACGCCAGGGCGCGGCGCACTCCAGTGCCAGGCTTTACCCTGCTGGTGTGCGCTCAGCCAGTTCAGCTGTGCGGCGTTGAACTCGGCCCCCGGCACGCCAGGATCGCTTTCCCGCGCCGGGGTTTTGAATCGGCCCAGATGTGCGCCATACACCTTGTATCCCTGCATCAGACTGACATGCTCAAGCGGGGCGACATCCTCCATGACCTGAACCAGATTCTGCAACATGGTGAGATTGGGTCCGACCATCGCCGTCCAGTCAGCAGCATTGAGCCAGGCGCTGTAGAAGATATGCGTAACGTCGGTGAGTGATGCCAGCCTTTGCTGGCTCTGCAGCCGATCGCGCAGATCGACCGCAACAGCCTCTGTGCCGCCTGTAGCAGAACCTGAGCGATGGGTCAGCGCGATTACCTGCCACTGGTCTGCGACCAGCGCCTGAGTCAGTTGCTGACCCACAATTCCACTGGCACCCGCTACCAGCGCAACTTTTTTGCCCTGTGTTGTTTTCATGATCGCTATCCGGTTAAGAAAGAAGCCGCATTCTCACCTGCGTTAAATTCTGATTAAATCCCCGGAACCGGATATCACTTATCAGGAAAATCAATAAATGCAGAACAAACTGACTGCGATTCAGACCTTCATCCGGGTCGCGGAAGCGGGATCGTTTTCGGCGGCGGCCCGGCAAAACGGCATGAAGCAGTCCGCGGTGAGCCAGCAGATTGCCGCGCTGGAGGAGGTGCTGGGCGTGGTACTGCTGCACCGCACCACGCGAAAAATGGCGCTGACGGCGCAGGGGCTCCATTATCTGCAGCAGGTCAGGCAAGTGCTTGGTGCGATGGAGGAACTGGAGCAGCAATTACGGCCCGGCTCGCAGCCGCTTCACGGCAGACTGCATGTTCAGTTGCCGACCGGCATCGGGCAGCGGCTGATGCCGCATCTGATCGCCTTCCAGCAGGCGCATCCCGCGCTGCGTCTGAATATTGCGCTGGAGGATCGCCTGTCTGACCTCGTTGCGGAGGGCGTTGATGTGGCGATCCGTCTCAGCGAGTCGCCACCCGCCATGCTGGCTGCCCGTTCACTCGCCACGGTTGAAACCGTGCTGGTGGCTTCCCCTGAGTGGATAGCGCGAAACGGCACACTGCAGACACCCGATGACCTTATGCGCCATCCACATATACGTTTTAGCGGTATAGCGACTGATGCGCCGCTGCAGCTGGTCTCTGAGAGCATGAGGATTTCTGTTCCGGTGGAAAGTGTGTTTCGGTCTAATAACAGCGATGCCTTGATGCAGGCTCTTGAAGCAGGCCTCGGCATTGGCGGCTTACAGACGCTGCCTGGCGCAGACGCGCTGGCCTCCGGCCGACTGGTGCGGGTGTTACCTGACTGGCGACTGCCCGATCGTTATCTCTATGCCGTGTTCCCGGATGCCCGTTTTATTCCTGATAAGGTCCGTAAGCTGGTCGGGCGGTTGAGTGAGGTGGTGGAGCAGGGAACCAGGAGAAATATCAGTTGATGAGCGCCGACACAAGGGTGCCAGAGGTGGCATCAGGATTATCTATTACTGGACGGACGAACAAGGCCAATTCATCCTGTTTACCATCTACGATAAAGACCAACGCGACGATCTTACGAAGCAGCAGCGTGATGCCCTGGCGACCGCGCTGAATGTGATCAAAAAAGGGTTGAGACATGACTGAATGCGATATTTTCAGTGAACTGATGACGGGTATGCAGGAGCTTAAGGATCATCAGGAGGGCAAAATCACACTTAAACGGCATAAGGTTACTAAGCGTGCTCCTGTCACTATTGCGCCACAGGAGTTGCGCGACGTACGCGAAAAACTCAACCTCTCTCAGGCCGTTTTCGCCCATTATCTCCACACTGGCGAGACGACCTGGCAGAACTGGGAGCAGGGCAGAGCCAGACCTAACGCCCAGGCTGTATTATTAATTCGCATGGTGCAGCAGAACCCTGAAACGCTAAAGACGCTCGCGCAGCTCTGATATGCCCGTCCGGATGGCGGGCAGCACATTCTTTTACGGCTGCGCCCGACATCCGTTACCCCGGCAGGTTAACATAGCCCTCTTTTTCGCCTAATCAGACAGTGCATTTCCCGCCTCAATCGAGATTTTAAAAGGGCTCACATTCAGAACAACGACACTTTTCACCCTGATCAGGGCGTGGCAGGATAAGCGCAATCTATCAAGGAGTGTGCCTGATGTTACTGAAAGGTATGAACGATCCGCTGCTGAAAGCGTATCAGCATCCCAAATCACGGATGATGATCAGCCGTTTCAGAGGGCTGGCGGGCGACAGAAGACTCAGTGACTGGCAGGCGTTCTGTATTCTGGTGACCGGCTTTACCAATTACTGGTATGTGCAGGCTGGTCACTACACCATTAATGTCACGCTGACCAAAACCCGTCAGTTCGACTTCCTGCAGGACTTCCTTCATTTCACGGTCACCCTGGATGGATTGATCGGCGATGAACATTTTCGCAGCCCGGACTTTGTACTACCGCATTACGATGTGCCCTATGAATTCTGTCGCTGGCGCAACAAGCGCGGCTATGACGCCTTAACCACCTATGTCAGTAAACAGGGAGTGAAATCCCATAAGGGGATGTTTGTCGCCTCGGAAGGCGTGTCTCCGGAAGAGCAGGTGATGAAATGGGAAGGGGTGGTCAACGTCTACGACAAAACCTTTTTCAGTATGGCTAACTTTAATACCACTCAGGAATTCCTGATTAAAGACATCCGTAAATCCATTCAGGATGGATTAATGAAGCACCTGAGTTTTTACCGCGACCTGTTTCACTATATCTTTCCCACACCGGCAGAGGCTCGGTTGCAGGCGCGTGACGACAGGCGCTATCTGGCGAAAAGATAGCGCCCGGTCATTTTGCTCTCAGTCACTGGCATCCGCACAGAATGATCGCTGAACCCAGCTCACCGTGCCGTTAGCGGACCTCTCTGCAGGTTTACCACTTCATCTCGCCGGTATTCACTTTCGCGCTGAGTTCCAGTGAAGCTGGTTCAGCCAGTTCTGGCCAGGCGGTGTTCATGGCAGCAATCACCGCTGCTGAGGTTTTGTGTTCTGACAGCGCCGCTTCAAAACTCTTCAGATAATTCAGGGTGAAATCTACAGCCTGCGAACCGGCTGGACGCGCACCCAGATAGTGGCCCGGAATAACGTTTTTCGCGTTGAGCGACTGCATCTCTGTGAGGATATGACGCCACTCACTGCGGCTCTTAACGGTCTGAGTGTCAGCCGTCCAGACGTGGATGCCAGAGGAAAGAGCCGTACCGCCCAGAATGGTGCTCACTGAGGGGATCCAGATGTATGCAGCATATTGATCAGGATGACGCAGTTCCAGCGCCTCGCCATCCACGCTGAAACGGGTCTGATGCGTAACTTCTGGCACAAAGACCTTATCCGGTGCGTCCTGTTTCATCTGAGGGCCCCAGTATTTCAGCTTGGCGTCATGTGTCTGCTGGATATGCTTCACTACGGCAGGTGCGGCAACGACCTTGACGTCCGGCCAGGCTTTAACAATCGGCTCCAGACCGAAGTAGAAATCGGGATCGCCAGAAGTGATCACAATCTCTTTCAGCTTTTTACCGCTCTTTTTTATCATCTCCACCAGTTTCTCACCATCCTGGGTGCTGAACTGTGCATCAAACAGAATCGCTTCGGTTGGCCCGGAGACCAGGGTTGAGGAGACGGCAAAAATCCCCTTTTCCTGCGGATTATAGGTTTCCAGTTGCAGCGTGGCCGCGCTGGCAGAGGCCGAAGCCAGAACGAGCATCACAGGTAACAGAATCGTTTTCATGAATATTCCTCAGAGATAAATGCCCGACTCAGGCAGGTGTATCGGGCGATGTTCAGAATCAGTAGCGCTATTCTACCCATCTGGCTATCTGTTAGAATTCCCGCAATCAGAGATGCTGAGTTTCATAATCCGAACAGGTGAGCGGGATGGACAGAGTGACGGCAGCTGCCGTTTTTAACCGGATATGTGAGCTGGGCAGCCTGAGTGCTGCTTCTCGTGCGCTGGGGATCTCACGGCCGATGGTCAGCCGTTATCTGGAAGAGATGGAAAAGTGGGCGGGAACGCGTCTGCTGCATCGCTCATCGCGCCGGCTGACCCTGACGCCTGCCGGTGAGGCGATTCTGCAAAAGACCCGCCAGCTGGCCCTGCTGTCAGATGCGATCCAGCAGGAAACCACCCAGGGTGTTCCGGCCGGAACGTTACGCATCGCCTGTGCCCATTTTACGGCGCTTCATCTTGTCGGCCCGGTCGTGCCCGATTTTCTTGCCCGTTATCCGGCACTGCGCATTGAACTGGATATTAACAATCAGCCGGTAAGCCTGATCAGCGAGCGCATCGATCTCGCCATCCGTATCACCGATGCGCCAGAGCCGGGGGCAATCGCACGCCGTCTCGGTGAATGTCACTCGGTACTCTGCGCCTCACCCGGCTATCTGCAGAAGCGAGGCATCCCGCAAACGCCTGGCGATCTGGCGCAGCACAACTGCCTCTACTACAGTCGTTTTGCCGGACAGAGCTGGCATTTCACGGCGGCTGATGGCGGCAAAATCGCTGTCGCCGTTAAAGGAAATTTCAGTGCGGGCATCTCGTCACTGCTATGTGACGCAGCGATTGCAGATTGCGGGATAGCGATGGTGCCTGAACGGGAGGCACGCCATGCGCTTAAAGCGGGAAAGCTGGTGGAATTATTGCCTGATTATGAGCCGCAGCGCATTGGCATCTGGGGGCTTTACCTGTCGCGCGAGCATCAGTCTGCTGCGCTGCGTCTGATGCTGGATGAGCTGCAGAACAGTATGCGAGCCGGAGATGAGCCGCGATCGTAACTGACAAAAATGGACGCTTTATGGATGAGAATCAAAACCTGTACTGGAATAGCATGGTGCCAGAACTTACCGTCACTGACTTTGCCGCGTCGCTGCGTTTTTACACGGTGGTGCTGGGCTTTGAGGTGAGGATCCAGCGTCAGCAGCCTGACTTTGCTTACCTCTGCTATGGCCAGGCGCAATTGATGATTGAGCAGTTCCATCCGCAGGGCTGGAATACCGCCGATCTGCGCTGGCCGCTGGGGCGGGGCATTAATTTCCAGATCGAAGTGGATGACATTGAGGCGGTAATGGCGCGTTTACAGCAGCACGCTGTTCCGCTCTATCGGGCGTTACGGGATAACCATTATGACACTGGCGAGACGACCGCCTGCCAGCGGGAATGCCTTGTTCAGGATCCGGATGGTTATCTGCTGCGGTTCAGTCAGTATCTGGAATAAACTGAATAGTTGTTTGTAAAAATTTACAATTCCGGGGCTGGCGTTAATAAATTAACTTAACAGTCCTTTTTTTTATTTTATCTGGTCGGGAAAAAAATTCTTTAAAAATAATAAGTGTGAGGTCTTTTAAAAAGGCTGCCAGCCCTTCTGCTTTAATGGTTTCCGTAATACTTGATGAGTCGCCAGGATGAATCTCACACGAAAAGAAAGAGAAACTTGTGATGCCGCTGGCTTACCGGTTTCGTGATTTTTTTATCGATTTGATCAGAACACTGAAAAAATTAAGTGAAAAGCACGCATTACACTACACTCATTTTAACTGGCAGGATTGGGATAATTCTTAACAGCACCTTCTTAATGGATTTCATTGGGCCAGACGGCTGAATATTTACATTCATTCTCTCATTAAGTACTTAATCTTTGAGTCTGTGAGCCGATAACAGGAGACACATACTCTGGAGGACGAAAAATGAAATCACTTTTAATTACCTGCTTTACCACGCTGCTGATTACTCTGGCCGGTCCAGCGAGCGCAGATTCAAATTCAGGCACGATCTCCTTCAGTGGAGCCATCACCAATGGTTCATGCAATATGAATATCGGTCAGAATCCTGTCGTTTTTGACTGCTTTGATCCCGCCCGTGGCAAGTCTGTTGTTACTACTGCTGACATGATGAACCCCCAGTCATTGAACGGCTTGCCCATGGTAGTAAAGATGCACTGGTTTAATCCTGAGAAAAGCAAAGGGATTATTGAAGTCAGCTATCTGTAATTCTCACCGCTGATTCTACTGTTGACCTGATAACGCCAGCGCAATCTTTGGTTAGTAACGACTATGCTGAAAGTAAATTATAAAACCCATATCTTAAAGGGGGTTGTTAACTCCTGTATCGGTCAGCGGACAGATAAACAGAAAGCCCACCTTTATTACTGAGGGTGGGCTTTTTGAGTTTATGGAATGTATCAGAGAATCACGAAGGGTCAGAAGAGCGCTGAGTAAAGTACTTCGTGCTCTGACGCTTCTCCTTTTTACGACGCAGAACCAGACTGGTGGTAATAATCAGCAGCGTTAAACCGCCGGTTGCCAGTAATTCAGCCTGATGTTTCGCATCAAACAACATGATGATCAGTACGGTGGTAATAAACAGAATCGTCACCCACGTCAGGCCAGGGAATAACCACATCCGGTAATTCAGGACTTCACCCGCCTTTTCACGCTTCTTACGCAGCACCAGATGCGATACGGCAATCACCAGATAGACCAGCAGCGCAATCGCCCCCGAGGTCGCCAGTAAAAATTCAAACACCACGCTTGGCGCAAGATAGTTGGCGATCACCGCCAGAAACGCAGCCGCTGTAGAAAGCAGCACTGCAACCCACGGTGTGCCGCTGCGATTAGTGCGTGAAGCCGAAGCAGGCGCATCTTTACGGCGTGACAGGGAGTAGAGCATGCGCGATGAGGTATAGAGTGCAGAGTTAAGACAGCTGCACACCGCCATCAGCACCACCAGGTCGACAATCAGCCGGGCATGCGGGATGTTCATCGCCGTCAGCACCGTCTGCCATGAGCCCTGTTCGACCAGGCCTGGTGTATTCCACGGCACCAGCGCCACCACAAAGAAAATCGACAGCAGATAAAACAGTGCAATGCGCCAGATGACCGAGTTAGTTGCCTGGGTAATCTGCTTGCCAGGGTTTTTGGACTCGGCAGCGGCAATGGTGACGATTTCGGTACCCATAAAAGAGAACATCGTGGTCAGGATGGCCGCAACAACCGCACCCATCCCGTTCGGCATAAACCCGTGCGTGTCATAAAGATGCGACAGGCCACTGGTGTTGCTGTCAGGCAGCAGACCCAATACTGCCGCACCCGCCACACCCAGGAACAGGATGATGGCCACGACCTTGATCAGCGCAAACCAGAACTCAAATTCACCATAATTTTTAACGCTGAGCAGGTTGGTAATGGTCAGCAGTAACGTGATGGCAAAGGTATATTGCCAGATGGCGACCTCAGGGAACCAGGCGTGCAGAATAGTGCCTGCTGCATTGGCTTCCAGTGGGATCACCAGCACCCAGAACCACCAGTAGAGCCAGCCGATGGTAAAACCGGCCCAGCGGCCCAGCGCTTTATCCGCATAGGTTGAGAATGAGCCAGAATCGGGTGAAGCGACGGCCATCTCGGCCAGCATCCGCATAATCAGCACGACCAGCGCACCGGCAGCCGCATAAGAGATCAGCACCGCAGGACCGGCTTCAGAAATCGCGTGGCCGGAGCCGACAAACAGCCCTGCGCCAATCACACCCGCAATTGAGAGCATGCGCACGTGGCGCGGTTTCAGGTTTTGAGCCAGCGAATCTTCATTATTCGCACTCTGAGTCATCGTCATGTAAACGTCTCCAGGCGGCGTCCGGCCTGTGTGGCCGGACGAACGGGGATTAACTTGGGTTAACGCGCCAGCGAAATCAGGCTGGGACGACGGGGTTTCCGACAGATGCGACACAGTGATCGATCACCGTGGAGAGAATGGTCAGCGCCTGGCTGAACTGGGCATCAGGAATAGTGAGCGGGTAGAGGAAGCGGATAACGTTGCCTTTGGCGCCGCAGGTCAGCAGCAGCAGACCCTGTTCCATCGCCATCTTCTGAACCGCCTGCGCGGTGCTGGCCTGATAGAACTCCATCGCCACCATCGAACCCAGCGCACGCACGTCGGCAATGTCCGGATGCTTGCGCTGATGCTCCTGCAGTTCTGCCTCAAGCCGGGCACCGAGATCAACCGCGCGCTGGCAGAGTTGTTCCTCTTCAATCACATCCAGCACCGCATGAGCCGAGGCAATAGCCAGCGGGTTGCCCGCGTAGGTTCCGCCCAGACCACCCGGTGCCGGGGCATCCATCACCTCAGCGCGGCCGGCGACCGCAGAGAGCGGCATTCCGCCTGCCAGGCTTTTCGCCATAGTGATGATATCGGCCTTCACCGGATAGTGCTCCATGGCGAACAGCTTGCCAGTACGGGCAAATCCGCTCTGGACCTCATCCGCAATCAACAGAATGCCGTGGCGGTCAGCCAGCTCACGTAGCTGCACCATAAATTCTGCGGGTGCAGCATGGAATCCGCCTTCACCCTGTACCGGCTCCAGCACGATTGCGGCAACATCATGCGGTGCAATGTCCTGAGTGAAAATCTCGTCAAGGCTGGTCAGAGCGGCTTCAACGCTGATGCCCTGAACTGCGCTGGGATAACGTGCATGGAAAACTGACGGCGGCATCGGGCCGAAATCCCGCTTGTAAGGTGCCACTTTGCCGGTCATTGCCATCGTCATAAAGGTGCGGCCATGGAACGCGTTACCAAAGGTGATGATGCCGTGACGGCGGGTATAGGCACGCGCCACTTTGACCGCATTTTCCACTGCTTCCGCGCCGGTCGTGAAGAAGGCCGTTTTGGCCGGACCGGCGATGGGCACCCGCTGATTAATGCGCTCAGCCAGGGCGATGTAGCTTTCGTAGGGGGTGATCTGGAAGGCAGTATGGGTAAACTTTGTTAACTGATCGGCAATGGCCTGTTCGATACGTGGATGACGGTGGCCGGTGTTCAGCACCGCGATGCCGCCAGCGAAATCGATCCAGCTGTTACCGGCCTGATCCCATAAGGTGGCGTTTTCTGCCCGGGCAACGTACCAGTCGCACAGCGTACCGATGCCTTTAGGGAGAGCCTGTGCTTTGCGCTGCTGCATCAGGTTATTATTTTCGCTCATTTCATCCACCTCGTTAATATGCGTGTTTACAATTCCCGACAAACACGTTTATTTATGCCTGAGGCGTGGTGAGTTGCCAGAGCCAATTGTCAGAGGAAAGGTGGAGCCAATTGCGACTCTTGTACGCAGATCATCTATTAGCACGGTTGCAGTTTTTAAGAACCGGCTCATTACACCAGCGGCTGCTGAATTGTATGCAGGCCGCAATCGCTGAAGAGGTGTTTCCGCGCGGAAGCCGTTTGCCGCCGACCCGCGATCTGGCGCGCGAACTCGGCGTGTCGCGAAACACGGTAATGCATGTCTATGAAAGTCTGATGGCACAGGGGTATGTTACCGCACGCACCGGCAGCGGCACCTGGATTGCCGAAACGTTGCCGGAGAATTCTCTGCAAAGTGATGCGATTGCCGATCTGCAGGCGGTGAAGGCGCAACGACCGGCGACGCTGTCGAAGCGGGGTGCCAGTTTGCTGGGCCATGCCACCGCCTCGCCCTGGCAGTGGGGCGCATTTGTGCCCGGCGCGCCCGATGTCACCGAATTTCCTCACAAGCTGTTCAGCCAGATTCAGGCGCGGCTGAACCGTGAACCTGACGTACATCGCCTGGTCTACAGCAGCGGCGGCGGCTGTCCCGACCTTCGCCATGCGCTGGTGGACTATCTGCGGGTAGCTCGCTCAGTCAGAGCCGATGCTGACCAGATCCTGATTACCGAAGGGGTCCATCAGGCGGTTGATCTGGTGACGCGGGTGTTATGTGATCCCGGCGATCGGGTCTGGATGGAGGAGCCGGGCTACTGGGGAACACGTAATCTGCTGCGCATGAATGGTCTGAAGATTCGCGCGATGCCGGTGGATGAGCAGGGCCTGGTACCGGACAGCGGTCCGGCCCCTAAAATGGTGTTTGTAACGCCTTCTCATCAGTATCCGCTGGGGGTGCACCTGAGCCTGGCGCGTCGTCAGGCATTGATCGCCCTGGCTCGCCGTCATCAGAGCTGGATTGTTGAAGATGACTACGACAGCGAATTTCGCTTTTCCGGTCAGCCTCATCCCTCACTGCAGGGACTGGAAGCTGATGCACCGGTCATCTACATGGGAACATTCAGTAAAACACTCTATCCCGCCCTGCGTATTGGCTACATGGTGGTGCCGAAACCGCTGGCACAGCCGTTGCGCATTGCGGCGGCGGAACTCTATCGCGGTGGACATCTGCTGATTCAGCGGGCGCTGGCGGAGTTCATCCGGCTGGGTCATTACATGGAGCATATCCGCCGGATGCGCCTGCTTTATCGTCAGCGGCGACAGTTCCTCTGCAAGCTGATTGAACGCTATCTGGGGCCGGCCTTTTTGCCGGCATTCAACCATGAAGCGGGACTGCATCTGGTGATGCCGCTGCCTGCGGGTGTGGATGACGTGGCGATAGCCGCTGAAGCACTGAAGCGCGGAGTTAAAGTGCGGCCGCTTTCGCAATACTATATGCATCCGCAGGAGGCGCGTGGATTGCTGCTGGGATATGCCTGCGTCAATGAGCGGCAATGTCAGGACGCCTTTGGCACACTCAAAGCCTGTCTTATGTCTGCAGGGATGGTCTTTTGTCCGCCGCGTTAGCGGTTCATGGGTTTTAAAAGGCAGCAGTTTCAGGGCTGGAGCTGAGTTAACGCATTGACATTTCATCAGCGTCACCGAGAATACAGCTCTTTGCGTTCCGACCAGAAAATACTGGAGTTTATCATCGCCCTTAATCCCTTTTCTGCGCAGGCCAGAGCGGCTATTAAGCGAGGCGCTGCGCTGGCTGCGGCGTTATTGCTGGTCAGTTGCGCATCCGAACCCCCTAAATCGCTGGTGACCCCTTTTCCGCCGGTAACGAAACAGCCAGTACCTGTGCCCGGCAAACCTGCCCAGCCTCAGGCTAATCAACCGATGCGGGGCGTCTGGTTAGCCACGGTGTCACGTCTTGACTGGCCACCTGTCGCGTCGGTGAATGGCACCAGTCCGTCGCAGCGTATCCGCCTGCAGCAGCAATCCCTGACAGACAAACTGGATAAGCTGAAAAGTCTGGGGATTAACACGGTGTTTTTCCAGGTTAAGCCCGATGCCACGGCGTTCTGGCCCTCAAAAATCCTCCCCTGGTCCGATATGCTGACCGGCAAAATCGGTGAAGATCCAGGATATGATCCGCTGCAGTTTATGCTGGATGAGGCGCACAAGCGCGGTATCAAAGTTCACGCCTGGTTTAATCCCTACCGGGTATCGGTGAATACCAAACCCTCTACCGTCAGCGAACTGAACCGCACGCTGTCACTGCATCCGGCCAGCGTTTTTGTGCTGCACCGCGACTGGATCCGCACCGCAGGGGATCGCTATGTGCTCGATCCGGGCATTCCTGAGGCGCGTGACTGGATCACCAGCATTGTGGCCGAGGTGGTGGCGCGTTATCCCATCGACGGTGTGCAGTTTGATGACTACTTCTATGCAGAATCGGCAGGTTCACTGCTCAACGATAATCAGACCTTCAGTCGCTACGGACAGGGTTTTGCCGGTAAAGCGGACTGGCGACGTCACAATACTCAGCAGCTGATTGAGCAGGTGTCACGGACTATCAAACAGCTGAAGCCTGAGGTTGAATTTGGTGTCAGTCCGGCGGGCGTCTGGCGCAATCTGTCGCACGATCCTGCTGGTTCCGATACCCGCGGCGCGGCGGCGTACGACGAAGCCTTTGCGGATACCCGTCGCTGGGTGCAACAGGGCCTGCTGGATTACATCGCGCCCCAGCTTTACTGGCCTTTTTCCCGTCAGGCTGCCCGTTATGACGTGCTGGCAAACTGGTGGGCAGAGGTGGTGAAACCGACAAAAACCCGTCTCTACATCGGTCTTGCGCTCTACAAAGTCGGCGAGCCATCAAAAATTGAACCTGACTGGACGCTTCAGGGTGGCGTGCCTGAACTGAAAAAGCAGCTCGACCTGAATGAATCTAACCCCAATATTGATGGCACCATTCTGTTCAGAGAGAACTATCTGAATCAGCCGCAGACTCAGCAGGCGGTGAGCTATCTTAAAAGCCGCTGGGGAGGCTGAAATGCCCCGGCAGCATGACCAGTGCGGTTAAGTTTTTCCCTGTGACTTACTGCTATTCTTGCGCTTTATATGGGAGGAACCATGAGCGAACTGATTAATATTTTTACAAGTCATAAAAGTGAACGCAGTTTCACTGAGCAACCTGTCGATGAAGCGGTACTGGATCGTATTATCAGTACCGCTTACCGCGCACCGACATCAGTAAACTCACAACAGGTTTCTGTGGTGATCACGCGTGATGCCGGACGTCGGGCAGAGATCGCCGCCATTGCAGGCGGTCAGCCGTGGATTGCCAAAGCACCGGTCTTCATCACCTTCGTGCTGGACATGCATAAATCAGCGGTGGGAATGGCCGCTGTCGATCAGCAGCAGATCGCGCATCAGAGCATTGAGAGCATCGTGTCGGGTTCTACCGATATCGGTATTGCGCTTGGCTCGGTCATGGCTGCTGCGCGGGCAGAAGGTCTGGGCATTGTGCCGATTGGCGGAATCCGTCGCGATCCACAGGCGATGATTTCACTCCTTGAACTGCCGCCAATGACCTTCCCTGTTGCGGGTGTGGTCATCGGTCACGTTGATGAACCCGCTCATCAGAAACCGCGTCTGCCACTGGCTACCTTCCGCCATGATGAGACCTATCAGACGCAGGGGCTGGAGCAGCAGATTGCGGCCTACAACGATGAAATGGTTCAGCACTGGAAAAACATCGGTCGTCACGACGGTGAGAGCTGGAGCGAAAGCGTCAGCGGTTACTATAAAAACATCTACTTCCCGGCTGTACTGCCCGCCCTGCTGAAACAGGGTTTCGGCACGGATAAATAACCTATCCTGCGCGAAGTGAAAAGTAACAGGCCATCCGTACAGCGTGACGGGTGGCCTTTTTCATTTTGTTACTATAACGAAATGTGACTTTCTTCTTTGTAACACATAATTTCCCTGTTAACCGAAGCGCTACTGCCTTTAACACTTACCTTCCAGGGAAATAACATGTCTCAGCGTTCACTCTATGCGCTCTGTTTAATGAGCTTTTTTCTGGCCGATGTCCGCGACGGTCTGGGGCCTTTTCTGGGCATATTTCTGACGGAACGGCACTGGCGTCCTGACGAAATCGGTCTGGTGATGACCTGCGGCGGCATAGCCGGACTCCTTGCCACGCTGCCTGCAGGCATAGCTGCTGATGCGACCCGCCATAAAAAAATGATTGTGCTGCTGGGTTGTCTGGTGATCACCGTTGCTACGCTGTTGCTGTGGTACAGCAATCAGACCTGGACCGCGATGGTCTCGCAAATCGTAGCGGGAATTGCTGCGGCGTTTATCGGCCCGACCGTGGCGGGTATCACTCTGGGGCTGACCGGACAGCGCGGCTTCAACCATCAGATGGGACGCAATGAGGCCTTCAATCATGGCGGTAACACTATTGCGGCGTTGCTGGCGGGTTTTTCTGCCTGGTACTGGGGCATGGGTGCCGTCTTTATTCTGATGACGGTAATGGCGATTTTTGCAGCCTTCGCCACCCTGGCGATTCGCGGTGATGAGATAGATAACGAGGTGGCGCGAGGCTATGAACAGAATGAAGAGCGGCAGCCAGCGCTGAGCCTGGCGATGCTGATGCGTAAGCCAGCGCTGATGATTGCAGGCGTAACGCTGTTGCTGTTTCATCTTGCCAATGCCGCGCTGTTACCGATGCTGAGCATGCGCGTCGCCTCAGCAGGCGGACAGGCGGCGGTCAGTCCGGGTCTGTACGCTGCGGCAACGGTGGTGATTTCCCAGCTGGTGATGATCCCGGTCGCGCTGTGGGTCTCTAAACGGGTGGAAACGCACGGCTATCGTCTGTTTATTATGGTCGCCCTGATGATTTTACCGCTGCGCGCGGTTATTGCGGCAGGCTTTGCGGAGCCGCTCTTTGTTATTCCGGTTCAGGTTCTGGATGGTATTGCGGCAGGGATCCTGGGCGTGGCGGTGCCGGGTTACATTGTGTCTCTGATGCGGGGTACCGGCCATGTTAATGCCGGACAGAGCGTCATTATGCTGATGCAGGGCGCAGGTGCTGCGCTGAGTCCGGCCATGACCGGAGCAATCGCCGCACGTTATTCTTACAGCACTGCCTTTGCGGTTCTCGGGGCGATAGCCCTGGCGGCGCTGATTTTATGGTGGCGTACCGGTAGCTCGCCTGCCACCCGTCTTGCCTGATCAGGCACAAAAAAGGCTGCCCATTGGGCAGCCTCGTCTGGCAAATCCGTTTTCGACCATCCGTTATTTATACAGTTCTGCGGTCATGTGAACACGGTTATTGGTGTTCGCTTCCGTAATTTTGTACTGCGTGCCCTGTTCCTGCGCCTGAGCGGCGATTTTCTATTCTGCGCCATCCAGTGTAGAGGAGGTGACAGAAATGCTTTCGGCAAAGCTGCCAAATGAGATCAGTGAAAGAGCGGCGAGGGCGGCAATTGAGAGTGCTTTTACATTTTTCATGGTCATATTCCTGAGATATGCCAGCAACTATTCCTGACAGTGTCTGCTCATTACTGACTGTTTACCTGAATCCATGTATCTGCCGGGAATAATTGGAAAAAATCGGTCATTGGCTGTTTATAATGTTCCTCTGCATCCACGAGTTTTCCCTTTATTACCCACTTTTTTGTGGACATACTGGTGTACATAATTTTCCACTTCAGAAGATTTATGGCGCTATCAGATGCTGCCCTCCGTGCGATGCTGGGCTAAGAATACGAAAAAGTGCAGGTTAAGACCGATCGTGACGGGCTTTCTGCCCGCGTATCCTGCCTGGGTAAGATCACGTTTCAGCACCGTTACCGCTGGAACGTGAAGGGCGAACGCGTTGATATCGGTACATACCCGGCTACCAGTTTAAAAGAAGCACGTGACGCTCCCCAGGCCCGCTCATCCCTGATCGATATTCCACCCAGAATCAGGCAATCAGTACGCCGTCATTTGAGCACTGAAATAGAACACTGGACACTGTATGATCTGTGCCGGACGGCCCGCACCAATTTTTCGGATCTCTCACTGAACCGCACGTTGCGGAAATAATGCTCTGGCATAATTGCCAGGTGTCTGAGCGTTAGAGCTACGTCGATGAACTGCGACGTGCCTATTCGTTGTGGTGGGCGCGTGTTACGGCATGGGTTTATGGCGAGGATTATGTTTCGGTGCGGGCGCAATCTTCGTGATACCGCATGATGTCGCAGGTGCGAAACGTCAGACGACTGCGGCGTACCGGTGATGTTATGCCATATCTGCCTGTTAATGCAGGAGGTTATTTTACAGAAACCATTCTGATTTAAGGATAAGGGGCATGAATCAGAACTGCTAATTTCGTCTCTATAAGCTATTGAAAAGCTGGTGGCGGGGTGAATATTTGAGTACGGGATTTTGCTTGCGATTTTCCTGGCCGTATTGTGTGTTGTTAACCAACCGGTCAGGAAGTATGTAAGTTGCACGCTTCCTGACCGGCTTATTCATGTAATTACAGGCTGGTTTGAAAAAATGATGAGGCCGACAAAGCTTTCTGATGACGTTAATATACTGGCAATAAATCAAATTCACTCAGCGCCCATGAAAGGATGTTCAGGGCGGCGAATACTATAATCATGCTCAACTGAAGCCCGTCCCACTGGCCGCGCCGATAGCCTGAGTCTTGCCGGGAGCGCATTTTCAGATGAAGCAACCCCGGAACAATCACTGCCCATATTGTCGCGATTAGCCCGGCATAACCAATTGCCGTGACAAACCCATCCGGAAAAAGCAGAGATAAACTCAATGGCGGCAGGAAAGTGATCGCAGTGGCTTTGAGGCGACCCGTTCTGGTCGCGGGGAAATTGAAGCGGTCGCTGATATAATCCACAAGGCCCGCCGTCACTCCCACGAACGAACAGATAACGGCAAAATGTGAGAACGTCGAAAACAACAGCGACATCCCGACAGAATAACCGCGCAGACTAAATGCGTGCATCAGCGCGGCAATGTCGCCGCCCTGGGCGGCAATTTCCGGAAAGGCTGAGCGGGGAAGGTTACCCATAGTGCAGATTATCCAGAAAAGATAGATAACCAGCGCCACGGCAGTACCTGTGCACAGGCATCTTTTCACACGACGATGATCGCCATTGTAATAGCTAATCAGGCCGGAAATGTTTCCATGATAGCCGAATGAGGCAAGGCAGAATGGTACGATGCCGAGCATATAGGGCCAGTACGATGCCGCAGGATTCTGATTGTCCAGCAGGTAGTCGACATTTACGGTGGTAAATAATCCACCAAACAGGATAAGTAACAGAACAATTTTGGTGATGAGCAGAACAGACATCATCCGGCCAATGCTGCTGGTGCCTAACCAGACGATGGCAGCTACGGTCAGGCTTAACATAATTTTGGCTTCGGATGATGAGACCGTTTTGCCGGTCAATATGCTCAGTGAGTGATCATAAACAGGCCCGACCGCTGAAATATAGGCGTATGTCAGAATGCCCAGCACGAAAACCAGGCTCAGGCCATTTATTTCAGCCCAGTTACGACCTAAAACATCTCGGACAATTTTGTCATAGCCGGTTTCCAGAGGGTAATGCTGGCTCACACGGTGAAACATCAGGCCACTGATTAACATACAGATCCAGCTAAAAGTCAGTATCAGTAATGCCCAGCCAAACCATGCTCCGGCCATCACGACCGGCAGGACGAACATCCCTGCACCCACCACGGTGCCGCAAATGATGGTTGCTCCCCAAAACATCGAAGGAGAACGCGTTGGAATTGCCATATCAGACATAAGGTTTCCTGAAGAAAAAATTTAACGCTGGAGAATAGCCTCTATAGCAAGGGCATGACTAATTAATTGACGATCTTCTTTCGGCAACCCATCTAACGATAATCCAACAGACAAATTTCCCCGGTCAGCAACCGGCATTGTCACGCTGGGCGCACCCACGCTGCTGGCAATGTCGGTGTTACGAATGAGTTTATTGAAAATATCAGGTTGAGCGGCATTCTCAATCCGTGGCACTTCACAACACAGTGTGGGATATAGGATGGCATCCAGCTTTAATTTGCTGTAAATCTGGTCCCAGTAAGCGCGAAGTTGACCGATTGATTTAAGGCCATGCATATACTCCTTCCAGCTGACCTGTTCCTGCGCATTCTGCCTCTGCAAAATAGACGCGACGGCTGGGTCGGAAATTTGACTGATGATTGTGTCAAAATCAGCGACGAAGTGCTGCTCCAGTAAGAAAGCGGGGAAGTCGATAAAAAATTCAAAAAACGGTACAGGGAACTGGATTTCTTTATTCAGCTTACCGAATACGCTGTCATCGAACGTCACGATCTCAACGCCTGCCCGCGCCATCTGCCTGACCACCTTCATGCAGGTTTCCCGTACGGTAGTATCCAGGTTGCTCCACATAAACTCAGCCGGCAGCCCTATTCGTGAAGGCAGACGAGGGGTAATAGCGGGTTCATCCATCATTACTGCGTCGAGCAGCGCCAGGTCGCTGACTGTCGGGGCAATAAATCCAGGGGTATCTTTGGTGCGGGAAACAGGAACAATGCCTCTGGTTGGGTAACGTCCCGTGCTGGGTCGAAAACCTGCAACTCCACACAGTGCAGCAGGTATACGTACTGACCCTCCGGTATCGGTACCGACTGAAAATGCGCTGATACCGGCCGCTACCGCTGCGGCACTTCCGCCGCTACTGCCTCCGGCGATATGGCCAGGGTGCGCTGGATTGCCAACGCTACCCCACTGACCAGACAGAGAGGTCACACCAAAAGAAAGCTCATGCATATTGGTTTTGCCACACATGACAGCACCGAGTGCCTTAAGCCGGCTAATTACTGGCGCATCGTCCATCGGATAAAAGTCGATTAATCCCGGCGTACCGGCAGTTGTCGCAAACCCTTTTACATTTATATTGTCTTTGCATGAAAAGGGTAACCCTGATAAGGGCAATCCGGTCTCTGACGTATTTATCTTGTCTGAAGAGAATAACTCTTCATCGAATGCAATAAATGCATTCAAATCTTTGCTGGCGTGATAATTGTGCAGCCGGACATGGTTGCTGGCTTTGAGTTCCGCTGGACGCTTGTTCAGGCCCTGCTCATCCTTCAGCAAAAGTGGTGTTCTTTTTTCCATGTTTAATAAGGCTCAGTAATGATAATGACGGTGCATATTTTGAAGCGGATTATTTTCACGGAGCTGACCCCCGATGCTGTAAATCACAGCGCAGGCTGCATTAATGCCCGTCTGTACCGCACCCTCCGCCCAGCCACCAGTAAATGAGCAACTGCATCCGGCCAGATAGATTCCCTGGTCGGGATTATTATCTTTAGCTGACTGAAACTGATAAAACAGCGTTTCAGAATAGCGATCGTCACCAGGATAGTTGAGTTTAAAGGCACCCATTGCCAGAGGATCGGTCAGCCAGTCATATTCAAGAATATATTTGGGATCGTTATTCATAGGGCGAAGGTGTTTAGCGAACGCAGGGGCAGATATCGCCAGTTCTTTAACCAGTCGCTCTAGCCTTTCACGTTTATCTTTCAGGGTAACTAATTTATGAGAATCATCTTCCCATGTGTAACTGATTAGCACGACACCATGTCCTTCCGGATCATCCGGCTGATAATCGAGGCAGTAAATACCTCGTGCAAGCGTGTCCGTAAGAATGGTATGGGGCAATCCCTCTTTCAGCCAGAACTTTTCCCGGGTCAACAGGAAGAGCTTTGACGAACCGATAAGGTGGGTTTCATTCACTGCCCGGCAGACATCAGCCGGAAAAAGCGTATTGTGTCTCGACAGATCCAGGCATACCTGCATTGCGCGGGTAGAGGTGGTGACAATCACTCTGTCAAAAACCTGACGGTTGCCTGTGCATGTTGAAACCACAAACTGCCCACTTTCAAGTCGGGCGACTTCTTCGACTTTCTGGTAAAGGATACGATCGCTTAACGTGCGGCCCTGCAGGATTTCACTGCCCATTTTTGCCGTTAGCGTTTCAATGCCTGCTGGGACCATACGCTGATCGTCTTCCAGACCGTTTACCACCAGCCGCATGATTTCAATAAACGCCGCTCGATATACTGGCTGAAAGCCGCCAGAACCAATACCCAGCGAGCCAAACAAAGCAAAATCATCGGGTTTGTGCCACTGCTCACCTCCCGGCGGATTAGTGCCAGTGAAGATCCTGACAAGCGCAGAGTAGAAACAGTTATCACCGAAAATCTCCAGGTACTGCTGCCACGCTTCTTTGGCATCCGCAAGCCGGCCTTCTTTTAACGCCAGTGTGATTGAAGCAGGCGCCTGAAGCTGCTTTCCTTCAATAAGGACGCCTTCCTGTAAAAAGCATCGCCAGCCGCGATCAACCCGCGAGAACAGTTCCGGGGGTGGGGTTCCTGCAGTCCATTTGTGCGGCACACCCTGAAAATGAATTTCGGTATCAACAATGCCAGGGTCCGGAAACTCAGAGGCTGTATCAATATTGAATTCAGCCAGATAATGGAACAAGCCTGTTTCTGAAGGCGGGAAGCGCATTGCTCCCATTTCAGCGATATATTCCGGCATACCGTCATCAAATTGCTGGCTCAACAGTCGCCCACCGGATCTTGCAGCGTTTGCTTCGAAGAGCGTGACATGCGTGACACCCGCATTCAGAAGCTCCCGCGCCGCAATCATTCCGCTCAGGCCTGCCCCGATAATTGCCACGCTTGCTGGACAATCGTTATCAACATGGCCAATGCCGCCCGCTGATTTGGCGTGGGCAAGAAAAGTTCCGTAATCAAAGAGTGTATCAATAAAGGGAAAGGTATTACCCTCACCGACACGACTTGCTTTAGTCTTCATTATCTATCCAGCAGAATGCATGTTAATTCAAAGATGAGGATGCGCTATTAGTTAAACTCTTTAGAGAAGAAGGGGCCTGTTTTTAAACATCCACATTGTGGACTGTTCAGGAATTAAAATTCTCAATGCAATTGCATAAAAACAGTCAGTCAATCTGAAGAGTTATTTCCATGATAAACGCAGGTTCTGGCATCTTTATTTTTTGTGCAGGTAAAGAAACCCCGCACATCGGCGGGGCAGGTCATCAATGCTATGAAGGCTGAGGCAACGCTGTCTCCTGCAGATGATGCCAGATGATTTTGCCATTCGGCTTTGATTCGAATACGACAGTCGAAAAACGCAGAGTGGGGCTTTGATCAGGAAGTTGCTGTAATTCTTTATAGACAACCGTTGCACCAGTGTCGCTCTCAGCAATCACTCGCATGTCGCTGATTTCGATCGCTAAACCGGGGCGTGCGCCGCGCTGAGTCCGAAAAAAGGAGTTTAATGTTGTGAAGTCCAGCAACCCGCCACCGGTCGTTACCATAGAGTATGCAGGACTGAAACGTGCCAGGAGATCTTCACAAACCTCATCTTTTGCAGTTTCATTGCCCAGCCACTCTTTGATCAATTCATGGGCATCCAGGACTTCCTTCAGGAAAAGGTTCATTTTTGTTCCTTATTAAGCGTAAGTACGACTTTGTGATTAGCAATGCGGAGGGAGCACAGGACAGGGATGACAGCGCTGCATGCCGCTATGACAAAGCAAAGACGATAGGACTGCTTTACAGGCATCCCCGTGTTCGCTATCAGATTGAACAGCAGGCTGACCAGCGTTACGCCAAGACAAAAACTAAGCTGACGATTGATATTCCACAGGGCGCTTGCATCGGCCAGTTCATGATCAGCCATTTGAATAAAAGCAGAACTCTGCGCCGTGCTGCTGCACAAGCTGCCGCCAAATCCCATAAAAGCGAAAGCGAGTATGCAAATAATAGTGTCTGTGCTATGCCCTGTTAGCGCCAGCATCCCGATACCTAATGCCTGAACCAGGCAGCCTGTGATAAAGAGCGGACGGGGGCCCCAGCGGTTAAATCTTTTGCCGGTCAGGCTGATAGCGGCAAAAGAGGCTATTGACCACGGAAGCATTAGCAAACCCACGAAGCTGGCATGCATCCCCAACTGATTTTGCAGATAGAGCATGGTGATCATACTGACGCCAGTAAACACACCGGGGATAAACTGATAAATCAGCATTGCGGTATGTAAAAGCGGGTCTTTGACCAGATGCAGGTTGATGAGCGGGTGACGTTTCTTAATCGCGTTGCTGACATAGCCAGCCAGCGTAACAACACCTGCCAGCAGCATCAGTACGCCTTTATTGAACTCTCCGGCTTCACCCACATAGGTCAGCCCCAGCAGAATCAGCGTGAGCCCAACACAGCCACTGACTAATCCCACCAGATCTAACGGTTCGGCGGTCTTTTCCGGACGAGCCGGATTGAGCCATAAACCTGCCATGATTAGCGTCACCACGGCCAGGGGAAGACTGAACAGAAATACCCAGCGCCAGCTGAGATGCTCGACCAGCATTCCGCCAATGGCTGGCGAGAGTGCGGGTGCGAGCAGAGCGACCAGCATGACAACGGAGGATAATTTTGCGCGCTCATTACTTTGATACAGGGCGTAAGTCATTGTCTGTCCTATGGGGATCAGCAATCCGCCGCCAATGCCCTGAATCCAGCGCCATGTAATGAGTTGTGTAACCGATGCTGACGCACCCACTCCGCAGGTACCCAAAATAAAAATCATTAATGACAGCATGAAAAGACGTTTCGCCCCCATCCGCCTTGCCAGCCAGCTACTCAGAGGGATGACCAGTGTCAGCCCCAAAATGTATCCATTACTTATCCACGCCAGCTTGCTAACGGGTGCGTCAAAGTGCCGGCCGATATCCGGATAAGCCACGTTGGCGATAAACATATTTACCAGATCGATAAAAAAACCCAGCAGATACACACTGGCAACACGCACACGATAAGACATTTGTTTTCTCAGACTGGACAGCTTAGGGCGCGCAGTATAAGACCGACGACAGGCCGGATAAATTGCTTTTCTCTTGCTACACTGTCAAAATTATTTTGACAATTTGAGTGCGGAAGAGGAGATGTGATGATCAATATGCAACGTCTGGCTATGTTTGTTGCGGTAGCAGAGGCGGGCAGTTTTACCGGTGCCGCTCAGACGCTGGGACTTACCAAAGCAGTAGTCAGTTTTAATATCAAACATCTTGAAGAAGAGCTTGGTGTTTCACTCCTGACAAGAAGTACCCGACGCGTTTCGACGACGGATGCCGGAGAACGATTTTATCATCGCTGTCTCAAGCTTCTTGAGGATGCCGAAAGCGCCCTGGAGGATGTCCGCAGCGATCATGCCGGATTAAGCGGGTTACTGAGGATCACCACAACCCCGGAGTATGGGGCCAGGGTGATTGTGCCAGCACTCACGGATTTTACTGCGAAACACCCGCAGTTACGTATCCAGCACGTTTCTTCATCCAAAAATGACGATCTCATTGCCGGTCGCTTTGATGTGGCTATTCGGCTTGGTCATCTGGCCGATTCCAGCCATCATGCCCGTCTCATTGATCAGTTTGATATTCTGGCGGTCGCTGCGCCGCTTTATCTGAACACCCTCCACACCCGGTCTGTCCAGAACCTTGAACAGCTTGCCTCTGCAAAATGGATTGCGCATAGCCGTTTATCAACGCCACTTAGCTGGCAGGTGATCAACCCGGGCGGGGTGACTGTATTGTTGAACGCCAGCTCTCCAGCAATGGTCATGGCTGACAGCGCGTCTTCTTTGCTGGCGTTTGCTTTAGCCGGAGCTGGCGTTGCCATTCTGCCGGCCTGGCTGGTACAGGATGAGATAGTGAAGGGAAGGTTAATACATCTTCTGCCCGATCATCTTTTTCCCCCACAGGGTATCTACGCGCTTTATCCCAATACGCGCCATGTGCCGGAAAAAGTGCGGACATTCATTGATTTCCTGCGCGATCGCTTAGTTGCAACAACCTGAGCCTGAAGCAACGAATTACATTCAAAAAACTGATTATATGCGTTGATATAAAGTTTTATCCGGCTAAGGTTAGATCCTCTCAAATTTTTATATTCATTGCGATTAAAGACCCGTAATACACGAGGATTACAGGGTTTCGCCGCTTAAATTTTTGCCATTTTTATTGGTTAAATTTTATGCAACTTAACCGCTTAAATACTTTTCCTGAGCTGCATAAAATAAGACCTGAAATATTTCATGTGAGATTAATATATAATTACTAATTAAATCATTGTCTTACCGATTTTTTCTGAGCGTGCTGATGCGATGGGAAATTTAACTTACCTGCCTGTAAATTAAACACTAAGCAGGCCCAGAGAGGATTTTTGGATAGAAAAGTTTACAAGGAAAAAGAAGGGGGTTATTTCAGAAATTAGTTGACAGTGAAAGGGAATATATTGTCTCTTATCGCCGATTTGTAAATTAACTTCAGCAAAAAAACATGAGTATTGCTTGTGTTTTGGCCTTCTAAGTATCCGGATCACTCAGGGAGAATGTTAAAAATGATCGGTTTATCGTCGTCAGTCATGCAGTCGGGCATCCTGGATTTGGCACCCCCGGAATTTGAGGCACTGTTGAGTGATATCAGAGAACGGGCACTCACAGGTGAATTTGATGATCGTAAACATATCTCTCAGGACATCATTGAGTGTTTCAGGACGGCCGGGGTTTATAGGGCACTGGTGCCTCTACGATTTGGCGGGAAAGAGTCTAACCCTTTTGATTTTTGTCAGCTCATTGAATGCCTGGCGGAGGCTGACGGCTCAGCTGGATGGGTTGCGAGTTTTGGGATGAGTCCATTTTACCTTTCAGCGCTACCTTTAAAGACACTTGAAGCGCTTTACAATACCGATAAAGGAGCCGATATCATTTTTGCCGGAGGAATTTTCCCTACGCAAACGGCATCTCCGGTTGAGGGAGGGGTAAGAGTCACGGGCCGCTGGCGGTATTCAAGTGGCTGTATGGGGGCAGATGTTGTTGGGGTGGGGATTCAGACGGAATCAGCGGGGGGCAAAGGACTTCCCCGGGTGGCTGTGCTGCCCGTCTCAGACGTCATGATTGATCAGACATGGAATATGGTGGGTTTAATGGGCACTGGCAGCCATGATCTGGTGGTAAAAGATATTTTCGTGCCTGAAGAGTGGACTTTTATCCGGGGAGACGAAGCAAATCTTGAGGAAAATCTGTTCAAATATCCTACCCTTTCACTGGCAGCACAGGTGCTATCTGTGGTTGCGATTGGCATTGCGCGGCGGGCAATCAATGAAGTTCGAAATGCATCAGGTTTAAATCTGTCGGTCACGGGCGCACCTGCAACGATACAAAAACCTACGGCTAAAATTGAAATCGCAAAAGCTGAAGCGCGTTTTCATTCAATGCGCTCTTTCTTTTATCAATCACTGGAAAAAGTATGGGCTGGCATTTCAAAGGGAGAAGAATTATACGATGATCAGATAAACATGTTGCGTCTTTCCAGCACCAACGCAGTTCACGAAGCATCAAAAATTTGCCGCAACATGCAATTATTATCAGGCATGACTGGCGTTTCGAAAAATCATCCTGTAGCCAGATGTGTTAATGACACTATGGTAATAACCCAACATGCTTTTATGGGTGAAATGACATATTTAAATGCAGGCACGATGCTGTGTGGGCAGTTGCCCACGCCAGGTTATCTATAATTATTTTACAAATAAATGAATTATCTGGTTCATATGTATAATGGCAAATACGCATTATTGAACCTGTCGAATAAATTTCACTTCGATCGAGTTGGTAACAAAAATGATAGACACTAATGATTTTCGCAATGGCATGTCAATGCTTGGTAGCGCCGTTTCTATTGTCACCACCGCCCATGAAAATAATAACTATGGAATGACTGTTTCCGCAGTGTGTAGTGTGACCGACACCCCGCCAACGTTACTGGTATGTATTAACCGTAAAGCATGGTCACATGATTTTTTTATCTCCAGCGGCGTACTTTGTGTGAACATACTCTCTTCCTCACATGAGGATTTATCATCTTCCTTTGCCAATAAATTACTATCAATGGCTGACCGGTTTAATTCCCATAGGTGGTCAAAACTTCATACCGGGGCACCCGCATTAGATGATGCCCTGGTGAATTTTGATTGTGAAATCAATGAAGTCATCGAGAATGGTTCTCATAGCGTTATGTTCGCAAAAATCAGGGAAATTCGTATGGGCCAACCTTCATCAGGTTTAATTTATTTCAACAGAAACTATCACGGCATACCTGAAAACACGTTGTGATCTTTTTTTTCTGAATAAATAGATGAAATCTGATTCAGGGGTAGGCAGGGCATGGCAGGGAGTGTTAATAAGCACATTAACAACGACTATATGAGTAAAATCGTTTGTGGCTATTGACACTCTTCATGCAATTCTGACATTCAATTGAGGTTGTTAATGGGTTTAACTGACGTGTAATACAGCTTTCAGATATATAGAAATCGCTTGCTAAAAAAGTAGACTCCTTAATTAAACTAATTGATTAATTTAAATTTTGAAGCTCCCCGCTTATGTGAATAATGGAGAATATAAACGCAGTTGTTCGTAGGCGACCTCTGAATGAATTGTAATCAGAGTCAGTTATTTAAACTATCATATCGGGTCTTTGTGCTACATACACCCTGATCTTATGATGATGAGCTCAGGCATTATGCAAAAATGCAGCAGAAATTGATGCAGATTCACCCCCCTCACTCATATGGTTTTACTCAATAAAAGGAGCCCGAAAGTATGACTGTCTGTATCGGCACAACCCACATGCGCTTCACTGCTGATGAGCATCTTTATCATTTATGAGGATAGTAAACGGTCAAATGACCTGGCTGAGCATTTTGGGTTCCAGTGTCAGCAGTATGTTATTTACCGTGGTAAGCAGGTACGCATGCTTCTTCGCGAGTAAGCCATCAATCCATAAATACAGATTCTCAATCTCGCGGCTGAAAGACAGTTAAAAGGTCTTATTCGAAAGTACCTCTATGGAATATGTGATTGATGATTATATTTCGATAGCATAATAAGTTGATTATATGTTTTACCTCACGATAAAAATCCATGATAACCGAGTCGATGTGTTCCGCGATGGTTTTATAAAATTTTCAGCCCCTGCCATCTTCATCAAATCCACTGATTGCAACTGCTGTTTATATATACAGCATATCAGGGTGAGTCTATCATGCCACGCGAGAACGAAATCAAAGCCGCTTTCCGGCTGGCCATTAAGCGGGAAGCACGCGGACGTTACATCGTCAGCACACTCGACTTTGTTCACCAACTCCAGCAGCTGAACTGGCAGTTTACCGCCAGGGAAGCGAACAGGTGGATAGAAGTGCGCAAGTCAGATTTCCGGGATATCTCAGCATCCGAAGGTGAGGATCGCATCTTTCAGGTCTTTAACCCGAATGGCGGCCTGTGATGTTTGCGCTGGTGGATGTTAACTCATTCTATGCCAGCAGCGAGACAGTATTTCGTCCCGATCTGCGTGGTAAACCGGTGCTGGTGCTGAGTAACAACGATGGCTGTGACATTGCCCGGAGTGCAGAAGCCAAAGCGCTGGCCATTCCTATGTGGGCTCCCTATTTTAAACTCAGGGACGGCATCAGGCGGCACAGGATCGATGTATTCAGCAGCAATTATGCGCTGTATGCGGACATGAGTAACCGGGTAATGACGACGTTAGAACAGATGGCACCCAGCGTGGAGGTCTATTCGATTGATGAAGCTTTCCTGGAACTGACCGGTGTACGCAACTGCATGGTATTGGAAAACTTTGGACGGGAGGGGAGGGAGACGATTAGACGCAATACGCATCTCACCGCAGGTGTTGGCATCGCGCCAACTGAAACGCTGGCCAAACTTGCCAGCCACGCTGCAAAAAAGTGGTCTAAGACGGGCGGCGTACTTGACCTGTCTAACATTGAGCGTCAAGAGAAACTAATTGCGCTGGCGCCGGTTGAGGATGTCTGAGGTGTCGGCCGTCGCATAAATGAGGAGGATACTGGACTCCGATGGGAATAATGCTAACTCAGGTTACCATATCAATACTAACTATTAGCTCGGCATTGATGGTTGTGCTAACTGTTTATTTGAGGGTCGGCCAGCGCGTGGGCTGTTTCTGCTACTAAACTCCTGAACCAGCGATGTGCAGGATCGTCGCGATAGCGCGCATGCCAGCCCATTTCAACCGGAAAAGTGCCGAGATCAACCGGCGCGGGAACAATTCTGAGCCGCTGATCTCTGGAAAGATGCTGGCAGATCAGGCGAGGCAGGGTCGCGCAGTAGTCCGTGACCGCAATCATCTCCGGGACGGCCAGAAAATGTGTCACCGACACGGCAACCTGACGGCGCAGGCCGCGCTTTTCAAGTGCCTGATATAAACCCGCGCGCATACGGCCAGGCGGCAGGACATTAACGTGTTTGAGCTGCTCATAATGTTCTGTGCTGAGGTTTTCGCCCACCAGCGGATGATCTGCGCGTATCACACACGCCAGACCTTCATTCATCAGGTGCTGCACAACCAGATTCTCAGGAGGCTCAACGATACGCCCCAGCACCATATCGGTGTTTCCTGAAATCACACCCGTTTCCGTTACGTCGTTGCCAAACGGCGTGAGGCGAAGCCTGATACCGGGCGCGCAGTCACGAAGACGCGCTACAATGGCAGGCATCATGATGAATTCAACATAGCTGTTAGGGGCGAGGGTAAACAACCGGGTGGCGTGCAGCGGATCAAAGTCCTGCTGACCAAGGATCACGTTATCAATGGATGACAGGGCAGCACCGACTACCTGGGCCAGCTGTTCTGCTTTCGGTGTCGGGCGCATACCGTAGCGCTCGCGGATAAACAGCGGATCGTTGAGCGTTTCGCGCAGCCGGTTTAAGGCATTTGAAAGAGCCGGCTGGGTAATACCAAGCCGTTCCGCTGCGCGGGTGACATTGCGCTCTTCCATCATAACCAGCAAAACCGGCAGTAAATTCAGGTCGTATTTCATGTAGCTATAATGCTGTGTGAATAGCTTAAATTTAAGAAATAAATTTCATAAATATTTATATGCGCGCCATGATTAGTGGGTCAACGCAGAACAGGGCGGCTAAATCGCGGGTTCTGACTATCCTTACACCTGAAACTGACTGACTCTTATAGGGAGCGGAAATGAAAATTTTAATGGTTTTGACCTCGCATGATGAGTTGGGCAGCACCGGCAAGAAGACGGGTTTCTGGCTTGAAGAGCTTGCCGCACCTTACTATGCATTCCTGGATGCGGGCGCTGAGATTACTCTGGCTTCACCGAAGGGTGGACAGCCGCCACTCGATCCAAAAAGTGATGAACCTGATTCTCAGACAGATGAGACCCGCCGCTTTCATGCTGACTCTGCTGCTCAGGCCGCGCTGGCCTCGACCGTAAGGCTTGATACGGTTAATCAGGAAACGTTTGATGCCGTGTTCTATCCTGGGGGCCATGGGCCGTTATGGGATCTGGCTAACGACAAACACTCCATTTCGCTGATTGAGCAAACCCTGCAGGCTGGCAAGCCGGTGGCGCTGGTTTGTCATGCACCTGGTGTTCTGCGTGATGTGAAAAACGCTGATGGCACACCATTGGTGAAAGGTAAGAAAGTAACCGGGTTTACTAATAGCGAAGAAGAGGGCGTTGGCCTGACTGACGTCGTGCCTTTCCTGGTGGAAGATGTGCTGAAACAGAATGGCGGTCTTTACTCTCGCGGTGATGACTGGCAATCCTACACTGTGCAGGACGGCTTACTGATTACCGGACAGAACCCAGGTTCGTCGGCTGAGACTGCGAAAGTCTTACTCTCAAGTCTGGCGAGTTAAAGCGTCTGTAGCTAAGACGTTTCGAAAGGTGCCCCAGGGCGCCTTTTTTTATTGCTGAACTCAAGGCACAGTGCAGATAGTTACCTGATGAATTATTCAGATCAAATAGATTAGGACTAAATTTAAATAGATGCCAATAATTACAGCGCTGGTATCTCTTATTAACGCTCAGAAGAGTAAGTCTACTGAAAATATAAACATGTCTTTAAAAACAGTGTTGACATCGTTTATCAGATCCGTAAAGTAAGACACATCAGCGGCGTCAAGTTGCCCTGATACACCAAAAAATCCCTGGTGTTAGCGTTAATGGTGTCGACAATTTGTAAATATAGGTTGCCGATGGTTCTGTTAAACGAAGTTGTTATTAATCGCAGATAAGTTAATGACGACGCTGTTAGATGGAGTCTGAGTAAATCTTCGAGAAGTAAGTAGTATCGCGTCGCGATGATGTAAGGCCTCGTAGTTCTGAACGTTACTTTACGACAGGATACGATTGCGGTTTAAACGTCGTAATGAAACTAAGGCAACGCATCAAAGAATATATATCGCGATGGGGGTGTACAGATTTATACGGGCCTGACCTGTTTTTGTCTCCTGAAAGACTATCAGGTGGTTGAAACCGCTAATAATAATGACATTTGATTATTGTGATCATTATTATCCGCAGGATCTGTTCATAAATAGTAGTATCGAAGTAGTACCTATCAATTAAGTTAGTTAATGTTTAATGTTAAATCTGTAGTACCTTAAAAGCCCTGACTATTTCAGTCAGGGCTTTTATCATTTCAGCGTGTCTCTCAGATTTTGCGGGGGTGTCATTACTGATTGTCATTTCAAATTCTTTCTCATTAGTCACTCTTTGCCGCATTCATGGATGCTTTAATTCTCTTCAGTTTGCACATCCTCTTCATCGCTTCGCATTAAGGTTCCATGCTCTGCTAAGAGTATTCACAAGGTGTGGCTTTAGCGTTGTCATCAGGAGTGACTGCTGGCATTTACCCTGCGCATGGCCTTGAGAACTTAGCACTGACAACGCTGGCGCAGCTGCCGCCATTGTGGCGACAGGAATATGGCTTTGTGCTCGCCGCCAGAGCTGAACCTGGCGAAACAGAGACGTTAAAAGCGCAGTGGCAGCAGTACCTTATGGGAAATGCGCTACCCACAGAATCATTATCCGGCTGGCATCAGGGGATGGAGGGATTGCAGGCACTGACTCACCGCCTGAATATGCTTGATGAGCGCAAAGGCAGGTATCTCACCGGCTCGGAGCTGAAGTCGATGGTGTTCACGATAACGCAGAACTTCAGCCGCTCAGTTCCCCTTGAAGAGCAGCTTTATCAGCTGGGGCAGTCAGAAAGTGCCGCATCAGGTAGAGCAGCACAGCTGGCGCAGGTTGATATGCAGTTTACTCAGCTGCTGAACCGCTGTGCGCTGATAAAAATCAGTCAGAGTGATGGCGTACAGCGATAAGCACTGGGAAGATCAAATGTCTGCCGGGTCGCTTATGGCAAAATCGATAATCTGCGCCATAGTCAATATTCATCGATTAATTGCGCTTTAGCTTTTATTAAATCCATCGGCGCATAGGTTACGCGCTATTTAACAGAGGTTAAAATGTCTACAGAATCTCCGGAAGATATCTCCAGCGACCTGTCCCAGTTCGTTGGCACACATTTTGTCTATACCTATGATAATGGCTGGAAATATGAGTGGTACGCCCGCAATGAAACGACCTGTGACTACCGTATTCATCAGGGGCTGGTGGGCGGTCGTTGGGTGACCAACCAGAAAATGCACGCAGTGCAGTTTGCGCCCGGCATTTACAAAGTTGACTGGCATGAACCCACCGGCACCTGCGTCAGCCTGCTGTTTGATCTGAATCGCACCCTGCTTCACGGGACAATTTTCTTCCCGCAGTGGATTGCCGGAGAAGGTCAGCATCCGGAAAAAACCATCTGCTACCAGAATGATTTCATTGAAGATATGCACCGCTTCCGCGACGAAGGCCCGGCCTATCCTTATGTGATCATTCCTGAGTTTGCGAAAGTGACTTACATGAAAAACGAAGGGCCGGATAACGATGAAGTCATTAATCAGGCACCGGGGCAGATGCCTGCTGACTATTTTGATGGTAAGTAACTGATAGTACGACCCGCCGCTATGGGCGGGTCGCTTCTGCCTGGCGTGCCAGCGTGCGGGCCAGTATGGATGAGTAGAGTGGTTTTCCCCCCAGAAACTGCGCCAGCAGCGTAGCCCCAAGACAGGTAATAATCATCGGCAATATCAGCTGATAGTTATCGGTCATCTCCAGCACCAGCACGATCCCGGTGAGCGGTGCCCTTACCGAAGCGGCAAACAGTGCGCCCATTCCCGCAATCGCAAAGGTTCCCGCGTCCAGATGATACAACGGGAACAGATCCGTCATCGCTACTCCAAAAGCTGTCCCGAGCAGCGTTCCCAGTGCCAGCATCGGCGCAAAAATACCGCCCGGCGCACCTGAGCCAAAACAGAGCAGGGTAGTGACCAGTCTGACCATGAAGATGAGCAGCAGCAGGGTGAACGGGAACACACCATGAACCGCCTGCGGAATCAGTTCTGAGCCGCCGCCTGCGCCAGGTGCGAACAGCAGCGCCAGAATACCGCAGCCGCCGCCGAGCAATGCACCCGCCAGCACCACGCGAGCCGTTTTGCCGGCATAAAAGCGGGCAAAGAAATCCTGCGTTATGAATATCAGGCGGTTGAACAGTACGCCGACCATGCCAATGATCATACCCAGCACCAGATACATCCACAGCGTCTGCACTGGCGCATCAGCCAGTTTGCCAACGGAGATCACCGCCTGTTCGCCGTTGAAACAGCGAAATACGATGCTCGCCATAATCACACCGGTAAACACCGCTTTAATAGAAATCAGGTTATAGCGAAACTGCGGACGCATCTCCTCGATGATGAACAGTATGCCCGCCAGCGGCGCGTTAAACGCGGCGGCCAGGCCCGCAGCCGCGCCCGTTGCCAGCAGCGTATGACGCGCTTCGTTGCTGCGCATCCCCAGAACATCAATCACCATGCGGCCAATGTTGCCGCCCAGCTGCACCGTCGGGCCTTCACGGCCCAGCACCATTCCTGCACCCAGCGTGCCCATGCCGCCAAAAAATTTCACCGGAATCACCCGCCACCAGCGCACAGGTCTCAGCTCTTCCAGCGCCCCTTCAATTTCGGGAATGCCGGAACCACCCGCTTCGGGCGCAAAGCGTCTGACAAGAAAATAGCCGACCATCGCCAGCAACGCCGAAATGGCAAAAGCGGCGGTGTAAAGCATCCAGCCCTGAAACTGCGCGGGGATAAGCGTATCGGCGCGCCACTGCTGTATTGCTTCAACGGCCCGGGCAAACGCTACGCCCGCCAGACCGACCAGCGAACCGACCAGCGCGGCGCATAACAGCATCGCCAGCGGTGTTTTGTCACGATAGAGCAGGGCGCGAAACATCCGGCTGCGCGCCGCGAGGGAACGGGGAACATAAACCGGCTGCGGTGATTCTTCATTCATTGAGAGGCATTCTTGTTCAACCAGACCAGCGTGCCAGTTTACTGAGTGATAAGGTGAAAACAAACGTCAGGATCAATTTCAGCCAGGAAAAGAGTTAATCGGTCTGCGGTGGACAAACCACTTGCGCCATGCGTTCGCGGTAGGCTGGGTTGTCCTGATTTTTCAGCGCCTGAGCCGCGGCGGTCAGCGTGAGCTGATTCTGTTGCAGGTTCTGCTTGTCATTGAGAAACGTCTGGCGCAGTTTTTCATCGGAGAAGGCTGGCGGTAACTGACACTTCTGGCGCAGATCGTCGATTATCTGCTGCTGACGCAGTGTAAACTGCAGCGTTTCATACGGCCCGGCGGCCACATGCATGGGGCATACTGACAGCAGCATAAACAGCGTATTGCGGATCACGTTCATGATGATCTCCTGACTGCTGAGGACAGGAAAGGCTCTTCGGCAGTTTCAGTTGAGTTTAATCGCATTGAGTGATTAGCCTGAGCACAGCACCATCGACCGTGTGCAGCAATGTCGCCACGGTTGACGCAATAATCATAGCAATACTGGCGCGACAGGGAGCTGACATGCAGCCACATTCCACTGAAATTCTTACCGCTGACTGCTGTATCGTCGGCGGTGGCCCGGCCGGCTTAATGCTGGGTTATCTGTTTGCCCGCGCAGGCCTGCGCGTAGTCGTCATCGAAAAGCACGCTGACTTTCTTCACGACTTTCGCGGAGATACCATCCACCCTTCGACGCTGGAAATAATGCATCAGCTCGGACTGCTGGAATCTTTCCTGAAGCTGCCGCATCAGCGAGCCGAAAAGCTGGAGGCAGAAATTGCAGGACAAAGCATTACGATGGCCGACTTCTCACGTCTGCCGGTTCAGTGTCGTTTTATCGCCTTCATGCCGCAGTGGGATTTCCTGAACTATATGGCAGAGCAGAGTGCCCGCTATCCGGGCTTCAGCCTGCTGCAGTCGACTGCCTTCGAGTCGCTGATCGAAGAAAATGGCACGGTCAGCGGCGTGACGGCCTCACGCGGCAATCAGCAGTTGCATATTCGCTGCAAACTGGTGGTCGGTGCGGATGGTCGCCATTCGCGCGTGCGCGACGCGGCCGGGCTGATCGGACAGGAATTTGGCGCCGCGCGCGATGTCATCTGGTTCCGCTTAAGTAAGCAGCCGCAGGATCCCGAGCTGGGCATGGGGCATAAAGGGCCGAAGCAGAACTTCATCGTTATCGATCGTGGCGACTACTGGCAGTGCGGTCTGACCATTCCGAAAGGGGAGTTTGAGGCGAAACAGGCCGCCGGTCTCGACGCGTTTAAAGCAGACGTGGCGGCAGTGTCGCCTTTTGAGGCGACGCGCATGTCGGAAATCGAAAGCTGGGAGGCGTTTAAGCTGCTGTCGATACGTATCGACCGGCTGGAGAAGTGGGCGAAACCTGGCGTGCTCTGTATTGGTGATGCTGCGCATGCCATGTCGCCAATAGGCGGAGTTGGCGTTAATCTGGCGATTCAGGATGCGGTGGCGACGGCGAATCTCCTTACCGCCCCACTGAAACGCGGTGAACTGCAGCTGCGCGATCTGGAAAAAGTGCAGAAGCGTCGTCAGTTCCCCACTGTCGCCACGCAGTTTCTGCAGATTAAAATGAGCCGCAACAAAGCCAGAAGAAAACCTGCGGGCAGCAGCAAGGTTCCGGCAATTATCCGTCGCCTGCCGTTTCTGCGTTTTGTGCTGGGTCGCCTGATCGGTCTGGGCTTCAGAACAGAGTCGCCACAGGTTGCGCATATGAAGTCAGCCCGTTAAATGATTTCGACAGCGATCAGATATCGTGCGACACTGTTTCATTGTGAAAGTACTGTCAGATTGAGCCGCTATTTATCTGATAATTGGGCGCTAATTGAGCATTCTTAAGCTAAATTATTTTCGATTTTTGCGCCTGCAAAGGAGAGGTTTCAGTGCATAACGAGCAAAATGGCAGCGACGTAAAACGTCTGAGTGCGATCAAGGCACTTTTGTCGCCGGATGAAGCCCGTGACAGAGTGCTGGAGAGATTCGTGAATCTCGCCAGTCAGGTGCTGGGTATTTCAGGCAGCTTCATTTCGATTATTGACGATCATAATCAATACATAAGAGCGTCACGGAACTTCGATCTAAAACAATCGACCCGTGATGAGTCACTCTGCCGCCACGTCATTGATGGTGAGGGACATCTGGTGGTGGTTGACACCTTACTGGATGAACGCTTTGTTACGCATCCTTTTGTGGAAGGTGACCCGCATATTCGTTTCTATGCCGGTGTGGCGCTGCAAAACCTTGACGGCGCGATGCTGGGAACACTCTGCGTAACCGATACACAACCTCATCCCTTTGCGGATGAAAAACTCGCTACGCTGCGCTCACTGGCCACGCTGGTGACCTCTTTTCTGGATGCCTGGAACAATGCGGGTTTTGCCGACGTTATAACGCATCTGCCAAACCGGCCACGCCTGATTCGTGATCTGCAGCAACTGACCGTTACCGCGCCCCACAGCCGTTTTCGCCTGATTCTTATCGACTGTCTCGACATTATTCGCGCGTATGAGCTTTCCCGCGCAGTGGGCATTGCGCCGATGGAGAAATTGCTCAGGCAGATGGCGCAGGATACCGCACAGCGGCTTAACCTGCCGGAGAACGAGACGCTTTACACATTTGCTCCTGGCCGTTTCGCCATTGTTCAGCCTTACTCAGGTCGTTATTCAGCGCATAACATGATCGATCTGTTCAAAGGCATGCGGGCCGATCTGGCGGAAAATATCACGCTCGACCTGGATGTTTTTACCGGCGAAACAGAGTTTGTACCGGGACAGATGGATGCCAACGAAACGGTGCGTCAGGCCGTCAGCGCGCTACATGAAGCGATTGATGAGAACATCAGTGCGATGTCGTTTGACGAGAGTTACGACTCGCGGCGCACCGATGATTTTATGATCATGAACGATCTGGCTCAGGCGCTGAAGAAAGATGAAGAGCTGTATCTCGCCTGGCAGCCCAAAGTGTGTCTCAAAACCGGTAAAACGGTCGGGCTGGAGGCGCTGATTCGCTGGAATCATCCTGAGCGGGGTGAGCTTTTCCCATCAGAGTTCATTCCGCTAGCGGGTAAAACCAACCTGATCTCCGATCTGACCAACTGGGTTATTGATCATGCGCTTGAGCAACTGGCGCGCTGGAATCGCGATTACAACCTGATTCCGGTCTCGATCAACGTCAGTGAACGCGACTTCGCCAGGCCTGATTTTGCCGACCAACTGGTGGCGAAATTAGCGGCGGCACAGTTACCTAACTCGATTATGGGTATTGAGTGTCTGGAGAATGAACTGATCACCAAAAGCGATGTGGCGATTAAAGGGCTGGAAGCGCTGAAATCGCATGGCTTTGTGATCTCGCTGGATGATTTCGGCGTTGGCTACAGCAATATCAGCTACCTGCAGGATATCCCGCTGGATGTGATTAAGATCGACCGATCGCTGATCTCGCGTATGGGCGAGGACGACGCATCCAAAATCATCGTCAGATGCATTATCGGGATGCTGAAAGAGCTGAATTACACCGTGCTGGCCGAAGGTGTGGAAGCAGAAGCCACGCTGGGACTGTTGAAAACCTACGGCTGCGATCAGATTCAGGGCTACTTCTTTTCAAAACCGCTGCCAGCCAGCGACATTGAACACTGGCTTTATCCAAAGTCACGTTAGTCAACCCGCCCGCAGCACCGGCTGCGGGCGCGCTGATCACTCACTGCCGATGGCGTAACGCTCAACCGGAGTGATGTGCTTAATCAGCTTGTTATCAAACAAAAATTGCTCATAAGACTCATAGCGTGCGCGATCCAGTCTGGCCGGATCGGCGGCGAACAGCGGCAGCGTAGCCTGCCATGCCTGATGGTTTAGCGGTGTATTCAGCTCCGGATGCGCCTGTGCAAACGTTAGCCAGCTTTCTTCAGGATGTGCCTGCAACTGGGCATTTCCCTTCTTCAGTGCCCGCAGAAACTTTTTAATTTTCTCCGAATGCGCCTCATCGCGGTTAGCAACGATGATCAGCTCGTCATAGGCCGGCACGCCATAATCCTCGACGTTAAGCACTACCGGATCTTTGCCAGCAAGCGTCATCTCCAGGGCTTCGATATTGCGATAGCCGCCAATGACCGCATCAACCTGTCCGGTCATCAGGGCGCTGGTAAGCTGAAAATTGACGTTAACCAGCTTTACCTGATCGGCCCTGATACCGTCATGGCTCAGCATCGTCGCCAGCGTCGCTTCTTCAATGCCGCTGACGGAATAGCCGATGCGTTTTCCTTTTAAGTCCGCTGGTTTTCTTACCGTTTTGTCCAGCGTCATCAGCGTATTCAGCGGCGAATTAATCAGCGTGCCCACCCGCATCAGCGGCAGTCCCTGGTCGGCGAAAAAATGCAGCTGCGGCTGATACGTTATCGCTAAGTCCGCCTGCTTAGCAGCCACCAGCCGCGGCGGCAGCGCGGGGTCGGAAGGTGGCACAATGTTAACCTCCAGACCCTCTGCCGCAAATGCTCCGGTTTGCTGCGCCACCATAATGGGTGCATGGTCGGGATTGATATACCAGTCCAGCACCAGCGTCAGTTTTTCCATTGCCTGAGCCTGCGAGGTTAAGGTGGCGCTGAACAGCAGGACAATCAGGGGCGTTTTAGTCATAGGTTTTCTCATCAGTAGGGTCGTCAGTGTGGCTCGGGAGTCCAGGTAATCAGGCGGCGAAGCAGAAGATCGATGATCAACCAGAGGGTCAGTGTCATCAGCACCAGAATAAACAGGGCGGCGAAACAGAGATCGCTCTGCATCCGGGCGTTGGCATTCAGCATCACGTAGCCCAGCCCTTCAGCCGAACCGACCCATTCACCTATGATGGCGCCAATGGGCGCGACGGCGGCTGCCATCCGCAAGCCCGAACCCAGGGCGGGCAGTGCGGCTAACAGCCGGACATGGCGCAGTTGCGCTGCACGTGAAGCGCCCATCGTGCGAGCCAGATCGAGATAGCCGGGCGTGACGCGACGCAGGCCATCAAAAAAGGCGGAGGTAACAGGGAAGAAGATCACCAGTACCGCCATTGCGACTTTGGCGCTCATGCCAAAGCCAAACCAGAGCACCAATAGCGGTGCCAGGGCAAATACCGGAATCGCCTGACTGGTGATCACCAGCGGCATCATCCAGCGCTGTAACCACGGTGAAAAGGTCATGCCCAGTGCCAGCACCGCGCCCAGCAGCACGCCGAGCGCCATACCGCTGAGGATTTCAGTCAGGGTGATCAGGCTGTGATGGCCGAGATAGCCAGTGTTGTCCCACAGTGCGGTAGCAACCGCAGCGGGCGAGGGCAGCAGAAAGGCCGGAACGGAAGTGAGCGTGGCGAGCCACCACAGCGCAATTAATCCGGCAGAGAGCATGACTCCACGGCGAAGCGCGGCGAAACGTAATCTCATCCGGCCAGCCTGCTTAGCTGTTTCAGCAAGGTGGCCTGACTCTGAATCACGCTGATGTCATCTGCCGCCCGCGGTGGCTGGCCCTGCAGTGGCGGGCAGGTTTCGATGCCTGCGGAACCCATTACCAGCAGGTGATGACCGAGGCGACAGGCTTCCGCGGCATCATGAGTGATCAGCAGCACGGTATGTCCGGCCAGCACTTCTGCCGCCAGGGTCTGGATCTGCGTGCGGGTCAGTGCATCCAGCGCCGAGAAAGGCTCATCCATCAGCACAATCGGCTGTCGGGTGTAGAGTGTTCGCGCCAGCGCCACACGCTGACGCATACCGCCCGAAAGTGTCGCAGGTCGCGCACGGGCGCAGTGGCTCAGGCCCACCCGCGCCAGCAGATGCTGCGCCAGGTCGCGATCGGCTTTCTCACCTTTCAGACGACTGGCGAGGCAGACGTTCTGTTCCACCGTCAGCCACGGATAGAGCAAATCCTGCTGACCCATCCAGGCGATGCGCCCGGCCAGCGGCAGACCATCGCTTCCGTTAATCTGTCCCGAAGTAGGTGGCATCAGACCGGCAATCACCCGCATCAGGCTGCTTTTACCCACGCCGCTGGCCCCCAGCAAAGCGGTAAATGCGCCGCCCGCGATTTCCAGATTAAGCTCGCTGAACAGTTGCTGCTGATCCAGCGTCAGGCAGAGCTGGCGAACGGAAATACCCGGCGGCACGGCAGCGTTCAGCCGCGTCATGAGCTGACCTGCAGACAGTCAGCATAATTAAGCCCCATCTGCCAGAATGCCGCTTCCAGCCGGGTTGCGGTGGTGAAAATCTCCGACAGTGAGTTAATACGCTGTTCACCGGCGCGCTGCTGAGCCAGAGTTTCAAACAGCATCAGTGAAGAACCGACGCCCGCCAGGTAGGACTCATCACCGTAATTCTCAATCCATGCCGCGTAAGGATTCCCCCCGAAGCGGGTCGCGGGATCCTCCAGCAGCCTCAGGCCGATTTCCGCATAACCGGCGACGCATGGCATCAGCGCCGTCATCAGCTCCAGCGCATCTCCGGTGTGACCCACGTCAAGCACGTAACGGGTGTAGTTGATCGTTTCCATTGCCTCCGTTTCGCTCGCCATCGCCTCTTCGCTGATGCCCCACTGCTGGCAGTAAGCCAGATGCAGCGGCAGTTCGCTGATAATGGCGTTCAGCGATGCCGTCGCGCTGCGTAATGTAGCCGGTTCTGAGAGTTTGCTGATCAACAGACCCCATGCACGGGCGAAGTGCAGCAGAAACAGATAATCCTGGGTGAGATAGTGACGAAAAGCGGCGGGTGGCAGCGTGCCGTGTCCGAGCTGCTGCACAAAATTGTGCCTGACATAATCGTGCCATTGCGTGCCCGCCTGCTGGCGCAGACGACCATAAAAGCCGGTTTCGAAAAGCGGATGTGTCATAGGATCTCCAGTAGCAGGGAGATCCGGGCATACGGTCTGGAACAGGGGATAGTGCAGGAGATAGGGCAGAAAATCTGCCGACCCGTCCCTTCGCTGGCATGACCCAGATCAGGTTCAAAGGGTTCGGCTTGCGCCATCTCAGCCCGTTACAGGACACCCCTCGGAGACATTCGTTATACGATAATTATTGCCGGAGCACAACGCATGCGTGAGCGTTCTGCTCTGGCCCGGCTGATGCGGAGCAGGGCGCTCAGATATTACTTTTAAGTGACGGTGTCACTCAAGATCTGCCCCGTTACTGGCAATCACTTTCTTATACCACCAGAACGATTTCTTTCGCGTGCGCGCCAGCGTACCGTTCCCAAGATCGTCCCGATCAACATAGACAAAACCGTAGCGCTTGCTCATTTCACCGGTCGAAGCGGCCACCAGATCGATACAGCCCCAACTGGTGTAGCCGATCACCGGGACTCCATCCTCTATGGCATCGGCCATGGCGCGGATATGCTCGCGCAGATAGCTGATGCGGTAGTCGTCATTGATCTCGCCATTCGCATCGATTTCATCGCGCGCGCCCAGACCATTTTCCACCAGGAAAAGCGGCTTCTGATAGCGGTCGTACATCATATTCATGGTAATGCGTAAGCCCAGTGGATCGATGCCCCAGCCCCACTCGCTACGTGGCACATGAGGGTTGGTCAGGGATTTCACCACATTGGCCGCGCTGCTGTTCTGTTCGTTCATCTCCGCCGAGGCGCAGCGAGAGGCGTAATAACTGAACGAGACAAAATCGACGCTGTTTTTCAGGATATCGGCATCGCCGTCAGCGATCTCAAGCGTGACACCTTTTTCACGGAACACGCGCGCAGCATAAGCCGGATAAGCACCGCGTGCCTGGACATCAATAAAGAACAGGTTTTCACGATCTTTTTCCAGCGCTGCCCAGACATCTTGCGGTTTGCTGGACCACGGATAGAAGTTGCCGCCTGCCAGCATGCAGCCGACCTGATTCGTCGGATTGACTTCATGCGCGATTCGCGTGACCAGCGCGCTGGCGACCAGTTCGTGATGTGCCGCCTGATACTTCACCTGCTCCCTGTTTTCATCCGGTTCGAACACCAGACCCGCACCGGAAAACGGGCTGTGCAGCAGGATGTTGATCTCGTTGAAGGTCAGCCAGTATTTCACCAGGCCATCAAACGCCTCGAAACAGCTACGGGCATAGCGGGCAAAGAAGTCGACCATTTTACGATTGCGCCATGAGCCATATTCGGTCACCAGATGCATCGGCACATCGAAATGACAGAGCGTAACCAGCGGTTCGATATTATATTTCCGGCACTCCTCAAACACCGCGCGGTAAAAAGCGATGCCCTCCGGATTGGGCGTCAGTTCATCGCCATTGGGATAGAGGCGGCTCCAGGCAATTGATGTGCGAAACACGCTGAACCCCATTTCCGCCATCAGCGCAATATCTTCCGGATAGCGGTGATAGAAATCGATGGCATCATGGCTGGGATAAAATTCATCATCCCGCAGCGTAAAGCGCTTTTCCAGACCCAGTTTGACCGCCAGTCGGTGTGGGCCATGCGGGATCATATCGACGGTGGTTAAGCCTTTTCCGCCCTCACGATAGCCGCCTTCACTCTGGTTGGCGGCTAACGCGCCGCCCCATAAAAACCCTTGCGGGAACCTTGAATCAGACATGCAATCCTCTTTTCCGGGTCAGCGTGACCCTTTCCTTTAGTGGCTATTAATCGCGTTGGTGCGTTCGGTAACAGGCGCAGATTGCGCGGCGGGACTGGATTCGGATTTGGTTTCAGTTTGCGCTTCAGGAATATCTTCAAACCCTAGCAGCAGCGTCAGCACAAACGACAGCACCACCGACAACACCATGACCGCGCCGACCCAGACGATACTCATGGGATTAGCCGGGTCGAAGAACTGTACGCTGGTGAAGAGGCCAGGCGAGGCCATTGAGTGGCTGGCCAGCCCGCCAATGCCCGCGACCGCGCCGCAGATAAAACCGCTGATCAGACAGGCGATCAGCGGCCGTTTCAGACGAACCGCCACGCCATACAGCGCCGGTTCAGAAATGCCGGCAATGATGGCAGACGCTGCTGCTGCCAGTGCCGTCTGGCGCAGTTCACGATTTTTGGTGCGAAACGCCACCGCCAGCGACGATCCGCCCAGCGACAGGTTGGCACCAATTTCTGACGGCATCACCATGCCCTCTTTGCCGGTTTCGGCAATGGTCTGGATGATGGTCGGCGTGAACACACGATGCATCCCGGTCATCACCAGCAGCGGCCAGATGGCACCCATAATCGCAACCGACAGCCAGCCAAGATAGCCATGGATGGTGTAGACCAGCGCCGAAATACCGCTGCCGATCCAGATGCCGATCGGACCAATCAGCACAATCGCAATAGGGGCAGCAATCAGCACAATCAGCATCGGTTTCAGGAAGTTTTTGGTAACGGCCGGAGTAATGCGATCCACGCCGCGCTCAATGTGGGACAGGATCCAGGTCATCACCAGTGCCGGGATCACCGTGTAAGTATATTTCACCGCGGTGACCGGGATGAAAGCGAACTCGACCGGCTGACCCTGCGCCGCTTTTGCCATCAGCTCAACAAAATTGGGATGCACCAGGACACCGGCGATGGCGATTGCCAGCGACATATTGGTTTTGAATTTCAGCGCCGCAGAGGCGGCCACCATAATCGGCAGGAAGAAGAATGCGCCGTCGCCAATCACGTTGAGGATCACCAGCGTTGACGAGCCTTTTTCAAACACCCCCGCCATATCCAGAATCATCGCCAGCAGCTTAACCATCGACCCGCCAATAATTGCCGGGATCAGCGGCGACATGGTGCCCACCAGCGCATCCAGAATGCCCGCGCCGATGCCTCGCAGGGTAATTTTGCGTTTCACCGGTTCAGTCGTTACCGCGCCGGGCGATCCCAGTGCCAGTACCGCCTGATAAGCCTGCGAAACGTTATTCCCTATGATCACCTGGCACTGCGTGTCGTTGTGCACCACCCCCATAATGCCCCTGATCGCTTTGAGGCGGGGATAGTCGACCTGGGATTCGTCTTTCACCACAAACCGCAGGCGGGTCATGCAGTGGGTTACGGCTTCGATATTGGTGAGGCCGCCTAGCGCATCGACAATGGCGCGTGACACCTCGGCATAGTTCATAGGCATGGTCGCTCTTCTCTGTAGGGTAAATCGGTTACATTTTTATGTTTTTATCGGCTGCTGACAGGCAAATAGGAAACCGGTTTCACAAAATCATGAAGTGCTTTCAGTGGGCCGACAAGAGGGTAAATCAGTCAGATTTGTTTTTTGTGAACTTCATCACCTCCGGCGGGCCGGGTATCTGCGCCAGCGGGCAGGGTAAATATTTCCAACATTGAGAGGCTTAGGTAGACTGCAGAGCGACGCAGTAAAGGAGCTTCACCATGGCAACGATTCAGGAAGTGGCAGACAGGGCGGGCGTCTCAAAAGCGACGGTGTCACGTGTATTGTCTGGCAATGGCTATGTCGGGCAGGAGAAGCGTGAAAGGGTGTTAAAGGCGATCGCGGAAACCGGCTACCGGCCCAATCTGCTGGCGCGCAACCTGGCGACTAAAACGTCGCAGACTATCGGACTGGTGATCACCAATACGCTCTACAGCGGCAGCTACTTCACTGAGTTGATGGCGCACTCCGCGCGCATGATGGAGCAGCAGGGCCGCCAGCTGATTCTGGCGGACGGCAAACACACCGCTGAGCAGGAAGAAGCGGCGATTCAGTTTTTGCTCGACCTGCGCTGTGACGGCATCATTATCTACCCGCGCTTTCTGAGTATCGACGCGCTGGATGCGATTATCTCCCGCCATAAACAGCCGATACTGGTCATCAACCGACGGCTGCGCGTCAACCAGAGCTACTGCATTTACAGCGATCAGCACGCCAGCAGCGCCACAGCGGTAACCCATCTGCTGAATCAGGGGCATCGCGACATCGCCTTTATCACCGGTTCTCTGGATTCCCCGACCGGCGTCGAACGTCTGTCAGGTTATCACGCTGCGCTGGCCGCTAAGGGGCTGGAAGCGGACGACCGCCGCGTCGTGGCGGGTAAATGGACGGCGCAGAGCGGTATGGCCGCTGTGGACCAGTTGCTGGAACGCAACGCCTCATTCACGGCGCTGGTGGCGAGTAATGATGAGATGGCGATTGGTGCCATCAAACGGCTGACTGAATGCGGCATCGCGGTGCCCGGTCGGGTATCGGTAATAGGCTTCGATGATATCCCACTGGCACCTTATATCACGCCGTCGTTATCCAGTATGAAGCTGCCGGTGACGGAGATGATCGATGAGACGATTAACCGCCTGCTGACCATGCTGGATGGCGGTGACTGGCACAGTCAGACGCCTTTTACGGCCAGCCTGATGCTGCGCGATTCCGTTACTCAGGGCCCGTGGTCGGCTTAATTCGCCGCAATCTGTATCACCTTAATGGCCTGTTCCCTGAGCTGCGTGACGGTCCCCGCATCCAGCGTTTCATCGGTAATCACATGGCCGACCTGGTAACCGGATGAGAGTGGATAAGGGTGAATCTGCCCGAATTTAGAGGCATCGGTCAGGGCATAGCTTTCAGCGCCTTTCGCCAGCACCGCATCCACCACGTCACAGCGCAGCATATTGCGGCCGGTGAAGCCGGTCTCCGGGTGCCAGCCATCCACACCGACAAACGCTCTGTGAAAATGCACCTGCTGAATGGAGTAACGCGTCAGCGGGCCGACTACCGACTCACTGCTTTTCTGCAGCAATCCACCCAGCACAATCACTTCACAGGTGGCGTCCCGCAGAAGCTGGGCAATATAGTGGCTGACGGTGATCAGCGTCAGATCGACACGGTCAGCCAGCGCACGCGCCAGCAGCGCGTTGGTACTGCCCCCTTCGATGAATACCGATTCACCCGTCTGCACCAGGCTGGCGGCGTGCTGCGCCAGCGCCTGCTTGGTGGAATAGCGGGTGTTCATGCGGGTGCCGACATTGTCACTGTCCAGTGCCAGCGCGGAGCCATGCACCCGACGCAGCAGCCGGTCGCGTTCCAGCAGCGTGAGATCCTGACGCACCGTCACTTCAGAAACACCGGTCAGCTGCGCCAGTTCACTGACCGTTACGCTGCCCCGGCTATTAACCAGTTGAATAATCTGATGATGTCGCGGATTCATAATTGGGTTTCGTCAGGAATAAAACGTGCAGTGTATCAGGGAATCCCCCGCGCTGGTGCACAACGCGGGGTCAGAGTCAGGCTAAATCCAGTGAACGACGTCCGTTAATATTAAGATCTTCCGGCTTAAAACGTTGCTCCCACCCGGCTTCATAATCTTCCGGCGGAAAATCGCCTGGTGAACGTCCCTGCTCCAGCGCCTGCGCAACCTGGCGGGCGTAGACGCGGTTTTTATCACACATCGGCGCTGCGGGGATATACATGACGTTGCCCCAGCCCTGCTGATCGTCCACCGGTGCAACGGAATGGATCACATCACAGTGCCACCACACTGAATCGCCCGCCTCCAGAGCCGGGATTGAACAGAGTCCGGCGATCAGGTGCGGATGCCACTGCTCATTGACAGGTAACACCCGACCCGGCGCGACGCCACAGAGTTCATCTTCAGGCACATCGGATAGTAGTGGACGCAGCAGGATATACGCCATCGCCTGCGGCACCGGCACCACATGCAGCAGCCCCTGGCCAGGGATCATATCGGAGAGTGCGGTCCAGCCCTGAAATGTGCGGAACACTGAACACTTGGTCGTGCCAGGCAGATCATACTCATCAACCTCGGTACGGTGTGCCGCATCCCAGGGATCGTAAGCGGCAAGATCACCTTGAAACAGCTTGCTGAAAACCTGCTGATAAGCGGGCAGTAACCAGCGTTCCAGCGCACCGGAGTCGGTATGGGCACCTAATCCTTTCGACGTGGTGCCGGGCAAACGGCGACGAATGCGATCGGGATAGATCACGCTGACATCGGGATCAAACCACTGTCTGCCCTGAGAGTTAAACGTCCATAACCGGTTCAGAAAAGACTGCGCATCAGCCATCGCCGTACTCTGCCGCGCTTCCATCTGCGCCTGCGACCAGTAAATCGGGTATATTTCGGGGCGTGAGGCCGCAAGTGAGCCAAAGAAGTCATCACCGGGACCGCGGTACTGCTCATCAAAACGGTTGTGATCCAGGTAGTCGAGCATCGATTTATCCCATGCCATTGCCTGATCACGCGCGAAGTGCTGCTTAATCACGACACAGCCGCGACGTTTAATCAGCGATCGGGTTTCATCCGAAACCTTCCCTTCTGTTATGTCCTGTATCGGCACGACCGGCCAGGCACTGCCGGTTCGCGCTTCGTCCGCTTTTGCCTCAGCAATCGCGGCAGTAATGTTGTCGCACACCTGCCGAAACAGGGTATCTACGTCGCCAATTTGCTGGCGTAGCTGCTGTTTCATTTCGCGGATAGCACTTTTAACGTCATCAGGCAAAGGTGTCGCTCGGGATTCATCACGCATTTCACACTCCTCAAAGTTCGGGATTGAGTTACGAATACAATTAAAATAATCTTCATTCGTAAATTGCGGTTGAGGTTAACATCCTTTTAACGATAAAAAACGTGCGTTGTAACACAACTTCTGAACCGGAACGCTCTGAAAGCCGTTAGCAAAGTCACTATTTGCATTCTCATTAATCCACACAGCGAGTAAGCTTTATGAATCAAATCAATCAGCCGGCAGGACAGAACGGCGAACGTATAGGGGCAGGCGAGATGGCGGTTAAGATGATTGCGGTGGATATGGACGGCACCTTTCTGGACGATAATAAGCAGTACAACGTTCAGCGATTTTCACGTCAGTATGCGCTGCTGAAGCAGAAGGGCATCCGTTTTGTGGTGGCCAGTGGTAATCAGTATTACCAGCTGCAGCGCTATTTTCCCGACATCAAAGATGAGATCGCTTTCGTGGCAGAAAATGGCGCCTGGGTCTCTGACTGTAATGAAGAGATTTTCTGCGGCGAGTTAGCGCAGGAGAAGGTGCATAAGATCCTCGATATTCTGGCGCATGAACCGGACATCGCGGTAGTGGTGTGCGGACGAAATGGTGCTTATATGCATTCTTCTGCCTCTGACGAGGTGATGGACCAGCTGGCAAACCACTATCACCGTCTGGAAAAGCGCGATGACCTGTATGCCATTGATGACACCATCTTCAAGTTCTCGCTGAAGCTGGAACATGAAGGGGTGGAAGCATTGCTGCAACGCCTGCATGCGCGTCTGGGCGAGCTGGAAAATATCATGCATCCGGTTTCCAGCGGCTTTGGTTTTATTGACCTCATCATTCCCGGCTGCCATAAAGCCCACGGCATCGCGCTGCTGCAGGAAAAATGGGGCATCAGTGATTGTGAAGTGCTGGCGATTGGCGACAGCGCGAATGATATCGAAATGCTGCGCCAGGCCTGCTTCAGTTTCTCAATGGCCAATGCGGCCGACGCTGTCGCCGCCGTGGCGCGCTACCAGACGCAGAGCAACAATGACGAGGGCGCGCTGAATGTGATTGCGCGCGTGCTGGCGCGCGAATTCCCGTTCGACTAAGACGCGGTAACCTGCATATGGGGCGGCGTTTTATCCGCCACTTTCCTGATGGCTGCGCGCATGATTTTCCATTTCATCCAGCGCAGCCTGATTCTCCAGCCCCCACTGATACATCTGCTCAATCGGCTGTGCGAAGGTATGGCCCAGCGCCGTGAGGCTGTATTCCACTTTTGGCGGCACCACCTGCCACACCTGACGTGACACCAGTCCGCGTTGTTCCAGCTCACGCAGCGTCTGGATCAGCATCTTCTTCGAGATGCCCTGCAGGCTGCGCTCCAGTTCGCCCGTGCGTGCCCGATTTTCCGGCCAGTGATAGAGCGCATGCAGCACCATAGTGCTCCACTTCACCGAAAACAGTTCCAGCAGACGGCGCGGCGGTGAGTCCGCATAAAAACACAGTTTTCCCTCAACCCAGACCGGCATAATGACCTTCCCATTTTATGGTAACCAAAAGGTAACTACTACCAAAAGGAGCTTCGTGTGTCTATAGTGTGCCGCTTTCTTTACGACCATCAGGTAAGAAGAGGCAACCGATGAAAATTAACGCGCTGGTAGCAACTCAGGCAGGTCAACCGCTCAAGGCAGGCGAGGTTGAGTTACGCGATCTGCAGGCTGATGATGTAAAAATTGAGATCCTCTACTGCGGCGTCTGCCACTCTGATCTGCATATGGCGCGCAATGAATGGGGCGTCAGCCATTATCCGCTGGTGCCCGGTCACGAGATTGTTGGTCGTGTGGTTGCAACAGGTGACAATGTCACTAAATTCTCTGTTGGAGAGACGGTTGGCGTTGGCGTCATGGTCGATTCCTGCCGGGAGTGTCACTTCTGCCAGCAGCAAGAAGAGCAGTACTGTGAGGCGGGTTTCACGCCGACCTATAACGGCACCGATAAATATACCGGCAATACGACGTTTGGCGGCTATGCGCAGCACGTTATCGCCGACCAGCATTTTGTGGTCACGGTGCCGGATAATCTGGCGCTGAACGCGGTGGCTCCACTGCTGTGCGCAGGCGTGACCGTCTGGTCACCCTTGCAGCACTTCAACGTCAAAGCAGGCGATCGTGTGGGTGTGGTCGGTCTTGGCGGCCTGGGCCATATGGCGGTTAAGCTGGCCAGCGCGCTGGGTGCGGAGGTAACTCTGTTTACGACCTCTCCGGCGAAAGGGGCGGATGCGCGTCGGCTGGGGGCTAAACATGTGGTGGTCTCGCGAGACGCGGCACAAATGGCCGGGTGTCAGGCGTCGCTCGATATTATCCTGGACTGTGTTGCGGCACCTCACGACCTCGATCCTTATCTCAGCACGCTGAAAACCAACGGTCAGCTGGTGCTGGTGGGGATCCCCGATCAACCGCATCCGTCACCGAATGTCACGCCAATGGTGTTCCGCCGCCTGAGTATCACGGGCACCTCAATCGGCAGCATTCAGGAGACGCAGCAGATGCTCGACTTCTGTGGTGAGCACAACATCACGGCTGACGTAGAGATGATTACCGGTGAAGAGGTGGAGACTGCCTTTGAACGCATGCTCACCAGCGATGTGAAATATCGTTTCGTCATCGATATGCAGAAAACGCGCTGGTAACACGCCTGGCCCGCGGTGAAAGCGGGCCTTCAGGCAGCGTTCAGTAAGTTGCAATGTAAAAGGTGGAGGTTATATATAGTTACAACATGCAATTTGCTGTCAATTCGCCGTTCCATTCGTCTCTGCGCGGCAAAAGCTATTTAGCGAAAGCGTCTTTTAGCAGCCAAAAAAATACCCGACTCACTGGCCGGGTATCTGCTTTAACGTCAGGGAAGGTCGTTAATCCTGCTCTTTATCCGCGTTACTCTTTTCGGGTTCGTCTTTTTCAACAGCATGAATAAAGGGCTTAAGCAGCTGGATATCCAGAATGACATAAACCATGGTGCTGATGAAAAGCGAGATGACACTGCCAAACACGCCGCTGGTGGTAAACGTCAGATAGTTATAAATCACCAGCCAGGTCACACAGATAAACAGCGCGAGCGAAATAGAAAGATTGGGCACAGAGTAATTGCTGGTGCCACCGCCCTGGGTATGGGTGGCTTTAAACAGGTTACCGATGGCGTACTTCTCCAGCACCAGAATACTTTTTTCCCAGTTATGCTGCTTACGCGCACTGGCACGGGTCAGGAAGAGATAAAGAATGGAGACGAAGAAACCAGAGAAGGCGATGAGCACCGGAATTGCTTCCAGCGCATACTCGATACTCTTATGTGCCGCGCCTGTGGTGCTGAGATCCAGCGTCAGCGAGGCTCCCAGCGCAGCATATAAAAAGAGAAACAGCAGCAGAAAAGTCAGGCTGCGCTTCCAGTCGCTGTCTGCCTCTGCACTTTTCTGCTGAATGGCCAGCTGAAGCGATTGCTGAATATGTTGTGCCTGAAGTGAGTCTGTATCGAAGGTGTCGCAGGGTGCAGCAAAGAAGTTGTGCATAAACAGCTCATCTTCTTTGTTAATAGTGATTTTCATCAGAAACCTGTGTGCGGGAAATTTTCTCTATTTTAATCAGCACAGCATGAATTAACAGTAACTTCGCCCATAAACCCGCAGCCCATGCTGACTTAGCGGGTTATCAGACCCAGAAGAGAGCCGAAAAATGAATCCGTTGCAAAGTTCTGCGCAGCGTTACCCTCATCGTGACGCAACTGCTGATAGCGCAAAAGCGCCGCATCAGTGTTATCGGCATTGACTACGTCCCACACCACTTTGTAGCCTTCAGCTGCTAACAGGTCCTGCTGATCCTGGCTTACATGATTCACGGCCCTGACTGTCTGGTCCTTCTGAAACAGGCGATAATCTGGCATGCTTATTTCTCCGCAGGGTTGTCCAGCGCTTTAAACTGCTTAATCGCTTCATTGATATTATTTGTTTCAACGGTCGCGATACAGCGATCGCCGTTGAAAACTTCATAACGGGCATTATGCAGCTGAAACAATAAATCGCGGCCACGAAAGTGTATACGTTTCTGCTTAACGCCAATCCCATGCCGCCGTAATAACGCCTGTGACAGGCGATCGGTCTCTTTAATCATTCCCTCAGCTCCTCGGCAGTACGTGGTCACTACCAGTAAACCTGATGAACATTAGTTTTATATTAAGAGATAACCTTATTTTTAACAGGGCTAAGGCGCACCTTTCAGAGAAATTACCTGATAGCAGGAACGTGGGGGAACATGAGTCTGCAGAACGGCTGCCATTCGCTGCGTTAATGGGCCCTGAATGCGGTACACTTGACCGGACAACTTGCCTCAGGACACGCCGCTATGAGCGATAAGAAGATGATTTCCATTGATCAGTTCAGTGTTGATGAACGTCTGGCCGTCGAACAAACCTATAAAGGGCTGGCTGAAAAGTACCGTCAGCGAACCGGTAAAGAGCCGGATAGTAAAAAAGAGAAAGAATTCAACAGTGAAGCACGGCAGATGGTGATGGCCAGTAAGCTGGAGAAGGAGAAAGCAAAGGCCGAAAAGGAGAAGAAAAAACCGCTGCGTAAAAAGAAACCTGAATCACTTACTGCCAGTGAAGTCAGCGATTTCAACTGGTCGGCCTCAGTCATTAAAGGCCGCAGATAATCTGCTACCGCGCGCAATAAGGCGCGCGGCAATTATCCGCCAGAACTGCTCTGCGAATAAATATGATCAGAACCTGTTCATTAAAATGACAGGCAATAAGAATATTCTGTAAATAAATTACCCTGATTCACTTAATGCCGATAAACTGCCGTAACCTGTCGCTGCTTCAGTCCGCCTATGAATTATTACACTCCCGACGATGTTCAACTGAAGCGCCGCTCGACGCGATTTGTGCGACGAATGTTTATGATGCGCCAGCTCGGCACCTTTCTCTGTTTTCTGCCCATTCTGTCGGTTCTGATGGAGATGGGAAAAAGCGCGGAACTTTGTGCTCTTCTGTTTACCAATGCGTTTATCTGGCCTTACGCCGCCTATCGAATGGCATTGCGGTCGCGCGATCCGACCGGTTTTGAGCGTAAGAATCTCACGCTGGATGCCGCGTTTGGCGGCGTCTGGGTTGCTGCGATGGCACTGAGTCCGCTGCCTTCAATTATTATCATGGCGGTGCTGATCTCCGATCGCTACTCGGCAGGCGGCTGGGTTCAGCTGAAGTCCGCGCTGCAGGCCTTTCTGTTTGCCTTTGTGCTGGTCTGGTCAGCGGAAAAGGCACCCCTGGTGCTGACGTTCAGTACCCGAACCGTCTGGCTGACACTGCCGCTGGCCAGCCTGTATCTGCTGGCACTCAGCGTAGTCTCGCACAACCTGACCCTGACTCTGCGCCAGAAGAACCGCGAACTCGAACGCATCGCGCTGATGGACCCCGGCCTGAAAATCCCTAATCGCCGTCTGTTTGAACGGCGGCTGGAAAGTGAGTTTTTGCGAACGCAGCGAGGCGAGGGCAAGGCCTAGTTAATGCTGCTGGATGTCGACCACTTTAAACAGGTTAACGATACTTATGGACATGAAGCGGGTGACTTTCTGCTGACAGAGATTTCGGCACTGCTGCGTGACAGCGTCGGCCTGAAAGATGTGCCCGCCCGCTTTGGCGGCGATGAATTGTGTGTGATCGTACGGGATGCGGATGAAGCCAGCATCCTGCTGCTGGCAGAGCAAATCAGGCAGGGCATTGCCCTGTTGCGGCTGCCAGCGTCATCCACCTTTCAGTGTTCGGTGAGTATTGGGATTGCGGCAGCACGTGATGCGGCATCGATTCATGAGTGGCTGAGATGTGCTGATGAGGCGCTTTATCAGGTGAAGCGCGCGGGTCGCAACAATGTGCAGATATGGCATTCCGATTCGCTGAACACACTCAGTGCAGTCAGGAGCAAATGAAGAAGGCAGCCTGAGATCGCGTCTCAGGCTGAGTAATCAAATCGCCGGGTAGTCGCCAGTGCCTTCAGGCCACGGTGTCAGCAGATCGAAACCCTCTCCAGTGACGGCGACGGTATGTTCCCATTGCGCCGAGAGCGAGCGATCTTTAGTCACGACCGTCCAGCCATCTGACAGCACGCTGGTTCCGGCTTTACCGGCATTAATCATCGGTTCGATAGTGAAGATCATACCGGCCTTCAGGGGCATTCCTTCACCTGGGGTGCCGTAATGCAGCACCTGCGGATCGGTGTGATAAATCTCACCCACGCCGTGCCCGCAATATTCCCGTACGACAGAAAAACCGGCAGCTTCTGCAACACGCTGAATTGCCGCGCCCACATCGCCCAGCGTCGCGCCGGGACGGACAGTTTTGATCCCCGCAACCATCGATTGATAGGTGATATCGACCAGACGTTTTGCACGGACTGACGGCGTGCCGACAAAATACATCCTGCTGGTATCGCCGTACCAGCCATCTTTGATGACCGCTACATCGATATTAACGATATCGCCATCCTTGAGCTTTTTGCTGGCTGGTATACCGTGGCACACCACGTGATTGACCGACGTGCAGGTCGTGCGGGTATAGCCGTGATAGCCGATATTCGCGGGCGTCACTCTGAGTTCATTCACAATGAAGTCGTGACAGATATCATCCAGCTCTTCGGTGGTAATGCCGGGGCGAACGTGCGGTGTAATCATCGCCAGTACCTGCGCCGCAGCCTGTCCGGCTGCGCGAGCCATCTCAATCTCCGCGGCGGTATGAATTTTAACGGTGTTCATGACACGTCTCCTTGTGTGGTAAGGCTCTCTTTATGGAGCATATTTCGGATATCAGCGCTGCCGTCCAGTTCAAGCCGGATCAGCATCTGCGCCAGTTGGTGTTGGGTCTGCTGCGGATAGAGTTCTGCCAGCATGCCGAGTTTCAGCCAGTGTTCAGCCTGTGCATTAATCGAGCGACTCATCGCCTGACTGGCGATGCGCAGATTTTCATGCATCAGGTCGGAGATTTTTACGATACCCATATGAGCCCTATATGAAACGTATATGTTTCGTATAGAGTAACGCGCGCGGGCCGATTTGCAAAGCGATGAAATGTTTACCTGCCTGGATCGGCTCTGGATCCAATAAATGCCTCCGCCAGCAGGGACGCCTTAACTGAAAACTGAGCAAGTTATTCCTCACTAAAGAGACTATTTAGCGGATATAAGTCCTGTAAAACTGCCCATAACTGGCCTCATCAGTTCCTGCATCCGCCTTTTTTAACATTGATTGTTCAGCCTGACCCTTCGAAACCAGTGTCACACTCTAAGTCGGTGGAGGACACCGCTCAACTTCTGTTCATCCGTGCGCTGGCCTGACGCCTGACAATAATTACAAGCCAGCTTTCACATACTTCCTGACATCCTTCTTTTCGTTTTGCTGACATACATTTTATTGCTGATTAATTAAACTGCATGCTGAGAATGAACGTTCATTACAGGATTTTTATGAGAAACTTTCAGCGCAGTATCATCGCCGGACTTGTGATGATTGTGGCGGCCTGCGATCAAAACAGTCAGCAGCCAGATGGAAACATGACCTCAGAAGTCGGTGTGAAAACATTGCAAACCGAATCTGTGACGCTGGATAGTCAGCTGGCCGGACGCGTAACGGGCAGTATGACGTCAGATGTCAGGCCCCAGGTGGATGGCATCATCCAGAAACGCCTGTTTACAGAGGGTGAGGAAGTTAAAGCCGGGCAGATTCTTTACCAGATCGATCCCGCCAGCTATCAGGCCAGTTACGATCAGGCCCTGGCACAGCTGAAGAATGCTCAGGCGCTGGTGAAAAGCAGTAAATTAAAAGCCGAACGCTATGCTGCGCTGGTTAAAGAGAATGGTGTGTCACGGCAGGATGCTGATGATGCCCAGGCAACGTATCAGCAGAACGTCGCTTCTGTCGACCAGTATCGCGCTGCCGTGGAAAGTGCCCGTATCAGTCTGAACTACACCCAAATCAAAGCACCGATCAGTGGTCGTATTGGGATCTCATCGGTGACACCAGGTGCACTGGTCACCGCCAGCCAGACTTCTGCACTGGCAACGATACGCGCGCTCGATCCCATCTACGTCGATCTCACCCAATCCAGTGTGCAACTGCTGAAACTGAAGCGCCAGCAGGCGTCGCTGCAGCAAAGTGCCGATGCCGTTCCCGTGACGGTGAATCTGGAAGATGGTACTGCCTATAAGCATCCCGGAAAGCTGGAGCTGACCGAAGTCTCAGTGGATGAAGCCACGGGTACAGTAACGCTGCGCGCGATCTTCCCGAATCCGCAACATGAACTTCTGCCTGGCATGTACGTTCGCGCCAGCGTCACCAATGGCGTACAGAGCGATGCGATTCTGGCGCCGCAGCAGGGAATTACCCGGGATGCGAAGGGCAACGCCACTGCGCTAGTGGTGGATAACCAGAGCAAAGTTGAAAGCCGGGACGTCGTAGCCGATCGCGTGATTGGCAACAAATGGCTGATTACCTCAGGACTGAACCGCGGTGACAAGCTGATTGTGGAAGGCACCGCTAAAGTTCAGCCGGGCATGCGCGTCAAGGCTGTCGAAGTGACGCCAGACGCGAAAGCCGCAACCGGCGAGGGCAAATGATATGCTGGCTCAGTTCTTTATTCGTCGTCCGGTTTTCGCCTGGGTAATCGCCCTGTGCATCATGATGTTCGGCATCCTGAGCATTAACAGCCTGCCGGTGGCGCAATATCCGGATGTGGCACCGCCGCAAATCAGTATTCAGGCAACCTATACCGGTGCTTCTGCTGAAACGCTGGAGAGCAGCGTGACTCAGGTCATTGAGCAGCAGCTTACCGGGCTGGATGGGTTGCTCTATTTCGATGCCACCAGCACTGCCTCCACCGGCCAGGTAAAAATCAACGTCACTTTCCAGCAGGGAACCGACCCGGATATTGCGCAGGTTCAGGTGCAGAACAAGGTTCAGCAGGCCGAGAGCCGCCTGCCGACCGCAGTCACGTCACAGGGTGTGACCGTGCAGAAAGCGCAGAGTGACTTTTTGCTGATCCTGGCGCTGTACGATAAAACCAATAAAAGCAGCTCATCAGATGTCGCCGACTATATGGTGAGTAACATGGAAGACAGCCTGGCGCGTGTGCCGGGAGTAGGCAGCGTTCAGGTATTCGGTGCTGAATATGCGATGCGTATCTGGCTCGATCCCGCCAGGCTGACTTCCTTTTCTCTGATGCCTTCCGACGTCACAACGGCACTTGAGAGTCAGAACACTCAGGTCTCCTCGGGGCAGTTAGGGGCACAACCCGCCAGCAAAGAACAACAGCTGGTGGCGACGGTCCGTTCACGATCCCGACTGCAAACCCCCGAGCAGTTCCGCAATATCGTGCTGAAAAGCCAGGCGGATGGGTCAGTAGTACGACTGAGTGATGTCGCACGCGTTGAGATGGGTAATGAAGATTACAGTTCTAACGTTCTGGCCAACGGTCATCCTGCATCCGGTATTGCTGTGCAGCTGTCGTCAGGTGCCAATGCGCTCTCAACCGCCGAGCAGGTTAAAGCGAAAATTAATGAGTTTCGCAGCACTATGCCTGCGGGCTATGAGATCGCTTATCCGCTCGACAGCACCGATTTCGTTAAAATCTCCATTGAAGAAGTGGTGAAAACGCTCATCGAAGCGGTGATTTTAGTGGTCATCGTGATGTTTGTTTTCCTGCAAAACATCCGTACTACGCTCATCCCGGCGATTGCTGTTCCGGTCGTGCTGCTGGGCACCTTTGGCGTGCTGTCCCTCTTTGGCTACTCGATTAATACCCTCACTATGTTCGGGATGGTGCTTGCCATCGGCTTACTGGTTGATGACGCGATCGTCGTAGTTGAAAACGTCGAACGTGTGATGCGTGAGGAGGTCTTACCCCCGCGTCAGGCGACGGAAAAATCGATGAAGGAGATTACCGGTGCGTTGATTGGTATCGCGATGGTGCTCTCAGCCGTGTTCCTGCCTATGACCTTTTTCAGCGGCTCAACGGGTGTGATCTATCGTCAGTTTTCAATCACCATTGTTTCATCGATGGTGCTGTCGGTAATTGTGGCGCTGACGCTGACGCCCGCACTCTGTGCCACCCTGCTTAAACCGCATAATCACGAAAGCGGCAGCACGGGCTTCTTCGGCTGGTTTAATCGCAGCTATGAAAGAGTCCAGGCACGCTATCAGAATGGTGTTGGTCATGTTGTGAACAGTTCAGTTCGTTATCTGCTTCTGTATGGCGTGCTGTTGATCGGCTGTGCAGTGCTTTATATGCGCCTGCCCACGGGCTTCCTGCCTACTGAAGACCAGGGTTATATCATGGTGCAGTATCAGCTTGCTCCCGGCGCCACGGAAAACCGGACAAGTGACGTGCGTCGTCAGGTTCAGCACTACTTTGCCACCCAGGAGAAGGATAACGTCAACGTCAGCATGCTGGTCAACGGCTTCAGTTTTGCGGGTAATGGTCAGAACGCCGGTATTGGCTTCATCGCGCTGAAGAACTGGAGTGAACGGGAAGGCAGCGAAAACAGTGCTGATGCCATTGCAGGCCGCGCGATGAAGGCGCTGTCGGGCATCCGCGATGCGCAAATTTTTGTACTCACGCCCCCGCCGGTTTCCGGGCTGGGTCAGTCGAATGGCTTCACCTTTGAACTGCAGGCGCGCGGGGCGACCAGTCGCGACGAACTGCTTAAGTTGCGCGATCAGCTGATTGCCGAGGCCAATAAGGATCCCGACCTCAGTGCCGTTCGCGCCAACTCACTGCCGAGCCTGCCACAGCTGGACGTCGATATTGATGACGCTAAAGCCCAGTCGCTGGGTCTGACGATCAGCGATATTAACAGCACCTTAAGTGCGGCGATTGGAGGGAGCTACGTCAATGACTTCACCGACCGTGGTCGTGTGAAAAAAGTCTACATACAGGGGGAACAGCAGTTCCGCAGCAAGCCGGAAGATATTGATCAGTGGTATGTGCGCGGAACGGACAGCAGCAGTAACACTACGATGGTGCCGTTCTCATCCTTTGCCTCGATGAAATGGGCGTATGGTCCGGATGTCCTGTCACGTTATAACGGCCTGGCGTCTTACGAAATTCAGGGTTCGCCGGCCTCCGGCAAAAGTTCGGGGGATGCTATCACCGCGATGGAAAAGCTGGTGGCGAAGTTACCCGCAGGAAACACCTTTGCATGGAGTGGCCTCTCGTATCAGGAAAAACTCTCTGGCAATCAGGCAATGTCGCTCTATGGCATATCACTGATTGTGGTGTTCCTGTGCCTTGCTGCTTTGTATGAGAGCTGGTCAATACCCTTTTCGGTCATGATGGTGGTGCCATTAGGCGTGATCGGTGCCCTTCTGGCGACGACGCTGCGCGGACTTGAAAACGACGTTTATTTCCAGGTCGCGTTGCTCACTATCATCGGACTCTCGGCGAAGAACGCCATTCTGATCGTGGAATTTGCTGAAGAGCAATATCGCAAAGGAGAGAGTCTGGTCAGGGCCGCGACGCATGCAGCAACGATGCGTTTGCGTCCAATCATCATGACATCGCTGGCCTTTACCGCAGGGGTGCTGCCGCTGGCTATCTCGACAGGCGCGGGCGCGAACAGTCGTATCGCCATTGGTACCGGCATTATTGGCGGGACCTTAACCGCGACACTGCTGGCCATCTTCTTTGTTCCGCTGTTCTTTGTGCTGGTCCGCCGTCTGTTTCCGGCCAGACTGCATGAGGAAACACAGTCTTCAGAATCCGCAGTAAGGGTAAGAGAATAATGACAATATCTGCAAAATGTTTAGCGGTGTTTTTGCCCTGCTTCCTTGCGGGATGTGTTTCGCTCGATCCGCATTATGCACGCCCAGATAATGCCGTAGTTGCCGCAACCCCGGGCGGTGAGGCTTACCGCAATCTGCAACAGAACGCGATTAATTATCGCGATGTGGGCTGGCAGGATTATGTGCAGGATCCCCGGCTTCGTCAGGTTGTCGCAATGGCTCTGGACAATAGCCGCGACCTGCGGGAAGCCGTGGCAAGTGTGAAGTCTGCACATGCACAATATGGTGAGCAGCGGGCTAATCTCTTCCCCACGCTCAGCGCCGATGTGAGTGGAACCCGCTCTCGCGCGCTGACAGGAGAGGGTAATCAGACTGCATTGGGCAACAGTTACTCGGCAGAAGGGAGCGTAAGTTCATTTGAACTGGATCTGTTTGGCAAAAATCAAAGCCTGTCACGCCAGCAGTATGAAACCTATCTCGGCACGCTGGAAGGGGCGCGAAGTACGCGCCTGACCTTACTCTATAACACGGTGGATTACTGGTTACAGCTGGCGGCCGACCGCAGCAATCTTGAGATTGCGAAAGAGACAGCAGAGAGTACGCGCCAGTCACTGGAGGTGACACGCAAACGTCTGCAAAATGGCGTGGCTTCAATGGTGGATGTCGCTTCAGCAGAAACCACCTGGCAGTCTGCACTGTCAGATGTAGCCAGCTATACCACCAGCGTGGCGCAGGATAAGAATGCCCTGGACCTGGTTGTGGGTAAACGCGTGCCTGATAATCTGCTGCCGCAAAACATCGAATCTGTTGGTCAGGCATTGCGTGACGTGCCGGCGGGTGTTTCATCTGAAGCCCTGATTAATCGTCCTGATGTCTTACAGGCTGAGCATAACCTGAAGGCAGCAAATGCCAATATCGGTGCGGCGCGTGCAAATTTCTTCCCGAGCATCTCACTGACGGCGAGCGGTGGCGTCGGCAGTTCCGATCTCTCTTCACTGTTTAAAAACGGGGCAGGCATCTGGTCTTTTGCGCCCACCATCTCGCTGCCGATCTTTAAAGGTGGCTACAACGTTTCTTACCTGAACTACACCAAAGCGCAAAAAGAGTATTATGTGGCAGTGTATGAAAAGGCGGTGCAAACCGCTTTTCAGGAAGTCGCAGATGCTCTGGCTCGTAAGGGCACCATCACAGATCAGCTGAACAGCCAGCGCAACAATGTTGCTGCTTCACAGACATATTATCATCTGGCCGATCTGCGTTATCAGAATGGGGTGGACACGTATCTGAATGCGTTAACCGCTCAGCGTACGCTCTATACCGCCAGAACCAGTCTGGTCAGCGCTGAGCAGGCGTACTATCAAAATCTGAACACGTTTTACAAGGTGATGGGCGGCGGCACGGCGTTGCAGGAGTCGCAACTGAAAATGTAAAAAAGGGTGCGCATTCAGGAGGGAATGCGCACCCAGGTTAAAGCGTAATCTCAGCGTAAATTTCAGGAGATGAGAAGGTGAAATCATCATATCTGATGTCTGAATTTCCGGCTGATATGTTCTCGCACCCCTGCCTCGGTTATCATTGGAGAATTAATATCAGGGCTAGTGTGACGTCAGTTAACAGGAGGTTATTTGAGCAGGTCAGACAGTAAGGATTTCCTGCAGCAGCGACAGCAGCAGATCATTTCGGCAGCGAAAAACTGTTTCAGTCGCTCTGGCTTTCATGGTGCCAGCATGGCTGACATAAGCCTTGAGTCAGGTCTGGGTGCCGGGCAGATTTATCGCTATTACAGTAGCAAAGAATCAATTGTCAGTGAGACGATAAAAAGTATCGCAGAAAACTGGCGAATGTTTTTACTTAAAAATCTTCAGCTACAAACCAGCGTCTCAAATATTATCAATACGGAATCCGACTTCTGGCGGGACTGGTCTTTCAGGGATCGTTGTTTACTGCTGGAAATGTATTCAGAGGCATCACGTAATAAATCAGTTCGCGCGTTGCTTGCACATGAAGAACAATTGCTTTTTACAGAGCTGGAAGAGGTTTTTAAGCGGCAGATGCCAGCAGCGACCCCTGAAGAGCGTAGTGACCGTATTCAGTTTTTGCTGATGCTGGTGGATGGTGTGGCCTGTCGTACGTTTGGCGACAAACACCTTAATCAGCAGGAGTTAGCGCGGATTAACACCCTTCTCGCCGGCCATCTTTTCTCGTGAGTCAGGCGACACCGTTCTGATTAATGTCATGACTGATGACATCCAGGAATGACATCACGCGGCCATCGATTTCACGCTGTTTCATATAGCGGCGAATAATCATACCGTCTATGATCAGTGACATAATATACAGGCGTGTCTGGATAATCTCAGCATCCAGCGACGGATTAAGCACCTGCTCCTGAGTAATAAAGTTCTCTTTCAGAGTCTGCCAGGCATCGTAAATAATCTGACGGATCCGCTCATTACGTGTGGCTTCTGCAGATATATCAATGAGCAGTACAATGCTTTTTTCAACGTCGACTGACACAACGCCGTGCGCAGAATGGGCGACGTTACCTGCATGAGCAAGATTGTCGAGAGCCTCTTTGAGTGAATCAATCATCCGTTGCACCACGTTTTTAATCAGTGCTTCGATAATCGCTTCTTTATTTTTATAATATTTATAAATCAGACCGACGCTGACATTTGCCTGTCGGGCTATATTCTGAACCGATGTCTGATAAAAGCCTTTCTGTCGCATGCAGTATTCTGCTGCCTCAAGAATTTCCTCGCTACGATTCATAATAACACTCACATTATAAAAATATTACTCTACCTCCTTTCACTTAGCATGGCTATACGTCGACGTTCCCGGCTCCCGCATGGCCTGCCGCTATCCGTATGTGCACGTTACGCGCAGAGCCTGATAATCAGCAGGAATCGGCCATTGTGGCGATGCGATCAACACGGATTGAGTCAGGTCTGTTTCAGGTATTTATCCCGCAAAAGCGAATGCCGGAGATGAATGTGATTTAGCGGTGACCACTCTGGTGCAGTCGCTCACTCCGGTACGCTCTCCATTCTTCCCAGCATTTTTCAGGATTGATATCAAAGTATCCGCGGCATTCCGCCATTGTAAAAGCAACATCACGCGCTACTTCAATACAGGTGGCACTATCTTTGATGCTGCTGACTTCCGCCTCTGTAAGCGGGCTTCCTTTCTCATTCTCTTTGTTCAGCAAGAGTGGAATGAGGGCAGGTATATAAACGAGGCTCATTATTTATTTTCCTGATGGTTAAATATCACGCTGTTACTAATAACCGAAATCACATAGCTCCTTAATGACGGGCTGTACATTGCAGTTGCTCAGTAACACCGATCCAACGTCGTTCTTCGGTCGACAGGCTCAGCAAGCAATAATTACTTCCAGGGCAGAGAGGCAAATTTGGGTAATCTGGCTGGCCATCAGCAAAGCTGAACACCTCGCAGCCCGGGTTATTCGGTTCTCTTCATTTCCTTTACTACATTCTCGACAGCTGGCGCGATATCTTCAGCCAGAAAGTGAATATTTTGATCATGACTTAATCAACACCGGACTATCCTTATGCCAGGAGGTGCCTATGTGTGGACGGTTTGCGCAGTACAGTAGCCGGGACGATTACTTCGACTCTTTGGGACTGAAGCCCAATGAAATCATTTATGATCCGGAGCCGATAGGGCGTTTCAACGTTGCGCCAGGTACCAACGTGCTGCTGCTCAATGAGCGGGACGATGAATTTCACCTGGACCCGGTTTACTGGGGCTACGGTCCTGAGTGGTGGAATAAGCAGCCGCTAATCAACGCCCGAAGTGAAACAGCCCCAACCGGCCGCATGTTTAAGCCGCTGTGGGAGCAGGGACGCGCCATTGTTCCTGCCGATGGCTGGTATGAGTGGAAGCGTGAGGGTGACAGGAAACAGCCATACTTTATTCATCACAAAGAAAAGGAACCGCTGTTTTTTGCCGCTATTGGCCGGGCGCCTTACGGTAAGGACCATGGACAGGAGGGATTTGTTATCGTCACTGCGGCGAGCAACAAAGGCATGGTCGATATTCATGACCGCCGGCCACTGGTTTTACGGGCGGACGCGGTTCGGGAGTGGCTCAGTGTTGAAACCTCATCACAGCGGGCGCAGGACATTGCCCATGAAGCCGCATTACCCGAGAAGGATTTCACCTGGCACCCTGTTTCAGCCAAAGTCGGGAACATCCATAATCAGGGCGAGACGCTTATTGAAGAGATAAATCCTGAAGGCACATGAAGCGCAGGTGAGAGATACACAACGCAATCTGCGATATTGAGCGTTAATGATTGTCATCACCCAGAAAAACGTTCAGCTTAATGACGTTTGCGATCGCTCATCTTCACACCAAATACACAAAAGCCCAGTAAATCCTTGGCTTCATCTTCCACCCGGGTCACCATGACCAGATCGGACGAGCCGTCGGGCAGCACAACCTCATAAGGCGGATAAGGGAGTCCTTTCAATCGGAATTCCTGCAGCCAGAGTAGTTTTTCCGCCTGTGACGGAATAACTTCATAAATATATTTATGGATAAGATCCTGCGGAGCCCAGCCGACCCGTTCGGCAAACGTGTCGCTGGCATCAACAATCACTAATTCCGGATTAAGAAAGCAAATGGACGTGCCGGGAATCGCATACATGGATGAAATCTGATGTGCTCGCTGATCGAGGGAAAGACGCGCAACCCGCCGGAGAGATCCTTTATCCGGTACTGCATTAAGCATTCGGCAGCTTTCCGCTCCTGAGACCGGCTTCCCGAACAAATAGCCCTGCGCATAGAGGCAACCTATCCCCCTTAGCATTTCAGCCTGTTCTTCGGTTTCCACGCCCTCCGCGATCACATCCATATCAAGGCTCCGGCCCAGACCGGCGACGCTGGAAATGATTTTGCGGCTGTCTTTTTTGTGTAGCATGGAGCGAATAAAACTGCTGTCAATTTTAAGCGTGTTAACCGGTAACTGAATCAGCCAGGCGAGGCTGGAATAGCCTGTTCCAAAATCATCCATTGCTATCGTACAGCCCATACCCGACAACGCTTCAATCTCCGTCCGGGCGGTATTGATGTCATTTAACAGGGCTGTTTCAGTAATCTCAATCTTCAGCCTTGCGAGATCGAACTGAAATTCACGGGCTGTATTCCTTATAATTTCAGTAAGATACCTGCCATCAAGCTGTGAAGGAGAAACGTTCATTGATAAAAACTGCTGTTCTGGCCATGTGGCAGCAACTTTGAAACCCTGTGCCATAAGGCTGAGCATCAGCTCGTCGAGCAGACCACTTCGCTCCATGGCCGGAATGAAGTCTGCTGGAGGCGTAACAATACCCTCCGGGGATATGTGCCGCGCGAGCATCTCAAACCCCATCACGCGCAAATCTTCCAGAGAAACTATAGGTTGAAAAAACGGGTGAAACTCGCCCAGCTTAATACGCTGCTGCAGAAGTTCGCGCGTTTCATCATTCTTGACACCAGGTTTCATTTCATTCCCGTAAATACATGATTTTCAGCCTGTTAACGATAATGTCTCTGCAAATCAGGCTTTATAAACTCAGCGAATTCTGTCGACAGTCGCATACTGGTTTAATCTTTTTTTCAGCATAATCATTATGATAACCAGTTTCATATGACGGCTTATCTCAATGCTGGCTTACTGTTTAATTCGGCAATATTTTATTACATTCGCTGTGTGTTCATATCTTATGCTGGCGAGTAAGACTACTTACTCACTATCGTTATCGGCCTTGAATTACTTTTCATTACATCGTAATAGCATGACACCGACGCGGGTATTGACCCACATTCAAAATGGTCGCTTAGCTTATAGCAGATGAATAAGATTTAGTGGGAAAAAGTTACCTGTAATCGTTTTGATCATAAACAGGGTAAATAACGATGCAGGCTGACAGTGAATATTAGAAAAGGTAATGAGTTCCAAAATCGTAAAAAAGATAAAGGTTTTAATCATTGAAGTTTCAATGTGTGCACAACTATCAAATAATGAGGGTTCTTAATGACCATTCATATCGTCATCCCGGATGATTATCAGTTTGCCACTCAAAAACTGGATTTTCTCCACAGTAATAACAACTTTCACTGCACTGCACTGGGCGATCTCAGCAGAGACCCGATGGCAGATGAAAAGCTGTCATCGGCTGAATCATTAATACTTATCCGCGAAAGGACTGTCATTGACGAAGCCTTTCTGCGACGCACGCCACACCTTAAATTGATCAGTCAGACGGGTAAGCTGGCGAGAAATGTTGATATCGATGCCTGTACACGGGCGGGTGTTGCCCTTGTGGAAGGGAGTGGCTCCCCGGTTGCCCCTGCTGAGTTAACCTGGCTGCTGATCATGGCCTCCCGCCGAAAATTTGTCTCGTCGGTCAATTCAATGGCCGAAGGGCACTGGCAAACAGAAATCGGATCTGCGGTCCACAATCAGGTCATCGGCATTCTGGGCTATGGAAAAATTGGTAAACGTCTCGCGTCCTATGCCGCCGTTTTTGGCATGCAGGTGCAGGTATGGGGAAGTTTCCGTGCGCAGGAAGAGGCACGAGCAGACGGATGGACGGTCCCCGAAAGCCGTGAGCAATTTTTCGCCACCAGCGATGTGTTAACTGTGCACCAGCGGCTGGTGGCTGCAACACAAGGCAACATCACGCCAGCCGATCTCGCGCTGATGAAAACTGATGCGTTATTTGTGAATACCAGCCGGGCTGAACTGGTTTATGACGGCGCGTTGCAGAATGCCCTGACACAGGGGCGGCCTGGATTTGCGGCACTGGATGTTTACGAAGAGGAACCGCTTTACAACACCCGGCATCCTTACCTGCAGATGCCGAATGTACTGTGTACACCACATCTGGGATATGTTGAAAAGGCCAGCTATGCGCTCTATTTCAGAACGGCATTTGATAATGTTGTGCGTTATTTTAGCGGTGACAGATCGCATGTGATTAATGGCTGAAGCTTTAATGCATGAGATTAGCTTTAATAACTTCTGTCTGGTGAACATTATCCCGTATTAAGCTGATTACTTCCTGTCTCTGCTCCATACCTGACTCTGGCTGTCGGCAGTTGCAACAAAAAGCGTATATGCTTTCATTGGTCTTTATGATGAGGAGTATTACTAATGAGAACGCCTGATTATCCCTCGCAGGATTCAGATAAATGGGCACAGGTAGACGCCTGGTTTTCCGAAAAACTCGCACCACAAGAACCTGAGCTGATTAATGCTCTTCATAACAACGTTAAGCAGGGTTTACCGACACACGATGTCTCTGCTTTACAGGGAAAAATGCTGTCCATCTTCATCCAGATGTCACGCGCTGTGCGCGTTCTGGAAATTGGCACGCTTGGCGGCTACAGCACCCTATGGATGGCCAGGGCTTTGCCGCCACATGGACGCGTAACAACGATTGAGTTCAATAAACATCATGCACAAGTGGCCCGCCAGAATATAAGCAATGCCGGGCTGACTGAACGCGTGATGCTGCACACGGGTACTGCACTGGATATCCTGCCCACTCTTAAAGGCCCCTTTGACCTGATTTTTATCGACGCCGATAAGGTGAATAATCCACATTATCTGGAATGGGCAATTAGATTATCACGTGCAGGTAGCGTTATTGTGGGTGACAACACGGTGCGCGGCGGCAGCATTATTGATTCTGAAAGTGATGATCCAAATGTCATCGGCCTGCGAAATTTTATTGAGATGATCTCTGAGGATAAGCGACTTGATGCCACGGCGATTCAGACCGTGGGTGAAAAGGGCTGGGATGGGTTCGTGCTGGCTTTCGTCAGGACGGCATAGTTCATCTCCGGAAAAATCAAAGTCATTACAAGCTCATAATATTTACTTTCCTGACCAGCCTTTACCTGACGCTATTCTTAGTGATGCAGTTTAATGATATTAAAAGAATTCGCTCTTCACTCCAGGTCGGCCAGATAGCAGCCCGCCAGAATTAAAAGGCGCCTGAGCGCCTTCACTTCACATGCCTTTGCGATAGGGATCTTTAACCAATGCTACGGCAAGCGCGCCAGCCAGTAACACGGCGGAAACCGCCAGCAGCGCCCACATAAACTCACCGCTTGACTGCCGGATGTAGCCAATAAGGGACGGCCCGACAAAACCGCCCAGGTTTCCGACAGAGACAATCATTGCTAATCCGCCTGCAGCTGCGCTTCCCGTCAGAAAACCGGAAGGCAGCGCCCAGAATGAAGCCTGGAAAGCCAGAATGCCGCTTACGGTGAAACAGAGCGCAATCATCTTGATAACCGGTTGATCCACGATGGCACTCGACGCCAGTGCAACAGCAGCAATAACCAACGCCGCGCTGATCCACCGAATGCGGTTGCCGGATGCATTGGCCCGCTGTGCCCAGAGCAGCATCCCGACCGCGCCACAGATATAAGGTAACGCGGTCATGAAACCGGTGGCGGTATGACTGACGCCCATCTGCTTAATGATCTGCGGCATCCAGAGGCCCACGCCGATAGAACCGACAATGCCGCAGAAGTTAATAAAGGCCAGCAGGTAAAGCAGGGGATTACGCAGCGCATCGCGCATGCTGGAACCGTGCGCCTTCTCAATCTTCTGCTGCTCATTCTCCAGCCGCCTGGTCAGCAATGTTTTTTCCGCATCAGTTAACCAGTTTGCCTTTGCCGGACGGTCATTCAGATAGAACAGGCAGATAATGCCCAGGATAACCGCCGGGAAACCTTCCAGCACCAGCAACCACTGCCAGTTACGGATATGCTCATGCCCGGTGATTTGCATCAACATCCCGGATAACGGCGCGCCGATGATATTCGCTACAGGGATACCCACTAAAAAGGCTGCCGTAATTTTTGCGCGCCAGGTTCCGGGAAACCAGTAGGTGAAGAACAGATAGATACCGGGTGTAAATCCGGCTTCGGCCACCCCCAGACAAAAACGGGCAAAGGCGAAGCTTGTGGGCCCGGTGACGAAGGCGGTCGCCATGGAGATGATTCCCCATGAGATCATAATGCGGGCGATCCAGATACGTGCGCCCACCTTTTGCATGATGAGGTTACTTGGCACCTCAAACAGGAAATAGCCAATAAAAAACATCCCGGCTCCGAACCCGAACTGCTCAGCTGTAATCCCCAGATCGGCATTCATGCCGAGAGCAGCGAAGCTGACGTTGGTGCGATCCAGATAACTCACAACATAACAGATGAAAATAAACGGCAGGATACGACGGAACGCTTTACCTACGGCCCGTTCACTTTGGTCAAAATCGATTTGATTCATTGCATCACGGGGTTCAGACACGGCTTCCGTCTTAACAGGTGAGTCAGCGCTTACAGATTGCAGATTCATGGGTGCCTCCGCTGCGTTCAGAAACGCAGAATTATTCTCAAAGAAATTCGGTAGAAATAAAGGGCAATGGGTGACCGGGTGTTTTCATCGGGCAGGTAAGAATGCTGCCGCTGACCGATTCGGTAATAAAAAGCTGTTGCAGGCTTTCGCCACCAAAGCAGAGGTTGGTCGTGGAGCGCCCGGCGGGACTGGTGAGAATTTCTGCGGGCTCAGCCAGATCGTTTAGCAGCCAGACGCGGCCCAGACCAGGGTTGGCTATCAGCAACTCGCCATTGGCGTTCATAGCCAGTCCATCAGGGCCGCTGGGACCGTGTGAGGTAAAATACTGACTGACTTTGCTGACTGAACCATCACGCTGAAGCGGTACGCGCCAGATGGCATTGCCGCGCGTCATCGCGACGTAAAGTACTTTTTCGTCCGGGGACAGAACCAGTCCATTCGGGCTTGGGCAGTTATCCAGCAGCATATCCAGCCGTCCGTTCTGGCTCAGCCGGTAAACACGACCGGTGGGATCGTGTAGTCCTGTTTGCCCCTGGTCGGTGAAATAGAGGTTCCCCTGGCTGTCGGTCGTTAAATCGTTAACACCACGGAAACTCTCGCTATTACGGCGAGCCAGCCATGGCGACACGCTGTGGGTTTTGAGGCAGAGTTTCATGATCCCATGACGATAATCCGTAATCAAAAGCGTATCCGGATCGGCGAGTTTCATGCCATTAGGTTCGCCGTCATATTGCACGACGAGCGCCCAGTTGCCTGTCATATCAACCCGGAATATGCGGCCATAGGGAATATCGGTCAGATACAGACAGCCTGAAGAATGCCAGACCGGCCCTTCAAGGAACGAGTCGGTAAGCTGTCCCCCGCGATTCGCGACGGCCCAGGCATTGTTGCTATCCGGTAAGCGAAAACGGTCTGGCAGGCGGGTAAAAATCGATGTCTGCCTGACCTCGGCCTGTGTCAGGGACATCATAAAATAGTGGCCCTTTCATCTGGTCCATTACTCACGTTCACCAGTGAAGGCTTACTTCCTTTAATGCCGTCGCCCGATAGCCCGAAAGAGCCATAAATTCTGCTTTTTCGGCCAGACTTATCAATAATTGCGACCTGATATTCTTTGTTATGACGGTCGTAATCAGTGCGTTTATGCATCACACAATAATTTTTTAAGGGTTTTTTATAAGCAGACATAGCAATTCTCACGTTTGTTTTACTGGATACAACAATGTTGTACATGATGAAATTACTATATCTGCCTGTTTCATGAGGGTGCCAGTGTTGCGAGATTGTTTGTGATGTAAATTCGATGTGACTCACAATTCCGTGAAAGTGGTCCAGATGAAACCAGAAGGCACAGTTTTGGAAAGCGAGACAGAAATATGCAATATAAGCCTGTGGCTTTGATTAACGACGTTAAGGCTGGATCACCTTTTGAATTAATCAAGGTGGCCAGCGTCGTGAGCTTAGCGGGGTTCAGTTTGATGAAAGCTTTAGCCTGCCGGATCAAACGGGAATAATCTGCCAGAAGAATAACGTTATGCCTGTGTACTAAAGCTCACAGGCTCAATTGTTACCTCGTTAACAACGGCGGAATGGAGGGGACTTCGGGCGCATTATCAATATCACTTTGTGTCATACGAAATGCTTCAGGATAGTGTTCTCGCTCTGTTCTTCTTGCCGGCTCGATATTACGCCAGGTATATAAACAGTGCTGACATTGATAAACAATCCATACGTCTTTCACTGGTGAGGTCGCCATGGTTTCAATGTGCTTATCAGCACAACGTGGACAGATCATAACTTCTCCTTAATGACGATTGCTTAACAGGGCTGTCAGTTTCTCAACCCAGGCGGCGGTTTCAGGCAGATCTTTGACCGGCTGGCTGTAGTGGCCGCGATTATCTGGTGAGACGGGTGTCGTTGCATCTATCACCAGCTTATCGGTGATGCCTGCCGGGCTTGAACCGGGATCTAATTCCAGAACTGACATGTTTGGCAGTTGTACCAGATCACCCGCAGGGTTGACCTTAGAAGAGAGCGCCCACATCACCTGAGACAGATTAAAGGGATCAACGTCCTCATCGACCATGATGACCATCTTTACGTAGCCCAGGCCGTGTGGAGTTGTCATTGCACGCACGCCGACTGCACGGGCAAAACCGCCATAACGTTTTTTGGTTGAGATAATGGCTAACAGACCGTGTGTGTACATGGCGTTGACAGCCTGTACCTCAGGAAATTCAGCTTTCAGCTGCTGATACAATGGCACGCAGGTGGCTGGCCCAATCAGAAAGTCGATTTCAGTCCACGGCATACCAAGATAGAGTGACTCAAAAATGGGTTTGGTGCGGTATGAAACTTTATCAATGCGAACTACCGTCATATTACGGCCACCTGAGTAGTGGCCGGTGAACTCCCCAAAAGGACCTTCTATTTCGCGTTTACGCCCTTCGATTACCCCTTCAAGAATGACTTCCGAACCCCATGGAACATCGAAACCTGTGAGAGGTGCCTTTGCAATCGGATAAGGCTTTTCACGCAGAGCGCCTGCCATCTCATATTCAGACTGGTCGTATTTAAGTGGTGTGGCGCCCATCAGCGTAATGATGGGATCATTGCCCAGAGTAATGGCGACGGGCAGATCTTCGCCTCTCTCTTCGGCTTTATGCAGGTGCAGGGCGATGTCATGCATCGGGACGGGCTGTAGCCCAAGCTTACGCCTGCCTTTAACCTCCATGCGGTAAATGCCGACGTTTTGCTTACCGAAATGCTGAGGATCAAGCGGATCGCGTGACACAACGCACGCTTTATCCAGATAGAAGCCTCCATCACCGTCGTTAAGTCTAAAGAGCGGTAGAATGTCGAACAGATTGATCTTATCGCCATCCACCGTATTCTCGGACCAGGGGGCATTTTCACGTCTCTCGGGTGCTATGGGAAAGGTGTCCCAGCGCTGAATAAATGTCTCTATCTGCTGCTTGACGGGGGTATTCGGCGGAAGCCCCAGCGAAATGGCATGGTTTTGCCATGAGCCTATGGTGTTCATCACCACATGGGCATGACGAAAGCCTTTTATTCTTTTGAAAGAAAGTGCGGGCGCACCGTCACCGATCCTGCCGGTTGCATTTGCCGCAGCCGCGATATCAGGTTCAGGTAACACTTCCTCATCAATTTCAAGAAGCTGCCCCTGTTCATCCAGAGCCTTCAGAAAACTACGCAGGTCATCAAAAGCCATTTTTTTCTCCCTGATGATGGATATGTGAGGATTGTTTAATACCTTCCCAGCGACGAGCTCTCGGTGAGGCGAGGCCAAACTGATCGAGAACACGCGCTACCACGTGGTCAATCACGTCGTCGATCACTGCCGGGTGGTTATAAAAAGCGGGCATGGGCGGGATCATTGAAACGCCCAGGCGTGAAAGTGCGAGCATATTTTCAAGATGGATCGTGCTGAGTGGCGTTTCCCGGGGGACCAGAATCAGTTTTCTGCCTTCTTTGATCGTGACATCAGCGGCTCGACCGATCAGTCCTTCAGCGTAGCCAGACCGGATACCGGCTAATGACTTCATACTGCAGGGAATGATGATCATCCCGTCAGTATGAAAAGAGCCGGATGAAAGGGTCGCGGCCTGATCGGCGGGTCCGTGTACAAAGTCAGCCATATCCATAACTTCGCGTGCTGAATAGGGCGTTTCGAGTTCAACCGTGGTTTTTGCCCATTTGCTTAAAATCAGGTGGGTTTCAACGTCTTCGATCTCCTGCAGGATTTTGAGTAATGCGACGCCCAAAGGTGCACCGGTTGCGCCTGTCATGCCGATGATCAATCTCATAAGATGTACCTCAGTTATGGTTCGTATACGAACAAATTAGACCGTACACTTGCGACAGTCGCGGCGCAACAAGTTTATAGCGTGACTATTTCAAAGCTAATTATGCAGTATCCTGTGCCAATGTTTTTTCATCTCTTAATGTTATGATTTAACATCGAGCGACCAGCAGCGGAGAAGAATGGGAATGAAAGGCGTATGAACAATGATTTAGGCAACGTGTTTTTTCATCTTTCCCGGCAGCTTCTTCAGGAACATACAGCTATGTGGCAGCAGAACCTGCCGGATCTCACTAAACAGCAGTTTGCAGTGCTGTGCGCAGTATCAGCAAAACCAGGCATTGAGCAGATGGAATTAATGGAAGCAGCGCTGAGTTCGAAGGCGACGCTGGCAGAATTGCTGGTTCGCATGGAAAAAAAAGCACTCATCAGGCGCGAGGAAGGCGAGAAAGACAGACGCCGGAGATTTATTACGTTAACTGCAGCGGGCGAAAAAATTTTGATCAAGGCGATGCCCCTCGCCGATAAAGTAGACTCGCATTTCCTTAATCGACTGGGGCAAAATCAGCAGAATGAGCTGGTTTGCCTGATGAAAACTCTGCTTAAGCAGAGCAATAAATAACCCCATTAAAATTTCTCAAGATATTACCGCTGCAGGATCGCTCCGCTCACATCGAAAAATATGATGCATCCGTTTGTGATCCGAGCCGGGACAGGAAATAACTGCACAATCTTCATTATTTACTGGTCTACTCAATACAAGAAGAGAATTCAGGAGAATGCGGGTGGTCAGGTTTTTGTGAGGTGGTATTACGGATATGGATTGCTTAGCGTTTAATTAAAAGTGAAAAGAAATTTTCATCTTTCTGTGTTTTATTTCAAAACTATCCGGCTACTCATTTTCTCAAAACAGTGCGGGGACTGGGAGATGCATGATTGCCTTCCTGGACTAAAAACTGCATGGCTAACGGTTATTAAGCGACTGGTTTCAACGACCTGATCGATAACTGATGCTACAGCGAGAAATTGTTTTGCAGCGTTTTTACACTTCATCAGTCTCTTTTTACGCCATTTTTACGGGCCTCCCGGTTTAATTAACGGCACCGGGCGCTTGTGCGCCTCTTATTGGAAAGCCGTGAATGAAATGCATCAATAAGCCCTGGTCCATACCGGGCTGCCGCGAGGCGGCATTAGCCGATCTTGCTGAGCAGCAGCGCCTTCGCCTTATTTCGCCCCGCAAGTGGTTCCGGGATGCTATTGAGGCCAGTACCGATCCGTCACTGCTGAACTATCGTCTGATTGCGCAATGGCTGGGTACAACGTTACCCGACAGCCGCGCGCTGATTCTGGCTCTCAACAACAGCCTCTGCTTCGGGCTTTATCGTAATGGCCGACAAATCGGTTTTGCGCGGGTTGTCACTGACATGGCTGAAACCTGGGTAATCCGGAATCTGTTTATCTCGCCGGAGTATCGCTTTGTCGGGCTTGGATCATGGCTGCTGCACTGCTGTCTTTCTCATCCTGGCGCCAGAGGCTGCCGCCGTATTATTGCCATGGGTGAACCCGTGCCGGATTTTTTTGAACGTAACGGATTCATCGCCTTTCCCTCACTGCCTGGCGTCTGGGTGACGACTCTGCACGATGGGATTAATGATTCAATCTGCGCCAGAAGCGCCAGCAGGCATTAAGCGGACAGGGCGCGCACTCATGAGCGGTTTTCTCCAGTTTATCCTCCGACCTCAGCTTAACAGCCGCAGGCTGCCAGGCTTGATCGCCTGTCCACAGCCTTCAATCAGGGAACACACCATGTCAGGCCTTATCCTTGTTTCTCATAATCAATCGCAACGCTCGACGCTTACTGCAGTTTATGACGGGATACTCTCCCGGCTGGGCGGCCTCTGGATTAGCTGGAATGGTGAAAGCACGGTTATCTCTCAGGATGCTTCAAGACCCTGCGATATGCAGCAGCACGATCGGTATGAAACCGTGACCTTCCCCTATACGCCGGGCGAGCTTAATGAGGGATACCATAATTACATTCATAAAGGGCTCTGGCCTGTTTTCCACCAGCGTCCGGACATGGCCCGTTTTTCCACCAATGGATTTCAGGAATATAAAAACATTAACAAAGCCTATGCGCGGGTCATCTGCGAAAATGCCACACCAGACGATGTTATCTGGATTCAGGATTATCACCTGCTGGGCTGTGCCCGCTACATCCGCGAAGAGGGCCTGCCCAATTCAGTCGGCATTTTTCTGCATCAGCCTTTCCCGGCTGGCAGAATGTTTGAAACCATACCCGAGTGGCGCTGGTTTACAGAGTCGCTGCTGTGTTGTGACCTGATTGGCTTTCAGACCGTGCAGGATATGAATAGCTTCCTCGTCTGGCTGGAGAGCGAATTCCGGCTGGAGCGGCTGGTAGCGCACAGCTTTCGTATTCATGGCCGGATTATCAACGTTGGTGTATTCCCGGTCGGGATCGACCTCGACGACGTTGAGTTTCTGCGTGAGAGTAACAGCTGCGCCTGTATGGAAATGCAGTGCCGCGAAAGTCTGCCCGAAAATAGCGTACTGAGCGGCGGCCATCTTGATGAGAGTTCAGGGCTGCCTTATCGAATCAGCACGCTGGAGGTGCTGCTGCGGAGGCATGATTGTTACCAGAAAAATATCACGCTGTTGCAGCTCGCGCCGCCGGCAGCCGGACACGCACATGATGCGTCAAAACTCGGTCACGCTCTGGAAGCGCTATGTGGAGAACTTAATGGTGTGCATGGCACCATGAACTGGTATCCGGTGAACTATCTGACTCACGCTTACAGCCGGGAAGAGCAGGCCGGTATCTATCGTGCCTCACGCGTTGCGCTGGTCACGCCGCTCATGGCGGGCATGAGCCTGATGGCCAAAATGTACGTCGCACTGCAGGACCCGAAAAATCCCGGGGTGCTAATCCTGTCGCAGTTTGCCGGTGCCGCCGGGCAGATGGACGGTGCCATCATCGTCAATCCTTATGATCCTGATGCTATGGCCAGTGCGGTCCATCGCGCCCTGCAGATGCCGTTACACGAACGGCGCTGTCTGCACGCCCGTCTGATGAAAGGCCTGCATATGCACAACAGCCATCACTGGGCTGCGTCATTTTTGCGGATGCTGAACAACGTGCCTGCTGACCCGGAAGCGTTGCCGCCGCAGGCGACTTTTCCACGACTGAGCAGTAGCCGCGCGAGGTACTGATTTTTCAGTCAGGATAAAAGTCTTTCAAAAGACGGTGCTGGAGAAGATAAAGCCTGTCTCATCATTTCATAATATGGCTCCCGGACTGTCGCAACCGTTCGTTAATGGCGATCAGTTCAGGGAGATCTTCTGGCGTTAACAGATCAAGAAAATTTCGTCGCACACTTGCAGCGTGAACTGGCATGCTATGAAAATTATCAAATCAACAACCGCTGAGGCTTAAGTCAGACATGAAACCAAACCTCAAAGCGTCGCCATCATTGCCGGAAAATCACTCACCAGTTTATCCACGGCCAGTCTGACTTTCAGTGTGAGGTGAGGCGTACGCGGCCATACTGCATAGACAGGCCAGCTTCCAGCCGACCGGTCTTTTAATATTTCTGTCAGGCTGCCAGTCGCAAGTTCTTCCCGTACAAGCCAGTAAGGCAGTGAGGCGATACCACCGCCAGCTACAGTAATGTCTCTGACCGCCTGCATATCATCCATTGTGAATCTGGCTGGAGGGATTAAATCTGTTATTTCATCCTTTTCATTTTTGACCCGCCATTTAAGAATGCGTCCGGAACGGATGTAAGCCACGGCGGCGTGCTGATTCAATTCATCCGGTGAAATCGGCTGGCCTGCATCCCGAAGATATTCAGGTGAGGCGCAGAAAACCATGCTATGAGAGCTAAGATATCGTGCGACAAGACTACTGCTGTCAGGCAGTGCGCCGATTCTTACGGCCAGGTCAAATCCCTCTTCCTGCAAATCCACTGGCCGATCGCTGAACGATATTTCCAGTTCAAGTCCGGGATGTTGTTTCGCCAGCGTCAAGAGGATAGGTGACACACACATTTGTCCAAGCAGAACCGGCACAGAAACTCTGAGTTTTCCGCTTACCTGAAGCTTACCGCCTTCCAGAATATCTTCTGCCCTGTTGATCTCATCCAGCGCCCGACGGCAGGATTCATAATAGAGCGTGCCCTCAGCAGTCAGGCTCTGGCTGCGGGTTGTGCGGTTGAAAAGCGTAACGCCAAGCCTTTCTTCAAGTCGGGAAATGGTTTTAGCAACGGCTGAGCGTGTGACGTGCAGTTTTTGAGCTGCCTGCGAAAAACTCACCGACTCCGCGACAGCCACAAAAACAGGAATAGTATTCATCTCGCTTTTCATATTGTCGCCAATGAGGAATCAATAACCGGAAATACTATCGCCACTGTCAAATAAATAGCAATGCTAGAATCCTGACTATGAAATATTTACCGCAGGAACCACTATGAATCGCACAATGAAACGCTGGACATTAGACCAGCCTGGTCGTCAGAACCTGAAACTGGTGGCAGCAGAAATCCCTCAGCCCGGGCACAACGAAGTGCTCGTCCGGGTCAGCGCCGTTTCACTCAACTTCCGGGACAAGGTCATTATTGAAGGTGGAATGGGTAACGGTATGCCTATGCCTTTTACCCTAGGATCGGACATGGCCGGTGTGGTGGAGGCTGTCGGGCCAGGTACAACCCGCTTTAGTCCCGGAGAACGTGTTATCTCCACCTTTTTCCCAGACTGGATAGACGGAAAACTTCCCAACACTGCCAGAAACCCGCGCTACGACACAATAGGCTATGCGTTTCAGGGAGTACTTGCTGAATACGTGATCATGAATGAAGCGTGGCTGGTGAAATCACCGCAGTCGCTTTCTGATACGGAAGCCAGCACGCTGGTCTGTGCAGGTTTGACAGCCTGGTTCGCACTGGTTGAACGCGGAGGTCTGCGGGCTGGCGAAACCGTACTGATTCAGGGAACCGGTGGCGTGGCGCTTTTTGCGTTACAGATTGCAAAAGCGGTGGGCGCTGAGGTGTTTATCACCTCATCCAGCGATGAGAAGCTGGAAGCTGCGAAGGCGCTCGGTGCCGATTACGGTATTAACCGTAAGAAGGAGGATTGGGTCGACGCGGTTCATCGTTTGACCGGCGAACGTGGCATCGACCACGTTGTGGATACTGTAGGGGGAAGTAACGTTGCCGATTCTATTCGTGCTGTGGCTTCTCATGGACGAGTTTCGCTGATCGGCATGATGGATAAAGACGATATCACTGTTTCCGGATCGATGCTGCTGCTTAAGTCACCCACGGTGCAGGGCATTGGTGTGGGTCACCGCCGTGCGCTTGAAGATCTCGTCAGGGCTGTTGACAGTATTAAACTGAAACCGGTTATCGATAAAAGGTACAGCTTCAGCGAACTTACGCAGGCGCTGGATCAACTCGACAATGGTGCGTTTGGAAAAATCGTTATCAATGTGGGCTGACCTTTATGAATCAGGTTACACATGGCGAGGGGGGCGTAAACACTGGATTCGCCTGTTAATGATTAAAAGGGGGTAAGAGTGAAATCGGCTCACGCTGAGCCGTTTTCCGTACTGAATCGTCAACTTTCAGCATTGACTATTTATCGACTGCGTCGGCCACCAGTTTTGCTGCACTGGCCAGTACGTCTTTGCGTGTGGCCGCATCTTTATCGTGCTGTGTAAAGTAAGTGGTGAGGATGACAGGTGCGTGATTTTTTGGCCAGATAACGGCGATATCATTTGTAGAACCGTAGTCTCCACTGCCTGTTTTATCTGCCACAATCCAGTCGTCCGGAAGACCCGCTTTAATACTGTCAGAACCGGTAGTATTCCCCTTCATCCAGTCTGAAAGTTTCGCTCGCTGCTCTTCCTTAAGCGCCGTACCCAGAACCACTTTTTTAAGGCTTTCAGCCATCGCTGAAGGTGTCGTTGTATCACGCTCATCGCCGGGGATGGCGGTATTAAGCCCCGGCTCGTGTCTGTCCAGACGAAAATCCTTATCGCCGATTGTCCGGGCGAAGTGCGTGGCCTGCTGCGGACCACCCAGATAGGAAAGGAGTTTATTCATCGCGGCGTTATCGCTGTATTGCAGCGCCGCGGCACTCAGCTCAGCGACTGACATATATGAGCCTATATGCTTCCGGGTAACAGGGTTGTAATTTACCATGTCACTTTTACTAATATGAATTTTCTTATCAAGCAGATGAGGGGCACGTTCATTTTTCTTTAATATCGCTGCAACCGCCATCACTTTACTTGTGCTGCAGAGTGGAAATCTTTCATTGCCACGCCATGCATATTTCGAACCATCCGCTGTGTCAATGACGGCCAGGCCGAGTCTTCCTCCTGAGTTACTTTCAAGTGTTTCAAGCTGGCTCGTCAGGGTTTGCTGGTTAAAAGCAGCACAGGCTGACACAGAACAACCTGCTGTAGCGATCAGTAACAGGCTGGTCAGACTTACTTTAAAATTTACCATCAGGAATCACCTTGTTCTGAGATTAATAACATCATGGTGCCAAACAAAACACGCTGAAAGGCTTCGCTTCGCTTAAGTTATGTGGGCCAAAATAAATCAATTTCACGATGAGAAAAAACGGTATAAATTGATGTCTGTCATAACTTTTTCTGGGGTCAGCATTGAAAAGTGATATCCCGCTCAATGCTCTGCGCGCATTTGAAGCTTCTGCCCGTCACCTCAACTTCACTCGTGCAGGCATGGAGCTCTTCGTTTCTCAGGCTGCTGTCAGCCAGCAGGTCAGGCTGCTCGAAGAAAGATTGGGTGTGACGTTATTTAAAAGACTTTCACGCGGCCTTGAATTAACCGATGAAGCCCGGCTGCTTTTTTCTGAAATTTCAGAACAATTTCATCGCATTGAGAAAGCCTATCGCCAGTTTGAAGGCGGACACTTCAGGGAGGCTCTGACGCTATCCTGTGTGGGTACCTTCGCGCTGGGCTGGCTGCTGCCAAAAATAGAAGATTTCCAGCAGCAACATCCTGCTATCGAGCTGAGTATTCAGACCAACAATAACGTTGTAAGCATTGCCGGAGAGGGCGTCGATTTCGCTATAAGATATGGTTCTGGCAGTTGGGTATCATCACATAACCAGCTTCTGTTTGATGCACCGCTGACGCTATTGTGCCGACCTGAAACAGCGAAGAGGCTAAGAAAGCCTGCGGATATCACCGGCGAGACATTATTACGATCTTATCGTCATGATGAATGGGATAACTGGTTTGCGGCAGCAGGCGTACCCTCATTCAGAATTAACGGTCCTGTTTTCGATTCATCACGTCTGATTATTGATGCCGTCCTGATCACCGGTAGCGTCGCACTGGCACCTGATATTATGTTTGAATCGGAAATAAAACGCGGATTACTCGTCAGGCCTTTTGATATTTATTCAGGCAACGATGGCTACTGGTTAACATGGCAGAAGGCCCGGAAAATGACCCCGTCGATGCAAATATTCCGTGAATGGATTATTCAGAAAATAATGAAACCGTGATGTTATTCAGATTGACTCAGTCATCACGCAATTGGTGTCAGAGAAGTGATGAGTCATTACCTATGTCTGACCGGCGCGTGGTTGCACCACTGCGCCGGGTTAAAACATTTCAGGCAACGCAGGAACGCCATTTTGCTCAGCGTTTTCAGGCGGACATCCCTGTCGCAGATTGCAAAGCAGGTGAAAGAGTCGCGTGATTTCAGACAATTTACGCGGTTACGACTTGACTGAACCGCCTCTGGCGCCTGGCCTGAAAGCGTGCTTTTTCGCGCGCCAGGCGATGACAAACGCAACAGCCATAAAGGCCAGAAGCGCCCAGGGGAATGATTCAGCACCGGCATTATTGAGCAGTAGCCCGCCAGCGACGCCACCGCTGGCAATGGCCAGATTCCATGCGGTCGTTACCATCGCCTGAACGACATCGACATGATTGCCCGCCGAGTCGGCGGCGGCGGTCTGCATCTGGGTTGACGCGCCGCCAAACGACCATCCCCAGACGATGACGGCCAGAAAGACAACAACCTGTTCCCGCATGCCTGCAGCAAGCACCACAGAGACAACCGCCAGGGCCGCAAGGCTGAGCAGAACCAGATTGCGCAGATGGCGATCCACCAGCATTCCGGTAATCCAGATGCCAATAAGTGCCGCAATGCCAAAAACCAGCAGAATGAGCCCCACGTTTGCAGCCAGTCCCGACAGCTGCAGGAACGGGCCGATAAACGTGTAAAGAATGTTGTGTGCCGTCATCCACAGAAAGATAACCGCCAGAACGGGTGTGACGCCGGGCATCAGGAAAACTTTCCACACAGGGAGGCGACGACCAGACTGCTGCCCAGGCAGGTCAGGCACCGCGATCCATGTCCAGATAAACAGAATCACGGCCAGGGCTGCCATAATCCCAAACGGCACTCTCCATCCCATCAGGCTGCCCAGCCATGCGCCTGCCGGTGTACCCAGTGAAAGAGCAACAGGAATACCCACCATAGCAATAGCCAGTGCGCGCCCCTGCAACGCAGCAGGAACGAGGCGGCGTGCATAGCCCGCCAGGATCCCCCATGCCAGTCCGGCTGCCACACCCGACATAAAACGGGCCGCCATCGTCAGCCAGTAACTGGATGACAGGGTGGTAATGGTGTTGAAAATCAAAAAAGTGCCGACGGCAAGCAGCAGCACTTTTTTACGCCGCCATCCACTGGTCAGCACCGTTAACGGGATCGCCGCAAGCAGCGATCCCAGCGCATAAATACTGACCAGCTGGCCCGCCATTACCTGGGTAACACCCAGGCCTTCTCCGATTTCCGGAAGCAGACCTGCCGGCAGCGTCTCTGTCAGGATGGCAATAAAGCCTGTCATGGCAAAGGCCAGCAGGGAAGCCAGAGGCAGACCCCGCTGGATTGTGGTTTCACTGAATTCTGAAGTGGTGTGCACGTGAGCCTCTTTTAAATCATTGATAGCGTGAAAACCTTGTGGCAAAAGATTTTCTGATTAATGTATCGATTGGTATATATATGAAACTATAGACCGGCATGAGCCTTGTCAAGCACATATGTATCGATTAGTATTTATATCTGACATGTACAAACAGGAGCGGATATGGCTCAGATGGGACGTCCACGGACATTTGATCGTGATGAGGCCATTCGTCAGGCGATGACCCTTTTCTGGCAGTATGGCTACGAGTCCACCTCGCTTGCCATGCTCAAGTCGAACCTTGGTAACGGCATTACTGCACCGAGTTTTTATGCAGCGTTTGGTTCAAAAGAGGCGCTGTTTGAAGAAGTGGTTGAATGCTATGCGTCGACTTACGGCCAGGTTAACGATTGCCTGTGGGATGACACGCCTGAACCTCGTGAAGCTGTTGAACTGGCATTGCGCCGCTCAGCAAAAATGCAGACAGAACCGGGGCATCCCAGCGGCTGCCTGATTGCGTTGTCCGTAAATACCTGTTCACCCGCGAATGATCACATCCGTAAAATTCTGGCGGTGCAACGCGAACGGACAAGGGCGGGATTTTTGCGATGCGTCACAAGAGCGAAAGAGGCGGGACAGCTGGCTGCCGATACAAACGTGCGGGCGCTGGCCATCACTCTCCACAGTTTTGAACTCGGCCTGTCAACGGAAGCCCGGGATGGGGCAAGCGGTAAAGAGCTGGATGCGGCGGTATCAGCCGTGATGAAATTGTGGGATGCAAATATCCCTGATGCGAAGAATTGATGAGTAAGATCGTTTTCAGCACACAGCGCGAGTATCAAAGGTGCAGCGATGCAGATGCGTAAAGCCGATTGCCCTGACTATGGAAAAGCACCCTGATGACAATCAGATTTATCGCTGACGCCAAAACGTGGGCGAAAAACATTAAACGGGATGTACACGCGGTATGGCTTGCCGCCCGCGATCCCCGGACGCCGTTGCTGGCTAAAGTGCTGGCGTTGATTGTCGCTGCCTATGCCGTTTCCCCCATCGATTTGATTCCCGACTTCATTCCCATCATCGGCTACCTCGATGACCTGATCATCGTGCCATTGGGCATCATGCTGGTGGTGCGTCTTATTCCAGCCGAAGTCATGCGTGAGCATCGGGAAACCGCAGCGCAGGCCAGCAGACGTCCGGTCAGTCGCATAACGGCAGGCGTGTTTATCGTGATATGGGTGATGTGCGCCGTGCTACTGGTCAGGGCATTTATCTGAAGCGGAGGGAAGCAGGTAAAAGAGCATTAAAACAGGTTGAGATGTCTGGCAATAAGGCGTGGGGGTTAAAGCACGTGAAAATATGACCTGCGGCAGTGTAAGGCGGAAAAGACGGATATCTCTGAAAAGCAACGTTCAGGTGTAATGCGTGGATGCGTGCTGTCAGGCCTGTCACTGCACACTATAGCAAGCCCGCACCGCACGGGCTTTAGGCTGCTTTACAATCCCACCAGCGTAATATGCTTCTTCATCGTCAGCGCTTTATATAACGCGTTCGCCAGGTTGCCTGACGCTATTTCAGGATGAGCGCCGTCTGAATCGGTCCAGAACGATTTAATACGCAACAGGGTATTAATGCTGGTGACGCGCTCCATCTCCAGCACAGCCAGCACAGGGTAGCGCATTTCGCCGAGTTGCTCTGTTGTATCTGCTTCTATCACCGCGGCGCGGGACGCCTGACTGTCAAAGATAACGTGGCATCGTGCGCCGTTCAGATTGAGTATGTCGATAACTTCGTAAAGGCACTCAACAGCCTCTGCACTGTAGGTTGCGGGCACATTAAACATAGCAAATCCCTCTGACGCAAAATGTAGTGAGCAGCCAGCATAGGCGAACTCTAATGAGAGGAGAAGTTACTGTTTTTGCATGAGAAATGTAGAGTTCTAAGGTTACGATAACGCGCGTTATTTTTACTCTTATTTAGGATGGCACTAAAGTTAAGCGAAGCGCAGGCGGGTCATGGCGGCAGGGCGCGGATTTGACTTAAAGAAACATTCTCACAGGGCCGGCTAACCGTTCCAGTGCGGAGTGTATTTATAGCAGCACACAGCGCGTCAGCCGCGTGCTTTCGTCATTTTACACGATGAACATTAGATTAAGTTTAAGATTTATCGCTGTGTTAAATCATAAACTTCTTATACCCGCAGCGCTGAATGCTAAAGAAGCAATGAACTAAAAGCCTGATATGCTTCCGCGATTCACTGGATATTCTTACGCATGAAAATGCTCAGTGGGTCTGCAAGGTAAGGGGGGAAAGGGTCACAAACCTCATATCCGCATCTGCGATAGAGTGCTATAGCAGGTTGTTGATGAATGCCCGTTTCCAGTCGTAACTGATGGCACCGATTCTCCCGCGCAAGCTGCTCCAGAGACCCGACGATAAGTTCTCCCAGCTTACGGCCTCTGAACTCAGGGCGGATATAAACGCGCTTAATTTCACCAAAGCCAGCTTCCTGAAAGAGCACAGCACCACACCCCGCTGGAACACCTTCTTTATCTCTGACCATCAGACAACGGAGGTTTTCATCACTGACGGTTGATAAGTCCAGCGAATGATTACTCTCGGCGGGATAAAGTTCTGCTAAAAAAATATCGAGTTCATTCACCAGACAACCTAATTCAGAATCACTTTTGTTTACTTCCGAAATGTAAAACATTGATCACCCGTGATTTATCTTCCAGATTGTCAATCTATCACGACCTTTCAGTATTATTGAATGCCTTTGACTGAATCGTGCCCTGCAGGTTTTTGTTAAAATGTGCCAGCGCTATTCAGCCTCAAACCGCAGGCTTCGCTGTGCCAGCATGCTGACTCTGCGTTGCATTCAGTTTGAGGCAGATTAGCCTGCATCAGCCTCAGTGTTTAAGCGGCATGGCCTGTCATAATGATCCAGTAAACTCCTAATAAACATCTAATAATTAACTGGTATAGTGACGCAAAAAAATAGTGACGGAAGTTTATCTATGCTGAAGAAATATCGGGGTTCGCAAATTCTTTTCCACTGGCTGACGGTCTTACTGATTGTCGTCGCCTACGCTACTATCGAGCTGCGCTGGATGGCAGAGAAGGGAACCTGGCAGCGAAATGCGGTGATGATCACCCACTTTTCCGCAGGCTTCTGCGTCATGCTCCTGATGATAGCCCGCCTGTGGCTGCGTACCCGTTCTGTAACGCCGCCGATTACGCCGCCCGTGGCACGCTGGCAAACGGGTCTTTCACATCTGGTGCACACGCTGATTTATGCGCTGTTTGTGGTCTTACCGGTTCTCGGGTTGAGCTCGCGTTACCTGCGTGGAAAAGAGTGGGCCCTGTTTGGGATCAATATGCCTGTGGCGACATCGCCCGATCTAGCTACTGCCAGTATGCTGATTGACTGGCACGAAACGCTGGCCCCGCTCGGATACTGGTTAATTGGTCTGCATGCGCTGGCGGCGCTGTTCCATCACTATTTTATGAAAGATGACACGCTGCGCAGGATGATGCCGTAACTGCGTCTGCTGAAATCCCGGAGCGGGACGATCGTAAACGGTCCGGCACTCAGGTGTCGGATGAACAGGACTATTGAGGACAATCATGCTCTGGCTGATATCGAAATATGCCATCACGGCTTTTATGGTCGTGCTGATTTCAGAAGCAGCTAAGCGTAGCGATCGACTGGGCGGCTTATTTGCCGCCTTACCGCTGGTCACCGTGCTGGTGCTTATCTGGATGAAGGTGGAAGGGCAGACGCAGGAAAAAATCAGTGCTCATGCCTGGTATACCTTCTGGTATGTGGTGCCGACACTGCCCATGTTTATTCTGTTCCCCTTTCTCTATCAGCGCACCGGCTTCTGGCTGACGCTGCTCATCTCCTGCGCTATCACTATCCTGCTTTTCACACTCTGGGCGCTGCTTCTGAAACGCTTTGGTATCGTGCTGATGTAGCGCTATGCCGCTAAAGTAAGCAAGACGACCTCATGAGAGTCGGCAATAAAAAAACCGCCTCGCCAGGCGGTTAACATCATCTTACCCTCCACTACGCGGGCCGGACTCTGGCTTTCGTCGGATGCCCGTCACGCCCGTCATCATGAGTATGGTCCGGGTCAGGCTCAATGATAACAATGTAATCTTTGCCAACCCCATCGCGCGTTAATGTCACTAAATCGCCGGCAACGGGTTTGGAATCAAAATCATGTTCCTCTTCAACGCCCGTATCTTCGAATATCACACCGAATTTCATATTTCCGTCCTCTTTGTGATGAGCCGCGCCGTTAACCCGGTTTTATGCTGACGCTTACCTGATGAATTCTAGCCTGGACTGAAAATGCCACCTGGCTCAGTGGATTAGCGGGTTCCGATTTGGGATGTAATAACTGGCGGATGCCAGGAGACGCGCGGCCATCGGACGGTCGCATTAATCAATCATTAATGCCGATGGCTTGGCGCTTTTTCGCTGTGGCTAATTTGCCAGACTCTCTCTATGATGGATTTTTTCCCGGGTGATTATCGGGAGCGATCAATGACTTAGGGAAGAACCCTCGCGATGACCTTGTTAAATGACCTCGATTTACGTCAGCTGGAAGCTTTCTCGGCCGTAATTTCTGCGGGCAGCGTCACTGCGGCGGCCAAAGCGCTGAACCGCTCGCAGCCTGCCGTTTCCCGCCTGATTCAGGAATTAGAGCAGTCGCTGGGTTACCCGCTGTTTATTCGCAATGGCCCGCGTATTCATCCGTCAGAAGAGGCGTTGCAGCTGCATCAGTATGTGCAAAAAGCGCTGCTGTCATTGCAACAGATTCGCTTACGCGCGCAGGAGATCGCGCATCAGCAGCATCGCCCACTCAGCATTGCTGCGACGCCCGCGCTGGCTGCCGGTCTGTTGCCGCAGGCGCTGGCCGCGCTGAATCTTCAAAATAAAGTGCAAATCATCAGTGAATCCGCCGTACAGACAGCGCATGCGGTGATCACCGCAGAGGCTGACATCGGCTTATGCAGCTTGCCGCTGGAGCATCATGCGGTCGAGCTGCACTGGATTGGGCAGTCGCAGTGCGTGGTTGCGCTGCCCGAAGACGATGAGCTGGCGGCGAACAGTGAGCTATCGCTGAGCCAGCTGGCAGGCCGCCGTTTAATTGCACCCTGGAGTCCGCAGCGCTTACGTGGACGCTATGAAAAAGCGCTGAAAAAGGTCAAAGCACCGCTGCTGGAAACCATCGAGACCAACTCATCGGCGAATATTCTGGGCTGCGTGCGGGCCGGATTAGGCGTGGCGATCCTCGAGCCTGTCACGGGCTGGGGGATGCCGCTGGCCGGTGTCGCGATCCGCCCGATTCAGGAAGACATACCTTACTTTTTTGGCGTTATCACCCCCCAGGGCCGACAGATCTCCAGCGCCGCGCAGGCGCTGGTGGACGCGCTCGCGGAGGCCGCCGCGCAACTGTTACCCGGGTTTGAACGTCTGACAGCCAGTGAACATCCGCGAATTATGCGCATCATCAACCAGGAGTGATAGCGGCATGCAGGTCAACGTCACTCTCAAGGGAGATCCCCGTCAGTCTCGCTGGATTTTGTGAGCCAGGCATTTAGGCCCGACCGGGCACGCCGCGATAAAACCTTCATTTTCAGCGCTTATAACCTATTCGGCATAAGATATAAGAAATCCATTGGTTAAACCCTGAGCACAATTCTTGACTCCGATCCGGGGCAGGAGGATTATGCGAAAACTTAGCTCTTATTATGCGTTTTGATGATTGTTAGCCGCCTATTATGTATATAAAGGATAATAGGAAAGGCACGTTCACCGGCGCGTTTTAACCGTTTTCGCTCGCTCTCAGGCGATCGCTGACACCAGGGAAATTACTCTATGACGTATGCCGCCAAAGGTCTTGCCGCGCTCGAAGCTCAGCTTCAGCAGGATCTGGAATTTCTGGAACTGCCCGCTAAATCATGGGTACCGGAACACACCTTCCAGACTGCACCTGTGCGCGACGTAGTCGTGATTGGTGCGGGCATGTGCGGTCTGGCAGCGCTGGCGAAATTACAGCTTACCGGTATCAGCAATGTCGTGGCCTATGACGCTGCACCCGCAGGGCTGGAAGGGCCGTGGATTACCTTTGCGCGCATGGAAACACTGCGCTCGCCGAAATCGCTGCACGGTCCGGCACTGGGTCTGGCACAACTGACCTTCCGTGCGTGGTTCACGGCGCAGTGGGGCAATGAAGCATGGCAGGCGCTGGACAAGATCCCGAAAGCGCAGTGGATGGATTACCTGATCTGGTATCGCCGGGTGCTGAATTTGCCGGTGCAGAACAACGTGCGTGTCAGCAATATCGCGCAGGCCGGAGATTTCATTGCGCTGGATCTGGACGGTGCCGAAACCGGACGTGTTTACACACGTCGTCTGGTACTGGCCACCGGACGTTCAGGGCTTGGCGGTTTTGCTGTACCGGATTTCCTGCAAGGCATTGACCGCCAGTTCTGGGCTCACTCCGCCGATGACATCGATTTTGCGGCATTGCAGGGCAAACGCGTTGCGGTGATTGGTGCCGGGGCCTCGTCGATGGATAACGCGGCGACCGCACTGGAGCAGGGCGCGAGCGCGGTAGATCTGCTGATTCGTCGTAAAGAGATGCCGCGAATTAACAAGATGACCGGCATCGGCAGCCAGGGCGTGGTGCACGGCATGCATCAGTTGCCGGATGCGTGGAAATGGAAATTTGTCGATTACACCGCCGCGACACAAACCCCGCCGCCGCGTTCCTCAACCCTGCGCGTGTCCCGTCATGATAATGCGCGTTTCTTGCTCGACTGCGGCATCAATGCCGTTAAGCAGGAAGCCGATGGCCTGCTGATCGAAACCACCCAGGGCGCACTGCGATATGACTTCCTGATCGCCGCCACCGGCTTTACCAACGATTTCCATGGCCGCCAGGAGTTTGCAGCCATCGCGCCGCATATCCGTAGCTGGGCCGACGGTCGCTATCAGCCAGAGATGGGGCCTGCGCGTCACAGCCTGCTGGAAGCGCCGGATCTCGGCCCTTCGTTTGAGTTTCGCGAATTAACACCGGGTGCCTGCCCGATGCTGGCACACATCCACTGCTTTAACGATGCTGCGATGCTGACGCACGGCAAAGTCTCCGGCGACATTCCGGCAGTGAGCGCAGGTGCCGATCGTCTGGTGCGCGGCATTGCTGCCTCGCTGTTTGGTGAAGATGTCGATCAGCACTTCGCCAGCTTACAAGCCTTTGACACCCCTGAATTGCAGGGCGATGAATGGGTGGATTCAACCCCGCTACTAAAACAGGAGAACACGCTGTGAGCGACGCTATTGATCAGGCCGCCGGATTAACACCAGAAGAGGCGTTGTATCAGACACGTCGCCTGCGTCCCGAATTTGTGGAAGGCGCAGAAGCGTGCCGTCTGTCCGTGCTGACACCAGAAGATGAACAGGGTTTACCTGCTGATCTGCGCCTGGCGCTGGCCCGGCGCATGGCGGTACTGAACAGAGACGTGCCGCTGCAGCGCTATTATCAGGCACAACTGGCGGCGTTAAATCCGTCAGAAGCGCTGCTCGCACTCGCTGCGGGTGACGTTGTGAATGAAGAGCCACTGGCCACGCTTGCACGCCACACCGACCTGGTGACACAGCAACCGATTCAGGCGACCGAACAGCATATTCGTCTGCTGGAACAGGCCGGATTAACCAATCCGCAGATTGTTGCGCTCTCGGAACTGATTGCCTTTGTTAACTTCCAGACGCGCGTTGCGGCTGGCTTACGTCTGATGAGGTCCGCATGATTCCGTCGGTTAATCTCAAGCCACTGCACTGGCATCCCTACATCACGCCAGTGGATGTTGAACAGGCGACACCGGCGCAGCTTGATGCGATGAAAGTGACGCCGTCCAACAAGAAAATCTCAGAGTACGTCCGCACGCTGGTCCACGATCCGGAGAGCTATACCGCACGCACCGGATTGTTCAACGCCATTATGTACGTCGAAGGTGGCCTGGACCGTGCGGATCGCGAGCTGGGCGCACTCGGTGCTTCAATTGTTAATGGCTGCCGCTACTGTGCGGTGGTGCATGCGCGCCGTCATGTTCAACTGGCCGACAGCGACGCCGTGGTCAGTGCCATCTATTTTGATCGGGCGGATATATTAGGGGAACGCGACGCGGCCATTTATCACTTTGCCCGTCGTTTGTCCGTCACGCCGTCGGAAGCCACGCCGGACGATGTCGCCGCGCTGCGCGCCGTTGGGATGAACGATCAGGAAATTATCGACCTGATTCATGCCATCGCTATTTTTGGCTGGGCCAACCGTCTGATGCATGTGCTCGGCCATGCTGACCTGAACAAATAAGGGCTGCACCGGATGTTAGAACTCAACAATATTACCCTCGCTTACGGCAGCAACCCGATTCTGAAAGGCGTCGATCTGTCGGTAAAGCGCGGCGATGTGGTATCGATTATCGGGCCAAGTGGCACCGGCAAAACCACGTTACTGCGCTGCATTAACTATCTGGCGAAGCCATCCGCGGGGACGATTCAGCTCGATCAGATTCGCATGGACTATCAGTCCCCCGACAAAGCGGCGATTCAGGCAATCCGTCTGCGTACCGCCATGGTATTTCAGCAGTTCAACGTGTTTAAGAACATGACGGTGCTGGAAAACGTGATGGATCCGCTGATCGTTATCCAGCGTAAAACTAAGCAGCAGGCGCGCGACATCGCCGTGCAGGAGCTGGAGCGCGTAGGACTGGGGGCAAAACGCGATCACTATCCGTCGCAGCTCTCTGGCGGCCAGTTACAGCGTACCGGTATCGCCCGTGCTCTGGCGGTGCGGCCGGATGTAATGCTGTTTGATGAACCGACCTCATCGCTCGATCCCGAGCTGGTGGGTGAAGTGCTTAAAGTGATTAAAGATGTGGCGTCATCCGGCATTACCTCGCTGCTGGTGACGCACGAAATGCAGTTCGCGAAAAGCATTTCGAATCGCATCGTGTTTATGGATCAGGGTGTGGTCGCGGCGCAGGGAACGCCTGCAGAGATGTTTGATAACCCGGCGCTGCCACGCCTTGCCCAGTTCCTCAACTCAGAAAAAGCATTCTAATAAATAAAGGAATCAGTGACATGCCTGCAATCAAAACTACTTTACGTCGCCTGGCCGCGCCTGGCATCATCGCGCTGGCCCTGATCAGTGGTAATAGCTTTGCTGACGCCGTACGCACGATCAAAATCGCCACCGCAGCGGAGTCGAAACCGCTGTCATGGGGTGCAATCGGCCATGAGCCGGAGGGCTACGAGCCGGATGTGCTGAAAGCCATCAACGCGAAGCTGCCACAGTATAAATTTGTGATGGAAGGCGCGGCGGACATCGCTCAGGAAACCGGTCTGGTGACCGGAAAGTACGACATGGCGACGGGCGGATACTATAAAGCGCCTGCGCGCAGCAAACAGTTCCTGATCCCGGATGCACCGATGGGTGCCAGCCTGATGAAGATTTACAGCCGCAGCGACAGCAATATCAATGGCATGAAAGACCTGGTCGGTAAAAACATCGTGCCGGTAACTGCAGGCGGTGGCGTGTATAAGTTTGTCACCCAGTGGCAGCAGGAAAACCCGACTGACAAAATCACCATCAAAGCCTCCAGCGCCGGTGTACCTTACCCGGATCGTCTGAAAGAAGTGCAGAACGGTAAATATGACGCGCTGATCCTGCCTTCAAATCTGGGCGAGCAGACGGTCATCGACAACCAGAAGCTGGCGATCAAAGCCAGTGAGCCAGTGGCGATTAACAACACCTATGTGCTGATCCACCGCTCTGCGGAGAACCAGGCACTGAATGATGACATCGCCAAAACCCTCAAAGAGCTTAAGGCGGACGGCGCGCTGGATAAGCTGGCGCAGAAGTGGTTTGGCGAAGACGTTACGAAGTACATGAAGTAACAGATTCACTGCGCCCGGCGCTGAACCGGGCGCATGCTGTCCTTTTTAGCAGGAGTGTTTCACCGTGAATCTATCCTCCATGATTCCAGAACTGCTGTCGGCGCTGCCTCTGACGCTCGGCATCATGTTTGTGGCGATGATTGTCGGGTTCTTTCTGGCGCTCATCGCGACGTTTTTCCGCGTGCGCCGTATTCCCGTGATCAGCCAGCTGGCCGATCTCTACGTTTCCTATGCGCGCAGCGTGCCCGTGGTGCTGCAGCTGTTTGTCGCCTTTTACGGTATGCCACTGATTACCGATAACTTTGGCTTCAGCGACTTCTTCACGGCCAACGTGGCGGCGATGATTGGTCTGAGCCTGTATCACGGCGGTTATCTGTCTGAAGTGATGCGCCCGGCGTACCTGGCGGTTGAGCGGGGTCAGCACGACGCCACCGACAGCCTGGGCTACAGCTTCCGCCAGAAAATGCTGCGCGTTATCGGCCCACAGGCGGTGCACTTTGCGCTGCCGGGTTACGGCAATGCCATTATCTATCTGATTCATAACGTGGCGCTGGTGATGTATATCGGGGCGGCCGATGTGATGGCGACCGCGCACCTGATCATGGAGCGCGATTACAACCAGTATCAGTTCGGCACCTATCTGGTGCTGGCCGTGCTCTATTCACTGCTGTGCGGTGTGGCGTGGCTGGTTATCCGCTTCTTTGAACAACGTCATGCGAAGTACAGCTCTAAGTCTGCGCCACGCGTGAAGTTCACCACCAGCGTCTGAGTGAGGAAGAAAAACCATGTTTGATGCTGAGGTTTTGCTGCCGGACTTCTGGAGCATTCTGGATGCCGTGCCGGTGACGCTGTTGATGGCGGTAACGGTGTTTATCTGTTCGACACTGTTGGGCGGCCTGTTCGCGTTTATTGAGCATCGCCGCATTCCGGTGCTGCGCCAGCTGGTAATCACTTACAAAATCGCCTTTAAAGGCGTGCCGATGGTGGTGGTGATTTTCCTCGCCTATTACGGCCTGCCACCGGCGCTGCACTTTGTTGCCACGCTGATTGGCGTTGAGGTTAATGCCCATTCACTGCCGAACTGGGTGATCATCATTGTCGCGCTGAGCGCCTGTGTCGCAGCATTCCAGGCTGAAGTGTGGAAAGGGGCGCTGAATTCGTTCGACAGCGGTCAATCGGATGCCGCCCTGTCACTCGGCTACAGCGGGGGTCAGCTGTTTCGTCGAGTCATGTTCCCGCAGATTATCGTGGCGGCGATCCCCGATCTGGCGAATGCCTTTATGGTGATCATGAAAGCCCTGTCACTGGCGTTTGCCATTGAAGTGGTGGATATCTTTGCCCAGGCACAATTAACGGCGGCACTGAACTTCTACTACCTCGAAGCCTTCCTGATTGCAGTGGTGTTCTACATGGTGATTGCTTATGTGGTTACTAAGATTGCCGACAGGATTGAGGCTGCGCTGCGCGTGCGCACCTGAATGATCAGGGCATTGTCATGAATGGGCCGTTCCATGTGACTTTTGCCGATCAATTCAGGATCAGCTGAACGATCCCGTCCCTCTATAAGAATCCGGCAACGTCCTGTTGCCGGATTTTTTATGCCGCTCACTCAGGCTACTGGATGACCCTGGAATAGTAGCCTGCGCGTTGTTACTGACGATGGACTGATTAAAGATGACCGATGAGAAACTCAGGCTCATAAAAAACAGGGAAATTTACCGATCTGGCAATAAAACAGACTTTGTGAATTTCATGATGAATAGCCATTGCTGAGTCGGGATCACTACCCGCTGCTAACGTGATTTCAGGTCTCAGAATTGCCGAAACAAAGCGACCCGCGCCGCCTGGTAAAATTTCACCTGTCGCTATCGGTGAATCTTCATATTTCAGAACCGTGATCCCGGCATCTGACGCAAGATGCAGATACCAGAGCATGTGACAGGCAGAAAGAGAGGAGATCAGGAGGTCTTCTGGATTCATTTTAGTGGCATCGCCACCCAGTAACGGATCATTGGAGCAGTGGATAATGTCTTTGCCGGTTATAGCGATATCCCATGTCCTCGCATAGGCCTTATAGCCTGATGTGCCCGTACCCAGGTTACCGGTCCAGGATATACGCGATGTATAATGATGTTCCATGTTCCGCCTCTCTTTTTGATGATAAAAATGGACTCTCTGGATGAGGTGTTTCAGGAAAGCGAGTCAGTTCATACCTGTAAGCCAGGTTTACTCAATGCATGACTGTATTGCTGACATCAGCGATAACGCAGCGCTGCAATGACTTCCGCCAGCGCCGGTGCCTGCTGATGTCGGCTGGCATAATAAAGATGATATCCCGGAAACTGCGGCCACCAGCGTTCAAGCACCGGAATAAGCTTACCCGATGTAATATGCGGCTGTGCCAGATCCAGCGGGATATAAGCAAATCCCAGACCGTCCAGGGCCGCCTGCATCATAAGATAGGTGTTGTTAAAAACGGTCTGACCCGTCACCCGCACCGTTATCGGTTTCCCTTCCTGTTCAAAATCCCAGGCGTAGAGCCCTCCGTGTGTCGGAAGCCTCAGGTTGATGCACTGATGTGCCGTTAAATCAGCGGGCACCGCAGGCAAGGGTCTTCCCTGCAGGTATTCCGGTGAAGCTACCACAGCCATGTAAAAGTCCGGGCCAATCCTCACGGCGATCATGTCTTTATCGACGATATGACCCAGCCGGACGCCGGCATCAAACTGCTGCGCCACAATATCCGTCAGCGAATAATCGACACTCAGTTCTATCTGGATGTCCGGAAAGCGTTTCAGTAAAGGCTGTAGCCGGGGCCAGAGGATGGAATCGATAGCGTGATCGTGCGCGGTGATGCGCACGGTTCCTGCCGGCTTCTCACTCAGGGCGCGCAGAGCCACCAGCTCGCTGTCGAGTGTGCTCAGCATCGGCTGCAGGGTGCTAAACAGGCGTACCCCAGCCTGTGTAAGCGACACGCTGCGCGTGGTGCGCGTCAGCAGTCTGACTCCCAGCCGTGCTTCCAGCGCCGTTATGGCATGACTCAGCCCGGAGCGTGACATGCCAAGCTGAGCGGCCGCTCGGGTAAAGTTTTTCTCCCGCGCCACGATCGTGAAAGCGCGAAGGTCGTTCAGATTTTCAGCTGTCATTGTTGCATACCATGCACATAAGCATTCAGATTTACCTGGCTTATCAACCAATCCAGCCAGGCCTACACTTAAAAAGTGCCGGGTGTGATGGCCGCACCCGGCTTTTCCCGTTCTGAAAAACGGAGCCTGCATGAAGAGACTTGCCGTTGCTGCAGTGTTCCTGGCACTGTCTGTTTCAGTCACCTACGCAAAGGAGATCACCCCGATGATTACGATTATGCAAAGCGGAGCAAAACCCTCCGTCAAAGGTTCGTCAGACTATTTCACCGGAACGGTTCGTATCGATTCACCCTTTCAGGGCACTGAGCCTGCGCGTATCGGCGGGGCTACCGTGACGTTCGAGCCTTCTGCCCGCACGGCCTGGCATACGCATCCGCTGGGTCAGACGCTGATCGTGACGGCTGGCGCTGGCTTGGTGCAGGAGTGGGGTGGTCCGGTGCGTGAAATCCGGCCCGGCGACGTGGTGTGGATACCGACCGGCGTTAAGCACTGGCATGGGGCAGCACCGGAAACGGCCATGACCCATATTGCCATCGCCGAAGCCCAGGACGGCAGGGTCGTTGACTGGATGGAGCAGGTCACGGATGAGCAGTATGCCTCAGCCGACAGGTCATGAACGTTACCTGATGAAACGGGGCCTCTGCTCCATTGTCATGCTGTGTGCCGCGCTGGCTTTGCCGTTCAGCGCTGCCACAGCTTCCCTTTCTGACTCACCGAAAAGGACCGATATGCTGCCTGAAACACAGGAACAGCCTCTTACCGCACAGCATAAAAACATGGCTGTTATTGCGGCCCGAGCCGCAGCGGGTAATCTGCCCGGGCTGAACAACGCTTTGCAGCAGGGACTGGATGCCGGGCTGAGCATCAGTGACTGCCGTGAAATTCTGGTTCAGCTTTATGCTTATGCCGGTTTTCCCCGTAGCCTGAACGCGCTGGGCGAGCTGATGAAGGTCATCGATTTACGCAGAGCACAGGGCATTCAGGACGACGAAGGCCGGCTGCCCGGTCCGTTGCCAAAGCCAGAGGAGATGCTGGCAGTGGGCACTAAAAACCAGACCGCGCTGGTCGGGAAACCGGTCAGCGGGCCCCTGTTCGGCTTTGCTCCGGCTGCAGACGCGTATCTGAAGACGCATCTTTTCGGCGATATTTTCAGTCGCGACAATCTGGACTGGAAAAGCCGCGAGCTGGCTACCACAGGGATGCTGGCCGCCATGCCTGGCACCGAGCCGCAGCTGAAAGCACACCTTAGTATGAGCATGAATGTGGGCGTGACGCAGTCTCAGCTTGCGGAGCTGGTGGCTTTCTTTATGGAGAATGACGAACAGGCCAGCGCTGACCGGCTGCAGGCAGCTCTCGACTCAGTTCTCGCCGGTTAAGCTATTCTTTGATACAGACATTTTGCAATACAGACGTTTTACGCCTGTCCGGATGCCCGGACGGAAAGGCATTACGATGTCTTGAGCGTGTACTGGCGGCGTTACGCAGGCAAAAAGATCGGCAGATTGTCAAAGATCCTACATACGTCGATTAATACATCGTATGGATAAAATTCCGTTTGCGAAGATGACTGACTTCTTCAATCAATACCTGAATAAGTAATCAGTGAGGCATGCAGTTGCTGCATGCCTTCACCTCCGGGAATCGGCAACAATACCGGTTCCTGTTATGCTCTCTGAAAAGGTCCTGCCGACAGTGACAGCAAAAACCTGCAGCCGGATGTGACAATGAGGATCGGCAGGGCATCAGGTTGAGTGCAGAGAGGTGTTCAGCGCTGGTTCGAGGATCTCTCAATCAGGAATGTCAGCTAATGCGCTGACTCTGCTCACGGCGATACTTATGATAATCCTCATCGCACTCGGCTGAGCAAAAAGCCGTCTCGGCCACGACAGCTTCATCTTTGCACCAGACGCATAGGCCGTTGGGACTGGTAAGTTTGCTCTTACGGGCTGCCAGCGAGGCGGCAAGATGCGCTTCTTCGCGTTCCTGAGCCAGATCAACATCATCCATAAATTTCCAGAGCCTCATTGAATTTCAAAGATCAAAACACAAACCGCTCTGTACAGAAAAAGCGTTTGTGTAAACGAATGCGTAATTATACAGCAAATCAGGCTAATACTTAATCACAGCGCTATATTTCCATAGTCTTACACTGACTTTCAGAATTATCAGGAAACAGTGTGCCTGAGCCCACCATTTCTTCCTTGCTGACTTTGGAGCAGATATTAATAGTTTCTGTTAAGCCGACTGGCCTGACTGAATTAATGTGTCAGAGATGACTGTCAAAGCACTCAACCATTTATTTGCATGTTTACTCACTGATGCCGGATTATTAAATGCTGTGTAACTATGCAAATACTCTGAAACAGTCGCTTTAAAATCGTGTCAGAGCCAGCGTTATGCTTTATTAATTTCAGCGTCAGGTGGCGTTTGTCTCCATAACACCTTGCGCTGACCTGTTTTACACATTTCATGATTCGGCATCGAAACTACAGCTCTACTTTAAAAGTGTAAGAATTAATGCTTAGTGCATGATTTTCCCCTGATTTTAGCTACAGTTGATATCACTCTGATTACATCACAATGGTTTTACGATGCCGACATCTTTAACCTCCACGCTTTATGCACGCCTGCGGCTGCTGCTCTCCATCACTGCCGGACTGATATGCTATTTTCTGCTCTCTAATCAACCCGGGCAGATGCAGCGGTTACTGATAAGCTGGAATGTCTGGGCCTGGCTCTATCTTTGTATTCTCTGGTTTCGCATGCTGCGTACCGATGCGACAGGCATCAAACGCATTGCGCAACAGCAGGATCAGAGTGCTGCACTGGTACTGGGCATTGTGATCGTAGCCTGTATGGTCAGCATTGTGGCCATCCTGAGTGAACTGCCCACGCTAAAAGGCCTTACCGGCACCCCGCGACTGCTGCATCTGTTGCTGACGGCAATGACGCTGATTGCATCCTGGGCCATGCTACCCAGCGCATTTGCAATGCACTATGCCCACCAGCACTATCTTTACCGGGATAACAGCGTGAGTCCGCTGATCTTTCCGGATAAAACGAAAAATCCTGGCTACTGGGACTTTCTCTACTTTTCATTCACCATCGCGGTTGCCTCGCAGACGGCAGATGTCGCCACCGGAACAACAGAAATGCGAAAGCTGACGTTATTGCAGTCTGTTATCTCATTTATTTTTAACCTGGCTATTCTGGGCTTATCGGTCAATGTCGGCGCTGGTTTGCTTAATTAGGCTGTTTAGATCAATCGAAAGCCGGACAACGTTTATCGGGCTTGAGCTTCTGAAATAATCTGGTCACCTGTCGTGATTATAACAATGTGTAATAAGGTGTTAGCTGCCTCTTCACCAGACACTCGCTGCCGTGTAAGTTCGTGGGTGATTTACGCTATTGTCCCCCTAATCCGATAAGGAGAAATAGAGTGAAAACCACCGCCATGGTCACTACCAGCCTGTTAATGCTGATGAGCAGTGTTCACGCTGAAGGTCTGACGACACCAGCAGAGGGTAACAAGCTTACCGTCAGCTTTGGTCAGCCCACCATCAAACAGGTGCTGCACTACCGCAAAATGTATGACAAAAAGCCGTTTCCGGATGCGGAGATTTATTACTACGATAACGGCACCTATAAGATCATTTCTCAGGGGGAAAACCATTACGGCGTTTATGTCATGCAGGGCAGGTTTGAAGATGAAACCTTCACCGTTCGCTTTATCTCACTGCCTTCATCCGACTGGGGCAATAAAACGGCCTTTCACCAGTTAACCTTTATCAGAAATGAAAAGCAGAACGTTTTTATTCAGAACGCGATTGCGGATACCGGCGAGGCCATCGCGCAGCAAAATGGCACCTATACGCAGGAAAAAAACAGCGTAACCAATCCGGTTTCTACCCACTGGGAAAACAAATAAGTTTTGCTTAGCAGGTCTGACACGCTTCCAGCTTTGACCGGCTGCAGCCGGGCCGGTCACTGTTGTTCTCAAAAGATGAACAGCCGCAGTGTAATGCCTTATCCTTTTCCTCTCAGCCAGATGTCCCTGATGCGCCATTCCGGTTGTGTTTAAGGGCAGGGAAGTACACTACCGGTAATTAGTCTGTGAGTCATATCGCCAGCTTTTTACTGATACTAAACTCCATTCTTTCTGAATTTTATCAGGTCCCGAGGCGTAAATATGGACAGAGCGTTGCCCCTGCTGGATGCGAAGGATGTTACTTTTTCAGTCGGGGATCGCCAGTTACTGCGACCCATCTCTCTGCAGCTAAATCAGGGCGATTATGTGTTACTGACCGGTCCATCCGGCAGCGGAAAAAGCACGCTTCTGAAAATTCTTGCTTCACTGATTACCGCAACTACAGGCCAAATCTTCTTCAGGAACAGTGACATCACCATGCTTAAAGCGGAGACCTATCGTCAGCAGGTGTCGTACTGTTTTCAGACGCCACAACTGTTTGGTCTGACGGTTTATGAAAATCTTGCGCTGCCCTGGCAGATTCGCCGTCAGAAGCCGCAACGGGACAAACTTGTTGCTGCGCTGGAAAGCGTTAATCTTTCTCCTGACATGCTGGATAAACCGGTTGAACAACTTTCAGGCGGAGAAAAGCAGCGTGTCGGACTGCTCCGCAATCTGCAGTTTATGCCTGACGTACTGTTACTGGATGAAGTGACCAGCGCCCTTGATGAAGAGAACAGGCTGGCCGTACTTTCACTGATTAACCGGATTGCAGCTGAAGAAAAGGTGGCGGTGGTGCGGATCAGTCATGATGTCAGCGATATTCAGCAGGCCGGGTATGTGCTGCGCCTTGAGCCGCCAGAAAAGGAGAATGCGCGTGAATCAGCATAATATCAGTGACACCTCGCTGTTGCTGTCGCTGACGCTGGTCGTCATAGCGCTGCTTATCAGCCAGAAAGAAAAACTGGGCATGGGCAAAGATATTGTCTGGAGTGTTTGCCGGGCCATCGTTCAGCTGGTCATCTTCGGCTTTGTGCTGAAGTCGATTTTCGATGTCAATAACAGCTGGCTGACGGTCCTGATGGTGCTGTTTATCTGCGTGAATGCTGCGATCAACGCCCGCAAACGCGGTCGGAATATTGATAACGCCTTTGCGATAGCCTTTACCTCAATCTTCAGCGGCACCGTCATCACACTGACGATTCTGGTACTGAGCGGCGCGATAGCGTTTGTGCCCATGCAGGTCATTCCCATTTCAGGCATGATCGCAGGGAATGCTATGGTTGCGGTAGGGCTCTGTTTCAGCAACCTGAATCAGCGCATCAGCGACAACTACCAGAAAATTATGGAGATGCTGAGCCTGGGTGCATCGGTGAAGCTTGCCTCAGGCCGGATTATTGCTGACAGCATTCGCACCGCGATGATCCCGACAGTGGATGCAGCTAAAACAGTCGGGCTGGTCAGTCTTCCCGGTATGATGTCCGGACTGATTTTCGCCGGAATCGATCCGCTAAAGGCAATTAAGTATCAGATTATGGTGACCTTTATGCTGATAGGCACCGCCAGCCTGTCAACTATCATCGCAGTCTGGTTATCCTATCGACGGTTTTATAATGCCAGGGCGCAGCTGAAGATGTCGGGTACAAAGCCGGACTGATAGTGCTGATGGTTGTGGTAAAAATCACGGCCAATGAAAAATATTTCTTTAAATCAGCATTAAATATGCAGCCCTGCGGATGTAATCAGGCCTGAGGGAAATAGTGGGTGACTCCGTTTTGCGTATAAATATTGCTTTCATAAAGGACATGGATTGTCCCGGAATGCCGAACTGATAACGCAGAGTCAGTTAATGGAATTAGTTACATCATACTAAGCGTTAATGGTCTGGAGTGTTCCATAAATCATACTCTGCAGTCATTTAGCCTGGCAGTATGTCAGATTTCCTGAAACAGGGTTTAGCAGCTGCTGAAGTTACTACTACATTGAAATTATCGGGCCCGAATTCTCAGTCCCCGATATTTTAAGGCGGTGAACAGGGCCGGAGTATACCTCAGTCTCTCAGGATGGCGTTAATAATGGTCATACCTGCCGCATTGCTACGTTTGGTAACGCGAAGCATTCCACCACTAAAATAATTCCCCGCAGGCTCACAAACTTTTATGCGTCTTTGCAGATCTGGATCGTTAACATCTACGCCAGAACAGCTGTTACGACTGCCGCCCGAAAACTCACTATATGCCGTATAGGTGCTGGTTGTACCGGGAAGTAGCCAGACTATGGTGGTGAGCAGCATATAACCTAAAAAGGTAACTATCAGAACTGCCCCTGCGAAAAGTTTGATGTTATTCATCATGCCAGTTACAGCCTCTCCCTTACCCCATTTTTTTATGATCAGATAAACGGACAATCCCAGAGGCAGGACGGTGCACCATAGTGCTTTGAGTATGGGTTGTGCCAGAAAGGTTGTGCGTTCGATTTCATTGAGCCATACAAAAAAAGTAAATATGCTGCCCAACGCACTGGTGATTATCAGCGTTAAACGAGGTGTCGAACAGGAATTGATCAGAAACTCTCTCCATGAGTCAGTTTTAAGCAGTATGAGTCACGCGATTAATTCCGCGACCGGCACGTTGCCTGAACCTGCAGGTAGTGTGGTGAGTCATAGATTAGGCGAAAGTATTTTGCGGCTAAAGATTATCACGCAGCCCTTCCGATAGACAAATAGCATGAACTTTATTTATGTTTTAACTCGTTCCACAACATGAGGAGAGCGAAATGATTGTCAGAACATGGCACGGATGCGTACCGCTCAGGCATGCAGAAGGCTTTGCGACTCACCTGCAAAAGACCGGTGTAGAGCATTCAGAAGGAACACCAGGCAATCTGGGAGCCTGTGTGCGCAGGGAAACGCAGGGTGAATGGGAGCATTTTTTTCTTGCTACATACTGGGAAGACTTAGAGGCAATCAAAGCCTTTGCAGGCGAACAGTATCAGATTGCCGTGACATATCCGGATGATGAGCAGTTTGAACTGTTATCCGATCCCTACGTTTTCCAGCACCATGTGCAGAAAGTAACTCCTTTGTAGCTAATTCCCCGCTGCCGCCTGGCGGCGGCTTGTGTCTGATACAGAACATTTCCTCAGAAGATTTATTGGCCTGGAATAGGGAGAAAACAAAATCTTTTAATTGTAGATTGATCGATCTACAATCGGTCATCAGCACAGGAGAGTCTTATGAAATCATCTGCAGGCAGACCCAGAGAGTTTGATCCAGACGTGTTCCTTAACACGGCACTTAACTGCTTCTGGCAGAATGGCTATCAGGCCACATCCATGGCTGATCTGATGAAAGCTTCAGGACTGGCCAGTGCCAGCATCTATAAACTTTACCCGGATAAGCGCGCTATCTATCTTGCAGCTTTACAGCGCTATATGGATGAGGGCACTTTAAGAACAAAAAAACGAACCGCAGAAATGTCGCCAGAAGCCGCCTTGCGAGCGACGCTTGAATTTGCTGTTCAGTTATCCTCCGCGCCCGCCGGAGAGAAAGGCTGTTTTACAATTGCCGCAGCCAGTGAGCTTTTGCCTGGTGACAAAGAGGTTAAAGCCAAAGTCTCTGAAAAATTTAAAAATATAATCAACGAATTAGAGTGCATATTACTCAGAGGCCAGCAACAACACGTTTTTCGCCGGGATGAAGAAGCGAGAGTAGTAGCAAAAAGCCTTTTCATGATGATTGAGGGTATGCGGATATATGGAAAGATTCAGCCAGAAATTGAAGATATCCGAAGAAGTAATGATTTTATTATCAGAACACTACTTTTAAGCGCCAATGCTGGCGCCGCTAAGGCATCATCATGATCGCGACCGGCACTATTGTCCGGCGGAGAAAAAGAAGAAAAACAATGATTGTGCTGGAATGCTCAGACAATATGATTCTATGTGGTTGGATCGATAAAGGACGGTTCTTTAAAAGAAGCTTCCCGCTTTCTGAACTTGAGATATGCGTCCCTTATTCAAATTTCTGGTCACTAACGTAAAAGTGGCACAATGACTGGTATCCAGGATGACAGTTGGCGTTAATTATGCCTGGGCAGTTTGTATCGCAGCGAGCTTTCCAGATTATGGGGTGCCAAGATTAAAGAAAGCACTCATCTTTCGTAATTTGACTGTATCAGCCCAGAGAGAAGCATTAACACAGGTCAAAAATCAACCCCTTGTTAAATATCGAAATATTCACTAAACATCTTAGATGCTCATCATGATAAAAGGTTTAAGTAAATCAATTATAATGCGTCTGAAATTTTCAATTGGATTATTGTTCGAACTCTGGCGATTGCCGGACAACACCCTGTCCGGCAATCCGCTATTTTACATCAGCACTAAAGCTCAGCTCAATTCTGTGCCGGCTGGGCCTGTTGATTTTTTTCCGCCTCTTTCTGTTTTTTCTTCGCCATATGATGACCGACTGCGCAACCCGCTGCGGCACCGGCAACACCATGATGATGAGCAACATGACCTGCCACACCGCCGACTGCGGCGCCTTTCAGACATCCTTCGGCGTTAGCCTGTAAATTCACAGACAAAAACAGACCGGTAGCCATAACAATAACTGATAATTTTTTCATCTTTTTTATATCCTGATAGTCAGAGTTGCAGGTTGAACCCCGCTCAGCATAGCCAGGCGTTAGGGTGTTTAGCTCGTCAGGATACAGGAATCACGAAGTTAGTTACCTGTCGTTACGCTTTTCACAAAATAAATGAAATGGGTGCTGTATTTTTAATCAGGAGCACGGCATCCCGTCGGTCACCCGAAAAGACGGGCGCGGAGTGCTCTGCGGAAAAACTCGCTTTATCTGCCTGAAACGTGAAAGGGTGCCGCTATGATGATATGCCTCAGATGCCAGACATCGGGGTGACCGCTATTCACTGCCGGGCAAGGGTTATATGCTGAATATTAAACGACAGGTAAACAACTTTGCAGATTTATTATTTAAACAATTTTCGTTTAATTTTCGAGTATATTCTGACGACTGCCTTTCTCTTAATAAATTCTTAATCTTGCTAGGTTATAAATAACAGGCTAAGTTCTGTAAAAATAAAACAAATAAAACTTGATCCCAAATGAGAAAAGTTGTTTATATGTGACTGTCCGAAGAGGCAGCCAAAAGCACCTGTTTATTCCATGTTCTTACGTCGATATATAAACAAAACCTAAATGAATAATTTTGATGAAATATCTTTAGTTCTGTTGAGCCTGGCGTTAACTTTCAGCGTTATACTGGCCTGGCTAGCTCACTGACAGGCTGGCAGAGCGTGAGCGACTGGTCCAGAATTAAATCTGATTTTCCGGTCTGCTCGTCATAAATAGTTTAACCACAACATTCCTTCATTTATTTATTTGAATAGTTTTCTGTTCGGGGAAACGTTTGTTAATGCTTTCCTTTCTTCAACCAGCGTGAATGGCACTATCATGAAAAATATCCTTATTACCGGTTCAACAGGGTTTTTAGGCGGGGCTGTCGTAGCAAATCTTTTGCAGAGCAGAGTTCAGGATCGACTGCTGCTGCTGGTCAGAGGCGAGACCGTTGACGAAGGGTTAAACAGGCTTAAAGCCAACCTGAAGAACTTTGGCTTAAATGAGTCAGTAATCAATACGATAGCACCTGAAAATATTATTCTGGGTGACCTGGCATTTACAGACGATTTTATTCATGACGCCCGACTTAATGATGTTACCCATGTCATTAATTGCGCCGCTGTCGCCTCATTTGGTAATAATCCCACTATCTGGAAAGTGAACGTTGAGGGCACGTTCCGGTTTGCCGAACGAATGAGCCGTGTTGAAGGATTGAAGAAATTCATCCACGTTGGAACCGCTATGTCCTGTGCGCCGGAACCCGGCTCACTGGTCACTGAGGGCGGCCTCAACTCCAGCCGGGATCAACATGTCGTTGAATACACCTGGAGTAAGGCTTCAATTGAAAAGCTGATGACAGAGAAGTTGCCACGCCTGCCACTGGTGATTGCCCGTCCATCGATTGTGGTAGGTCATTCCGATCAGGGATGCCTGCCTTCAGCCAGCATTTTCTGGGTATTCAGAATGGCACTGGCGTTGGGTAAATTCACCTGCGACCTCGACGATCGTATTGATGTGGTTCCGGTTGATTACTGCGCGGATGCACTGGTTCTGCTGCTTGACGCAGAAAACGTCATTAATGAAGTCATTCATATCTCTGCCGGGACACACAGCAGTGTTACGTTTGCGGAAATTGATGAGGCGATGGCCAGAGCATCAGGAAACAAGGCGCTGGGTATGGACTACCAGAAGGTGTCCTATAAACAGCTGTCAGATAGCAGAAGAACGTTTAAGGATCTGTTTGGACCCTGCAATGAACGTATCATGCTGCGCGCAATGAACCTGTATGGCCACTTCTCAAACCTGAATGTGGTGTTTGATAACTCCAAACTGCTACAGCTTGGCATGAATAAGCCTTCCAGATTTACCGATTACCTGGACCGCTGTGTGCTGACAACACGTGATTCAACGATTGCCGAATTGATGCAGGTTGACTTTAAGTAGTTGAAAACGAATTGGAAGAGTGTGGTTTGAGGAAAAAAGCGCTTCCAGCCGGAAGCGCTTGTGTTGATTAAAACGTCATGGTCAGACCGGCATAATAAGCACGTCCTGGCTCGTTATAGGTCGATGCCCCATCTGCTTCCCGGTAGAGCTGCTTATCCAGCAGGTTATTAATACCGACATTGGCACGCAGATTTTTGGAAATGTCGTAATTGAAATTAACCCCGAATACCGAGTAAGCCCCGACTTCACGATTCGACATTGAGCCATTTTCTGTGCGGGATTCCGCATACTGGCGTGGTTTCTGGCGGCCATACATTGTCCAGTTCAGGTTAGCAGAGAAATCCTGCGTCACCTGCCAGTCCAGCATGGAGTTGATGGTGTATTCCGGGATAATCGACAGCGGATTGCCGGTCTTTTTATCCTTTGACTGGATCATATAAGTGGCATTAGTCCGCCACTCAAGTTCATCACTGACCAGCGGTATCGTTACGTTACCCTCCAGACCTTCAACAACTGCTTTGCCGCCGTTGCTCCACTGCAGAATATTGTTGCCATTAGAGGCGTAACCCAGCACATCGGTCCCGGCGACGATCTTGTTCTTGTAGTCATTGCGGAACCAGGTAAGACCCGCAATATAGCCATTCTGACTGAACTCGATACCCAGCTCTTTATTGACGCTGACTTCAGGATCAAGATTTTGATTACCCAGCAGATAACAGCTGCCGCTCGTCACGTTGACCGGGCAGCCATTGCCTCGTGTAGCCAGTAAATAGCCTTCGCTGGATTGATAAAGGTTAGGGGCTTTGAATGCACGGGCGATACCCGCTTTCAGAGTAAAACTTTCTCCCAGCGCCTGAGAAATATTCAGCGACGGACTCCAGTTCGCCCCGAAAGTATCGTGATAATCAAAGCGCAAACCCGGTATCACCTCAGTGCTGTCGGTCGCGGCGATGTTATCTTCGAAATAGAGCGAACTCAGCGTCGCGCTGTTTTTGCTATTGCGGCTGCCCGCATCACCACTGATGCCATCAATCGAAACGCCCGGCGCACTGGTGCCGTTCATGGAGTTGGGATCGTTCAGCTCATCACGGTTCCACTCAGCGCCCAGCGTGACGGTCTGTTCACGCAGCAATTCCAGCGGGAAGCTGACTTCACCTCCCGCCCGGTAACTTTCAAAGCGACTGGTCGAAAACGTATTGCTGTTGATTCGGCCTTCACCCGCGCCCGCGGTGCCTTCGTTCAGACGGGTATTGTTCGTCTTCTCATAGTTAAAGGTCAGTTTTGACTGCCCCCAGTCCCAGATACCGTTGTGGGCCAGGCCCCAGGTTTGACGATAAAGACGATTAGTTTCCGACCCGTCGAGAGATTCGATAAGCTTATTACCGGCACCGTTGCTGTATTGAGTATCCCCGGCGTAAATATTGCCCTGACGACTGTAGCCATAGCTGAAATCCAGCACCTGCAATGGCGTAATCTTCCAGGACAACACGCTGTTGATGTCTTTGTTGCGAACGCCTTCACGGCCGGCCGCGCCGGAGCCGTTATGCGACTGATTGATATCGAAAGCATCGCTGTCAGTTTTATTGATGTTGCCATAAAGCCGCATAGTCAGCGCATCACCCGCCAGCGGACCACTCAGGTTAAAGTTGGCGCGTCGGGTTGCCCCTTCATTATCATCTTCTGGCTGGTTGGTGTAGAGCGACAGCGATCCGCTCCAGTCATTTGTCGGACGTTTGGTAATGATGTTAACCACACCGCCAGAAGCGCCTGAACCGTAACGGGCTGCCGCCGGTCCACGAATAACTTCAATTCGTTCAACCATTTCCGGCGGTACCCAGTTAGAGTCGCCACGGGAATCACGCTCGCCACGCCAGCTGTAACGCACTGAATTGCGCGAGGTCGTTGGCACACCGTCGATCAGAATCAACGTGTTTTCCGGCCCCATGCCGCGAATATCGATTTGACGATTGTTACCGCGTACACCATTGGCGCTGTTACCGGTGAGATTGACGCCTGGCATTTTACGGATGATGTCGGAGAGGTCGTTGACCGGCGGATTCTTTTCAATGTCCTGTGAGGTAATGACTGAAACGCCGGGCTGCTGTTTTAACTCCTGTTCAGCCGTGACCAGCATCGTTTCATCATCAGCCAGCTTTTCAGTCTCTTCCTGAGTAGCGCCGTTAGCAGAAGTACTCAACAAACCAGCCAGCAGCAGTGCGGCAGGGCGCTTATGGACACGCATGGTTACATTCACTTAGAAAATCTCCCTGAATCGTTAAGGTATGCAAGCAAATGCGTATGAAAATGATAATAGTTATCATTGTATATCTCGGTAAGGCATCTTTACATCCCCTGACAGTGGGCTGCTCATGCATCAGCCTGACCACTCAGATGAGCAAAACAGGTCGCAAAAACACTTCTTTATCATCACCCGAAAAGTCTCTCAGAATGGCTCAGAATACGTCATTGTGACTCCAGACTTATTAGGTCTGGAGTCATAGCTTATGGGTGGGTAGAATGGCGGCTCTGAAACGGGCAACAGGTAATAATGTGATAACAGATTCGACAATAACTGCAGCGCGCTCAGCACATGTTGGTCGTCATGTCCTTATCTGGCTGGAGCAGGTTAAAGCAGCTTCGCTGAGCGAACTGGATAATTTTGGCGATGAAGGCACGGTAGAGCAGGTGATGAAGGTCTGGGTAAAACTGTCACTGTTGATCAGCCGGCGGCGTCCTGAAATCGCCGTTTCGTCTCTGCTGAAACACGTTCTGCCCAACATCGGATCGCAGCCGCTCAAAACGCTGAACCGTCTGCGCCTCAACCGGCTTTACAACATCCTGATTGCCGACGGTAAAAAGGAGGAGGCGCGTCGGGTGTTCGCGCTGACCAAACAATTCCTCGCATGGGCCGAGATGCAGGGCTATCTCGATCACTCGCCTATTGCCTCGATGAAAAAACGGGATGTCGCAGGTCGTGCTACGCCACCGCGCAGCCGGCAACTGACCGATGCGGAAATCTGGGTTTTCTGGCACGGTCTGGATAACTGGGCATTATCGGAGCAGGCGCGCTGGGCGCTGCGTTTATGTCTGGTCAGCGCCCGACGGCCGGATGAGATTGTGCAGGCGCAGAAAGGGGAATTCGATCTGCAGTTAGGATTGTGGATGCAGGGCACCCGCAATAAATCACAGCGCGAGCATGTGCTGCCGATTTCACCGCTGATGCGGCAGTGCATCGAAGCGTTACTTAATGCCGCCGATCCGGACTCGCCATGGCTGGTGTCCGCGCCACGCGATCCCCAACAGCCGCTGTCAAAAGGCGCGCTGAATCAGGCTCTGCGGCGGATGATCCGCGCTCCGCGTGGGCTGGGACTGGAGTCATTTACCCCACGCGATCTGCGCCGCACCGCCCGATCAAAACTTTCTGCCCTCGACACGCCTAATGATGTCGCCCGCAAAATCATGAACCATGCGCTGGAAGGGATCGATCGGGTCTATGATACCCATGACTATCTGAGCCAGATGCGCAGCGCCATGAATACCTTTTCGGATGCGGTTAAGCAGATTATTGAATGCGAAAGCTATCATCTGCTGCGACATCGCTATGATGGCGAGACCCTCATTTTAAGCAATCTCTCCATCATGGCGATGTCACGCTGACGTTGCTGTTTTCACGATCAGAAGTGGTAGCGCAGCCAGGCAAAATAGACGTTACCGTTATTATGCGTACCCGGTATGTAGGTCATCTGGAAATCGAGATCGCCATAGCCGATTGAGGCCAGCGGCAGCAATGCTGGCACCGGTATATAGTCCCAGTTATGCCGCGCGGTAACGCCTGCCGTGTAACCTGCACCCCAGTGAAAATTCTGGTCAGCCAGCGGACGCCATGTCGCTACCCAGCCATAACCCCCAAAAGGCTCCCATTTATTGAAGGAGTCTTTGAATGCCATTAAATAGATGCCGTTCCAGTTACCTTTTTCATCGTAGCGGGAGATCCCCCCGCCTGCGCCCCAGGGCCTTTCATTATATTTATTGATGTGTTCCCGATCGTATGTGGCACGGTTATGCCACGTAATCGCGGGCAGATAAAAGTCGATTCCCTCTGGCTGCTGCCATGTTGTGGCAACCTTATCACTGAAGCTTTCCCAGCCTGCGCTGACATTCTGGACCAGCGTGGCGGAGTGAGCTGTAAAAGCAGTGAAAACGGTGGTTGTCATCATCAGCGCTTTAAGAGTTAAAGTTTTGCGCATGTGCGAATACCTGCAAAGTCTGGTGTTAAATAAGGAAATAAAAGCATCAAGGCGGGTATTGTCGCACAAAGAGTGGCAACTTCAGGTCAATGAGCGGCTGAAGCAGGATTTTATAATTAATAAAAGCGAGACGGCATTCCTGCTGCTCTCATCGTTCGCTTATTCATCGGCTATTTTAACAACCGCTTCTTATTAGCAGGCTTTAAAAAACCTGAACGTGCAGACGCTATCCTGAAAAAACTCGCATTATTTGTTAACAAAATCTTGCAATGATAATCGCAATGCGTATATTTCTCATTTGCTTTGAAAGTTCATCACACCCGCGCACAGGCGCTCATGGAAAGGGTTTCTGGTTCCTCAAACCCTAAGCAGGGCAGTGATGTCCGCAGGATGCAAGGTCGTGACAGTGGCAGCATAAAAACATAAAGATAATTGAGGAATTAATGAACGCTTTCGATCTTCAGAACCCCAGGGTTACGGGTACGTCTGCTCTGCAACGCCCACTCCAATTCTCCTTACTGGCCGTCATCGTCGCCTCGTCACTGGCACATAATGTCGCCCGCGCCGCAGAAACGTCCACACCGGCTGCCAGCAGCGAGCAGACGCTAACGGTCAGCGCATCAACTGATGATGCCGTGACAACGTCACCCCATACGGATTACAGCGTTCCGGTGACTCGTGCCGGCACCAAGATGCTGGGCACCGTACGTGATGTGCCGCAGTCCGTCAGCATCGTCAGTACTCAGCGTATGGCCGATCAGCAGCTCCAGTCACTGAATGATGTGCTGTCCAACACCACCGGCATTCATGGAATCAGTGGCGATATGGACCGCACCAACTACTATGCGCGCGGCTTTCTGATCGATAACTACATGGTCGACGGCATTCCTACCGCCTTTGCGGAGCGCTGGAATCTGGGCGATGCACAGACCGATATGGCGCTGTATGAGCGTGTTGAAGTGGTACGCGGGGCGACCGGGCTATTGACCGGGCCGGGCAATCCGTCTGCTGCCATCAACATGGTGCGCAAGCATGCGGACAGCAAAGAGTTCGGTGGCACCGTTTCCGCCAGCTACGGCAGCTGGAACAAGCAACGCTACGTGGCCGATCTTTCCGCGCCACTCAGTGAGTCCGGCAATGTTCGTGGCCGCATGGTCGCCGGCTGGCAGGACAATAACAGCTTCATTGAGCGTTATGGTGCTAAAAAACAGTTTATCTATGGCGTGGTTGACGCTGATCTCACCGACTCTGCCACGCTGTCGGTGGGTTATGAGTTCAGCCAGGTCAATACAGACTCCACGATGTGGGGCGGCGCACCGCGCTGGTACACCGACGGCACGCAGATTCATACCCGACGCGGCTACAACACGGCGCCGGACTGGGCCTACAACGATAAAGAGAACCGTAAAGTCTTTGTGAACCTGAAGCAGGACTTCGACAACGGCTGGAACCTTACGTTAAACGGCACGCACACCGATATGCGTCTGGACAGTAAGCAGATCTATCTTGATGGCTATTTCGAGCGCAACACGGGCGCGGGCGTCTCTTCCTATGCCAACTATCCTGTGGTGGGCGGAACCGGTTATAACACCGGGAAGCGCAAAGTCGATGCCGTCGATGCCTTTGCCAGCGGCCCGTATGAACTGCTGGGCCGTCAGCATGAGCTGATGGTGGGCGTCAATTATACCCGCCAGGATAACAAGTACTTCAGCACCTTTGAGAATATTTCCTCTGAGTCGCTGGGCAACTACAACGATTTCAATGGCCAGTACCCGGAGTCAGACTGGACGCCACGTCTGCCCGCCAGCGATACCCAGCTGGTTCGCCAGAAGTCGACTTACATGGCGACCCGCCTGTCGCTTGCCGATCCGCTGCACCTGATCCTTGGCGCGCGTTACACCAACTGGAATCGTGAAACGCCAGGCGGGGAAGCGGAAGAAAATAACATCACCCCGTATGGCGGGCTGATTTATGACTTTGCTGAAAACTGGTCTGCTTATGCCAGCTATACCTCGGTCTTCCAGCCTCAGGATTATCGCGATGCCAGTGGCGCTTATCTGTCGCCGGTTATCGGGAAAAACTACGAAGCCGGGCTGAAATCTGACTGGATGGACAGTCGCCTGACTGCTTCTGTTTCTGTATTCCGCACCGAACTGGATAACGTCGGAGAAGCCACCACCCAGACCATTCAGGGTTCAGGCGATGTGGCCTACATTGGCCGTAAAGGCGTAGTGAGTCGTGGCGTCGAGTTTGAAGTCAATGGCGCATTGACCGACAACTGGCAGATGACCTTTGGCGGCACACGCTACATTGCGGAAAACCGGGATGGCAGTACCTTTAATCCACAGTTACCGCAGACCAGTTTTAATCTGTTCAGCAGCTATCGCCTGCCGATGCTGCAGCAGCTTACGCTGGGCGGCGGCGTGAACTGGCAGACACATATCTGGAACGACGTCGGTGGGCCGGAAGGCAACGGCACATGGCGCGCCCGTCAGGGCAGCTATGCACTGGTTGATCTGTTTGCCCGCTATCAGGTGAACAAAAATCTGTCGCTGCAGGGCAACCTCAATAACCTGTTCGACAAAGAGTATGACACCAACGTGGCCAGCTCCGTTGTTTACGGCCAGCCACGCAATTTCGCGGTAACCGCCAGCTACACCTTCTGATTTATCTGCGGGTAAGCCTGTGAAAAACGCCTCGGTTGAGGCGTTTTTTTATTATCCAGCCCGCTATCTCTCGCTTCTGTTGGCACAATTTTTCCAGAAAAAGATTTCTGAGCACAGTCAGGATTATCGTCCGACAGCAAAGTGCAATGTTGCCTGTGCATTTCGATGATTCATATCAGCAACCCTTTATCTATATTCATATTAATGAAGCCTCTGCCGGCATTTTTACATCAGCTTAAGGCGTATTAAGTACTCGGGAACAAGCAGGTTTCTGCGTTTCCATCTTGTCAACGCTCAGCCATTTTGAAAGATGGTTTCCATAATGGAAACAGTCAGGAGCCAATGGAGCGCATGTTATTTCACGCGTGCCATTTGACGAGGCGGCCAGAAAACATCCCAATGCAGCGGCAGCACTGGATCTGCTTTACCGCCACCTCAGACAGGGCGATTTCTGTGGTCCTGACGATCTCAGGGGGCTTTATGCAAGCCTTGATCGTATGAAGTATCGCGCTAAATGGTGGGTCATTGACGTCAGCAACAACCCTTTGCGCGTGATATTTTTCGCGGATTTTGAGCGCAGCAAAATCTTCATCAAACATATCTGCACTCACGCTGAGTACGACAAGCTTGTTTAGAAATATCGGGAGGTAACCGAATGAATACTGAAGCTATCAGGCTGTCAAATCAGCTGGCAGAAGCAGTGCCACTGCTGGCCGGCAGCAACCAGCGACATGATTATGAAGAAGCACTGAAACTGGTCGAATACCTTATTGAACATGAGCCGGATAATCCGCTGGTAGATTTGCTTTGTGCCCGCATTGCTCATTATGAAGATAATGATCCTGCGATGGCCGACTTTAATAGCCGTCAGGGTGAAATCAGCACCGGGCCTGGCGTTTTGAGGGTACTGATCGAGCAGCACAACCTCAGCCTGAGTGACTTTGAAAATGAAATTGGCAAAAAGTCGCTGGTCAGCCGAATCCTCAGCGGCGAACGTCAGTTGACCGTGTCACACATACGAGCATTGTGTGCGCGGTTTGGCCTGTCACCATCGTCGTTTTTTTGATTTAAGGCGACTCTAAAGGCCGATCAAACGCCAAAAGTCATTTTGCTTTATCACTCCGATGGATAAAAAAACGCCTTAGCCGAGGCGTTTTTCATCACAACGCAGGCCCGCACTTCACGTAAAACGCAAAGCCAGATTAAACCCTTCACCTGACTCCACGACAATCGCCTCTGTCTGCTCCTGATACGCAATATCACCTGCCTGTAGTGCGTTTCTGACCTGCGCGAGATCGCCGGTCTCAAAACCCAGCGCAACCATCCGGGCGCTGCCATCATAGTCTTCTGGCAGCGGACCGAAACGACGTTGCGCATACTCTGCTGACGCAAATCGAACCGTGGCGGCACCGGCACGCAGGACAAAGGCGCCTTCAGGGCAGGCAAGCACTTTTGCGGCACCAAAGAGACGACTATAGACCTGAGCCGAGTGCGCCGGGTCCTGCGCCACAATGACAAATTCACTGATGTTCCGCACGCCATTGGGATGGCGTTGCCATGCAGGCTGCCATACCGCTTCAGGCGTCAGGTGCTGGCAAAAAAAGCTGCGGCCATTGGGTATCAGCGAAGGGCGCAGCCGCACGGTACGAAAGCGCGCTTCAGTGACCGTACCGTCGGGCAGATCGACCGGACGATGAAAAGAGGCGGGTGGATCGCCATCCAGATCCTGACGTTCCAGATGCTGAAACTCACTGTCGGCGTCACTGCTTTTCCACACCAGGCCACTCAATCCCAGCGGCGATTGCCAGAGATCGGCGCGCTGGCTACCTTTGCCGGGTTCATAACCGAGCAACTCAAGATAATTTTCGCCAAAGATGGCCAGATGATTACTCGAACCCAGCGAATGATGACCGCGCTCTGTGAGCTGAAAGCCAAGCCGCCGGAAGCGCGCGCTGGCGCTGTCGAGCTGGTCGGCCACGTTAATCACTGCGTGATCCAGAATCGGTTGCGGAACCGGAACAGACATCGCTGCACTCCTTTTTTTGGTCATTGCGCCGCCACAATCTGCAACGCGCGCGGGACCAGCTGCGTGAAGTATTCTACTGCCGGGCCGATCAGTGCTTCATCCGGATCGAAGGCGGCGTGATGGAGGCCAAATTCGCTGGCGCTGCCAATGCTGACAAACGCGCCGGGCACCTGTTGCAGATAGAAAGCAAAATCTTCTCCGCCCATCTGCGGCGACTCAGCATACTCCGCGAGATAACCGCTCTGCTGGGCGACGTCCAGTGCCACATCCACCCAGCCTGGCGTGTTAATCAAAGCGGGCGGCCCCTCGGTCCACTCCAGTTCAGCGGTCGCGCCAAATCCGGCGGCGATGCCCTGAATCAGCGAGCGGATGCGGTGGGGGATCTGCGTCCGGATCTCACCATTGTGGGTGCGCACGGTGCCCTCCAGCTCAACGCTTTGCGGCAACACGTTCCAGGTATTCCCGGCGGTAAAGCGCGTCACGCTCAGCACCACCGTCTCCAGCGAGCTGAACACCCGGCTTGGCAGCGTCTGTAAAGCGGTCACAATATGGCTGGCAATCACGATCGAATCGATGCCCTCCTGCGGTCGTGCCGCATGCGCGCCTTTACCTTCAACGCGGATCACAAAGCGATCGACGTTGGCATAAAACGCGCCCGCCCGACTACGCAGCGTACCGAGCGGCAGGTCGGGCGCATTGTGCAGGCCGAATATCGCCTGTACGCCTTCCAGCGCACCGGCATCAATCAGCTGACGAGCGCCATTAAACGTCTCTTCAGCGGGCTGAAACAGAATCCGCACCCGGCCTGGCAGCGTGGCTTCCTGCTGTTTAAGCTGCAGGGCGACGCCCAGCATTACCGCGCTGTGAACGTCGTGACCGCAGGCGTGCATGACGCCCGGCGCCTGCGATCGCCACGGGCGATCGGTGATTTCATCAATCGGCAACGCATCAATATCCGCGCGCAGGGCAATCAGTGATTCGCCGTGACCGATTTCTGCCACCACGCCAGTTTTCAGCCCCAGCGGCAACAGCCGGATACCCGCCTGTTCAAGCCAGCCGGCAATACGCTCAGTTGTGGCAAATTCATGGTTTGAAAGTTCCGGATGCTGATGCAGTTCGCGACGCCACTGCACCAGTTGTTCAGTTAAAGGCAATGTCATGTTTATCCCTGTTATTCCGGCAGAAAAGGCTCGCCTAGCGTCAGCATCAGGCGATTGGCCCAGGCAAAGAAGGCGGTGGACTGAATCAGGTCGAGCAGGTCGAGCGTATCCAGACCCTGCTCGCGCAGTGCAGCAATCTGCGACTGCGCAGGTTGCGCAGGGGTTAGTGACAGCGCAGCCGAAAAGGCGATGATCGGCTGCCAGCGGGCAGTGTGTCCGTGGGATAACACTGCGCCGGGCGCGACATTCAGCAGCTTCTGTATTGCGTCATCCTGCTTTGAAAGCTGGCTGGCTTTACGCGCATGAACCGAGGCGCAATAAATACAGCCGTTGACCTTACTGACCACGGTGGCGGCCAGCTCACGTTCGGCGCGCGGCAGCCCGCCAGCGGTGTAGAAAATGCCTTTGTCGGTCAGGGTACGCTGCTCCAGCAGCGGCAGGTTACGCCCCAGCAGACGGAAATAGTCGGAATCGGTGTGACCAAATTTTGCCAGTGTCGCCTGCTCCTCCTCACTGAATTCAGCCAGCGGTCTGGCGGGCAGCCACGGCTCCCAGCCGAGTTCCTGCTGCGTAAACGCGGTCAGCGCCGTTTTGCCGCTGGCGGTCTTCAGTGCCTCATGCCAGTGACCGGCGACGACCGGTGCCGCTTCAGCCGCGGCTTCATGGCCCTGCAGGCTGCGCAGGCCTGTGATTAACCGGCTCTGAAAACTGACGAACGCCACCAGCTGCGCCAGCGTGACAATGCCACGCGGACTCCAGCCCGCCTGCTTCAGCGTCTCCAGATGGGCAGGTGTAGCGGCAACCGGCTCGAAGGTGAGGCGATGCGCGAAATCCAGCGCGGCGCTAATCCGATCACTGTCGGGCACGGGCTGCTGCGGCTGATAGTGCGTCTGCAGCTCCGACCGGTCATGCCAGCCTGCGACTTTTGCGGACAGAAGGCGTCGCTCGGCTAACGGAAAATCGTCATCGCCCTGGTCAAATAACACGTTGTAGCTGCCCTGGGCATGGCGCGTCGCGGCATGACGTGTCTGGCGCGCGTGGGCCAGTGCGGAAGCGGGATCGATATCCGCCAGTGCGGTAATCAAATCGTCAGGTTGACTCATGAAATTCTCCTGTCTGGTTCGCCAGCAGCACGAAGTGCGGGCGCAATATGTCCGGCAATCAGCTCAATCGAGCGCAGCGTGTCGGCATGCGAAGGCTCTGCTGAATGCACCTGGAATGAGATATCGGTGACGCGAGGCAGCACGCTGTCCTGCGCCAGTGAGCGCGCGACCTGATCGATGCCGCCAACATGGGCATCAAACTGTGCCAGCAGGTCATCAAAACTTTCACCGCGAATTTCGCCACGGTACTGAGCAGCCTGCTTGCGAATGCCCGGTTCAGCGATCTGACGCGCGTAGTAGTCTGAGTCCGCGACAAAGGCAGTGCGGGAGGCAAGAATACGCGGCTCAATTCCCACCGGAAGTGCCGCAAGATAGGCATCAATCAGCGGATTCTGCAGCGCATCGAGCGGACGTTCTGCCTGGCCTGCTGGCCGTGGCTGGGTGCGCGACAGCATCAGACCGTGTCCGCCCTGGCCGGCACGGATTGCGCCCTCAACTGAAAAGGTGGCGATCCACACGCGTCCGGCGAGCTGCGGCGCGGCGGGCCAGAGATGATTGTCCGGATGTCCCAGCGAATCACCGCGCCAGGCACTGAGCAGCGTATGCAGATTGTCTGCAAATGCCGCGCCGCGTTCGGCAAACGTCAGGCCAAAGGGTAAAAACGAGTCCGGCGTGCCGCCCGATCCCAGCCCGATCTCCAGCCGTCCGTCCGACAGCAAATCCAGTACTGCGGCATCTTCTGCGACCCGTAGTGCATTTTCCATCGGCAGCGTGATGATGGCAGTGCCGAGCCGGATGATGCGGGTATGGGCGGCGGCGTGCGCCAGGAAAACCAGCGGCGAAGGCAGTCCGCCCTCATCCTCATGAAAGTGATGCTGAGCAATCCATGCTGTATCAAAGCCACAGCGCTCGGCATGCTGAATCTGTTCTGTAGCCAGCTGATAGCGCTGTTTAGCCGGGACGTTATCCAGCAGTCGGGTAAAAAATCCGAGACGTCGGCTCATGCTGACTCCTTGTGCGTTAACGGAACGAGCGGAGGGATCGCACCAATCAGTTCACGCGTGTAGGGATGCTGAGGTGCGCTGAATATCGTGACAACGTCACCTTGCTCCACCGCTTCGCCCGCTTTTAAAACGGTGACGCTGTCGGCAATCTGTCGCACCGTCGCCAGATCGTGCGTAATGAACAGATAGGTCAGCCCCAGCTCGGCCTGAAGCTGCTGCAAGAGGTCGAGGATTTGTGCCTGCACCGTGACATCCAGCGCCGAAGTCGCCTCGTCCAGCACCAGGATTTCAGGCTCGCAGATTAGCGCCCGCGCCAGGGCTACACGCTGCCGCTGGCCGCCTGAAAGTTCATGCGGCTGACGTGATAACAGGGAGAGTGGCAGTGCCACCCGCGAGGTGATCGCTTCCACCCGTTCGCGGCGCTGGCTGCGGTTCAGCTTGTCAAAGTTACGCAGAGGTTCTTCGATAATTGAATAGAGCGTCTGGCGGGGATCGAGCGAGGCAAAGGGGTTCTGATAAACAAACTGGATCTTACGGCGCAGCTGACGCAATGCCTCGCCGCGCAATCCATTGACCACAATGCCGTCCAGCGTCACTGCGCCACTATCGATGGTTTCAAAGCCCAGAACGATGCGTGCCAGTGTCGTTTTGCCGGATCCGGATTCGCCGACCAGCGCATGCGTGGTGCCGCGTGCCACCTGAAAACTGACGTTGTTCAGTGCCTGTAATCGCTGCTGTTTACCCAGCGAAAAGCTTTTCATCACGCCGGTTGCCCGGATTGCCGGGGCAGAAAATCGGGCGGCCGCAGGTTTAACGCGGGCGGGTCGGTCCGGCGCAGCATCGTTCAGTAACTGGCGGGTGTAGGGATGTGATGGCGCGCTGATGACCTGGGGGGTGCGTCCCGATTCCTGAACCTCACCGTGGCGAAAAACAATGATGCGGTCTGCACGCTGCGCCGCCAGCGCCAGGTCGTGGGTAACGAACAGCACGGCGGTACTGGATTCCTGCCGCAGGTCATCCAGCAGATCGAGAATGCGCTTCTGCACCGTGACATCCAGCGCGCTGGTCGGCTCATCCGCAATAATGATCTCCGGCTGCAGGGCGAGGGCGATAGCGATCAAAACACGCTGCTTCATGCCGCCTGACAGCTGATGCGGAAACTGCGTAACCCGCTGTTCCGGGTGGCTGAGACCGACGCGGGTCAGCAGATCGATCACCCGCTGCTTGCGCTGTGCTCCCGGTAATCGCAGATGCAGGCGCAGGATCTCCTCCACCTGTTCGCCGACGGTTTTCACCGGATTCAGGGAGTTGCCAGGATCCTGCGGCACCAGGCTGATGCGCGCACCGCGCAGCGAGTCGAAACGCTTCTGTGACCACTGGCTGATATCGACGCCGTTGAGCCGGATTTCACCCGCTTCGCGGCGGCCGTTTTCCGCCATCAGGCCCATAATGGCCTGTGCCGTGGTGGTTTTACCGGAACCGGATTCCCCGACCAGTGCCACCATCTCACCTGCGTGCAGTTCGAAGCTGACATTATGCACCACCGGCAGCCACTGGTTGCCACGGCGATAGCTTAGGGTCAGGTTGTTGACTGCGAGTAACGGCTGAGCGCTCATCGGCGTCCTCCTGAAAGTTGCTGACTGATGCGGTTCGCGGCGAGCACGACAGCCACCACCACCACACCAGGAAACGTGGTCAGCCACCAGGCGGTAGCCAGATAATTACGCCCTTCAGCGATTAGCAGACCCCATTCCGGCACCGGCGGCGGCGTGCCGTAGCCGAGAAAGCTCAGGGTCGACAGCGCCAGAATCGCCTGACCAAACTGCAGGGCGGCATAGGCAATCACCGGCGTCAGCGCATTGGGCAGAATGTGACGCCACAGCACGCTAAAAAAGCGGCCGCCGCTGCCATATGCCGCCTCGATATATTCACTGTGGCGAATGCGCACCACTTCGGCCCGCGCCAGCCGGGCGAAGCTGGCAATGGAGGCGATGCCCACTGCGAGCGCGGCGTTCAGGGTGCCGAAGCCGAGTAGTATCAGCACGCTCAGTGAGAGCAGCAGCGGCGGGATCGCCAGCAGCACATCCACGGCGCGCATCACGATCGATTCAGTTTTGCCGCCCGTGGCGCCCGCCAGGACGCCCAGCGCGGTTCCGGCCAGCAGTCCGATCGCTACCGCCATGACCGCAGCGGAAAGCGAATGTGACGCGCCGTAAACGATGCGGGCAAAGAGATCGCGGCCAAGCTGGTCGGTGCCGAGCCAGTGTCCGGTCTGCGGTGCCAGCCGCTGTGCGCCCGCGATGCCTTCCAGCGGGTTGGCCTGGGTAAAAAGGGCCGGGAAAAGGGCCGCCAGCACGGCCAGCAGCATCACGAATACGGCCAGCCACAGGCCCGGTGCGAAGCGGTAACGCCTGGACGGGACGGATTGTCGGGCGGCCGCGTAATCAACCAGACTCATGTTGCACCTCTTAAGAGCTGTAAGCGCGGATCAAACAGCGGCATCAGCAGATCCACCAGCAGATTAATCACTACAAAACCCAGCGCGGAGATCATCACCACCGCCTGTAAAACTGCGACATCCTGATTGTTCACCGCCTGCTGCGTCAGCTGACCCAGCCCCCCCAGCCCAAACACCGTTTCGGTAATCAGCGCGCCGGCAATCAGTTCGCCGAGCAGCAGACCCGCCACGGTAAGCACCGGCAGCATGGCGTTACGCAGGATGTGCCGCCACAGGACATAGTGCTCGCTGGCGCCTTTGGCCCGCGCCACCGCCACGAATGGCCGGGTGGAAACCTCATCAATGCTGCGCAGCAGAATCTGTGCCAGCGGCGCTGAGATTGGAACCGCGACGGTGATAATCGGCAGAATCAGTCCCTGCCAGGGCGAGGGATTGATGACCGGGATCCAGCGCAGCTGGAATGAGAAGAGCTGAATCAGGGCGATGCCGAGCCAGAAGGTCGGCACGGAGATAAACAGCGCGGGCAGGGACTGCAGCAGATTACGCAGGAAGCGCAGGGCGGGCAGCCTTGAGAGGGTCGCCAGCACGAAAGCCAGCAGCGTTGCCAGCAGGAATCCGCACAGCGCCAGTCGCAGCGTGCCCGGCAGGTTGCTGGTCAGCAGTTCACTGACCGGCACGCCCGCCTGCACCGAATAGCCGAACTCGCCATGCAGCATCGCCGCCAGCGTATGCAGATATTGTTGCCACAGCGGGCTGTCTGCGCCATAGGCCTGGCGCATCTCAGCAATCTGCTGGGGACTCAGGCCGAGATCCGGATTCTGAAACTTGATCAACACCGCATCACCCGGCAGCACCTGCAACAGCACGAATGACAGGGTAAACGCAGCCCACAGTACCAGCAGTCCCAGACCGGCGCGTTGCAGCAGATAGTGGCGCATCATCACCTCCGGTTACTGTTTTTCCAGCCAGGCACCATACAGCGCCGGACGGCCTACCGCTTCAAAACTGACCCCTTTCAGCCAGGGCGCGCCTGCATAAACCTGCGGCTCTTCAAAAATCGGAATCACATAGGCCTGGTCCAGGAGATAGCGCTGAACATCACCGGTCAGCTGCAGGCGTTTTGCCGGATCAACTTCGGAGGAGACGTCCACCAGCAGCTGATTAAGTTTGTCATCACGGAAGTTTTTTACTTTGTCGCTGGAGCCACCTTTCTGCAGCAGGTTGTCGCGGTTAGCCGGGTAGAAGCTGCTTTTGATCACGTCGGGATCGGCGCGGCCAACTTCGGTAACGTTAAGCGGCGTCTTCAGGGGATCGAGGTTATCCAGCGTTTTGCTGCCCGCATCACCGGCTTTGACGGTGAGGGCAACCCCCGCCTGTCGCCACTGCTGCGCGACCAGTTGCAGCACCTCTTTGTTCTGCGGCTGTGGCAGGGATTCATAGACGGTCAGAGCCAGTCGCTGGCCCGCTTTCTCCCGGATGCCATCTGCGCCCGGTTTCCAGCCCGCCTGGTCGAGCAATGTCTTCGCTTTCGCCAGATCAAACGTCAGTTTGTCCGCCAGATTGACGTAGCCCGCAGCGGTGGTCGCGACGACCGAGGTTGCCTGCGGATAGTTGGGAGAGAAGAGCGTTTCAACCACCTGCTTCGCATTAGTGGCGTGCAGCAACGCCTGACGCACCCGGATATCACTCACCAGCGGGTTATCGGGGCGGAAGCTCAGGCTGTCGTTGACGCCCCGGGTCGGCGCGGCATAAACCGGGAAGTTCTGATCTTTCGCCTGCTTCTCATCATAAGCCTGCACCTGACGAATCAGTTCCGCCTGGCCCGCCAGCAGCGCACCGATGCGCACGCTGTCTTCCGGCGTCACAATCACTTTAATTCCGTCGAGGTTAGCCGGCCCCTGCTGCCTGATGTTTTTCGGGCCCCACTGGTACTCTTTGCGCGCCACCAGATCCACTTCACGACCGAGCTTCTCATCACTGACCACAAATGGCCCGGAACCGATGATATGCCGGGCATCACCCAGTTGATCGAAACTGCGTGCCAGGGTACTCAGCGACACCAGGCCGGAGCCAATCGTGGCGGTGCCCTGCAAAAATCCGGGCGAGGGTTTTTTGAAATAAAACTTCACCGTCAGCGGGTCAATCACTTCACTGTGGTCGTAGTTATTAATCACTTCCGAAACCGGCAGGCGCAGCGCTTTATTTCCCAGCCCGTAAGTATCAAAGTTTTTCGCCACCGCGTTAGCATCTAATGGCGTGCCGTCGGAAAAAGTCACGCCAGGACGTAACTTAAACGTGTATTCGGTTTTATCGGCATTGGTGGTCCAGCTTTCCGCAATCCAGGGTTCCACCTGTAATGTTTCAGGATTCTGCCAGGTTAATTTATCGGTAATCTGATTGAGAATGCCGCCATTCGGGTAAAAGCCACCGGCGGGCGGATAGAGGTTGGTATGTGCCTGCTGTTCAAGATAAATCAGCGTGCCGCCTTTGACCGGCGCGGCCACTGCATTAAAAGTGAGAGTCCCGGCAAGTAATGTAAAAACCAGCGTCTGTGCGCGTGGTTTAAGGGGAAATAACGTCGTCATGGTGAATTCCTTTGTTATCAATTGCCTCAGCAGGCGGAATCATCATCGAATGACGCATCACACAGATAAAGTAACGATTTGGTCAAAGCTTATCTGAAAATAATAAATGCGGGAGTGAGTGGGAATTTATGAATGGTTTGAATATACGGAATGGCAAATAAAAATCTGCCATTCCGCGGGTTTATATTTTCTTAACGACCAGCAGGGGTGTTATTACAATTCGGCACATAATTTCCGCTGGCCTGCACGCAGGAACGCACTCACCAGACCCAGCCACAGCAGCCCGCAGATCAGGTTCACCAGGCTGAAGCCCCCGGTTCCAAAGCTGAAATACGCGGTTTTGGCGGCTTCAATGCCCAGTGCAATAATCAGGATGCTTATCATGCCCAGCATTGCCGCCACGCTGCCTTTTCCGGCATTGCTGGAATAGAGTGTCATGCGATACAGTCCGGCGTTAATCAGCCCGGTGCCGAAGCCGTAAAGACTCATTCCGGCGGTGAGCCACAGATAACTTTGCGGATCCAGCAGGGTAGCGACCGCCGCAATAGCCAGTCCGCAGACTACTGGCCAGGCACCAAGCCGTATCGGCTGTTCAATCGGCAGACGGCTGGATAAGCGGCCCAGCGTCAGGTTGCCCGCAATCATCGCGGCAAAGACCGGCAGCTGAAGCAGGGCATAGTCGATGCGGCTGAGTTGCGCGCCGTGGATCAAAATCACGGGTGATAGCGCCACCCAGGCGATGCAGGGTACGGTGACCAGTCCGATAGCCAGTGAACCACGCATCACCTGACGATCCTTCAGCAACGCCGCGTAACCACTGATAATCGATCGCAGCGACAGCGGTTTCTGACGATCGCCTGCTGTTTCAGGCATGGCATACCACAGCCCGGCCAGCGCCAGCGCCGCAACCGCACCAATCAGCCAGAACAGGGTGCGCCATTCTCCCACGGTCAGAAAAGCCGCGCCAGCCAGCGGCCCGGCCAGCGGGGCGAGCAAGGCAACGTTGGCCATCAGCGCCATCATTTTGATGCTCAGCGACTCCGTGAACGCCTCCTGCACCGCTGCGTAACCCACCGCACCGATAAAGCAGAGGCTGATCCCCTGCAGAAACCGCAGCAGGACAAACTGCTCAATGCTTTGCACCCAGTGGGTCGCGATGCAGGAGAGCATAAAAAAGGCCACGCCGCTGAGCAGCACCGGACGTCGCCCGATACGATCCGAGAGCGGACCCAGCAGCCACTGCAGCAGTATGCCACCGAACAGATAGGCAGTGAGCGAGGTGGAGACCCACTCTGGCCCGACTTTAAATTCCTGGGTCACCAGCAGCATGCCGGGCTGGATCATGTCATGGGCGATATAGGTAGCGAACTCGAACAGCACCAGAGAAAGCGGAAAGATCAGATGTCGCCGGGTCAGCTTTGCCAGCGGTTGAAAAGAAGCCATTGAAGATTCCTGCAATAAAACCATTAAAAAAGCGGCCACCAGGGTGACCGCATAATTACTTAGTGACAGTGTAACGCTTAGCGCCAACGGGCAATCGGGTTGACCAGCGTACCGGCGAACTTAAGGTTCTCGGCGGGATCGGACAGGTTGATCATCTGCTGGTTATTCGCCAGCTGCAGGCGGTTCAGGCAGGAGCGGGTAAACTCGGGCGCGAACATGTCATAACGCGCGAATTTAGTCGCATGCTCCGGATGCGCCTGCTGGTAATCCTTCACGCACTGCGCCACTGCCTGCCAGAAATCGTCTTCCGGCAGCGTCTCTGACTGATCGAGAATCGCGCTGATAAAGCGGAAGATGCAGTCAAACACATCAGTGAAGATGGAGAGCAACTTAAGCTCCTCCGGCACTTCGACGGCCAGACGCTGCACGCCTTCCGGCAGCACCGCGTCCGGGTTCATCACGGCGATCTCTTCGCCGATATCCTTCATATAGGCGCTGACCGGAACGTTGTTCTCCAGCAGCATGATCAGGTTTTCACCGTGCGGCATAAACACCAGATCGTGCTGATAGAAGCAGTGCAGCAGCGGGCTGAGATAGCAGGTCAGATAGCGTTCAATCCACTGCTTAGCAGGTAAACCGGAGTCCGCGATCAGCGCGGGCAGCAGTGGCTGCTGGTGGTGATCGACGTGCAGGAAAGAGGCCATCGTCATCAGACGCTGGCCCGGTTGCAGGCTGGCGGCTGGATTATCGCGCCACAGCGCAGCAAACATCTTTTTATAGGCGGAGTCGCCTTTGATCGCCTGCTCGTAGTAGCGGTTGTGATAGCCAACCGACGCAACTTCACGCAGGATGCGGAAATCACAGCGTTTCAGCCAGTCATCGCCCGCCACCAGCTGTTCCAGCCAGCCGTTTATCGCAGGTGTTGTCGCCATGTAGTAGGGTGACAGACCGCGCATAAAGCCCATGTTAAGTACTGACAGCGCGGTTTTCACGTAACGCTTTTCAGGCTGGCTGCGGTTAAAGAAGGTACGGATGGACTGTTGCGCCTGGTATGCGTCATCGCCGGTGCCGAGATAAACAATATCGTGATTAGCGATGTCCGCTGCAAACACGGTCAGCAGTTTGTTCTGCCACTGCCATGGATGTACCGGCATCAGGATATAGTCCTCTGTCGCCAGCCCTTTCTTTATCAGCTGCGCATTGAACTGTTCCACGGTAGTGTCGCCCAGCTCATCACGCATCAGCTGCTCATAGCTCAGCTCGCTGAGGCTGGAGAAATGGGCGTTGCGGCGGTGGACCGCGACCCAGATAAGATGTACGGGCGCGGCCGCTTCCGGCGCATAGGCCAGATAGTCCTGTGCATCGAAGCCAATACGTCCGTTGTTGGCAACAAAGCAGGGATGGCCTTCGGTCATCGCCGCTTCTACCGTCTGGAAATCGGCTGCAACCAGCGCCTGGCTGTCGGGGTTATTCTTCTGCAGCTTATAGACACTGCTGCACAGCGTGCTGCTGATCTCTTCCATGTAAGTTGCCAGCAGCGCCTGCGGAATCCCGATCTCACCGTTAAACTCAACGATAAATTTCAGCGCATCCAGCGGCAGCGCGTGACCGTTCTCCTGCTTGCGCAGGGAATCTGCGTCGATCTCCCAGTGATCCAGCGCCAGCCGCGACGCCCGGAAATGGTAAGTTGCTTCACCGCCCGGCACCGCCAGCTGATAACTTCCATCGTCCGTTTCCTGCGGCGCAATGATTTTTTCATGCGCAAACTCAGCAACTGCTTTGCGGATCAGCATGCGGTTTGCCTGCGCCCAGTGGTCGCCCGTCAGATGCGTGCCGTCTGTCAGTGATGGGAGGATGTTCATGGTCTGCGACTCCTGCTGTAACGCGTGTTGATAATCTTCCCGCTGGCAGAAGGCCAGCCAGGCGGTTTTATGGCCCATGTCGATGGTGTGCTGGTAGTGGAACCCGGCGCGCTTATTCAGCACGTGAATTTTTTCATTGCGCACGTCCGGTTCGACCACCACGCGACGCACCTCGGGGCGGCTGAACATGTAGTCCATCACCAGCGTGAAGACCTGCCAGCTGAAGGCCTTAATCGGCTTGCTGGCCGGGGCAATCAGAATGTGCATGCCGTAATCATCAGGCGCGGCCGGATAAAATTTACCGACCTCATCGTCGCCGGCGCGATAGCACTCAATCAGGCAGACGGGCTGATCGTTGCAGCAGCCAATCAGCGCTGCATGCGGATCCGTTGCCGTCAGCGTCTGGTAGAACGCCGCGACCTGCACCAGGCTCTGCTGCTGCATGCCCCAGAAGCGGGCGTAATCACGGGTGACCCAGCTGTGGATTAGGGGGGCATCGCTCTCCAGCATGGGTCTCAGGGTGAACGTGCCTGCGGGGCGATCGGCACTGAACAGCGGTTGTGATTTCATCTCAGTGCTCCGATTTAGCCGGGAAGGTCTGGAAGGCGATCTGGCGCTCAATCGGGTAGACCTCGCGTCCGGTCAGTTCACGCAGCAGCACAGAGTTGCGGTAGCAGGCCATGCCGAGATCCGGCGTGACAAAGCCGTGGGTATGCAGCTCGGCGTTCTGCACGAAGATCTGATTATGATTGTCGATGCTGTAGTTGCGCTGCACGTCGTAGCGGCCTTTGTCATCCCAGCGCAGGCGTGCGGTAATGCCTTCTAAAAACATCGGCGGCTGATAGTGATAGCCGGTCGCCATCACCAGTCCTTCGGTGCGACGGGTGAAGGTGCAATCCTGCTCCTCCTGATGCAGCGTCAGCTCGAATTCGCCCTGCGGCAGCCAGCGCATCGCGGTCAGCGCCGAGTGGGTGAAGAGGTTGACGTTGAGATCACCGTCGAGCTGTTTCACATACATCAGGTCATAAATGTCATTGATTAAGCTGCTGTTGATGCCTTTATAGAGATTCTTATGGCGCGCATTCAGCTCGTCACGGGTGGTGGCGGGCAGGGCATGGAAATAGTCGACCCACTCTGGTGAGGTCATCTCCAGCGTGAGCTTGGTGTACTCCAGCGGATAGAAACGCGGCGCGCGAGTGATCCAGTTCAGCTGATAACCAAAGCGGTCAATATCAGTCAGCAGGTCGTAGTAGATTTCCGCGGCGCTCTGGCCGCTGCCGAGTACGGTAATCGAACGTTTCTGCTGCAGTTCTGCTTTGTTAGCCAGATAGTGGCTGGAGTGCGTCAGGCGCTGACGATGCGGCTGGCTGCACGCTGGCATCCAGGCCTTCGGCCCGGTGCCGAGGACCAGATGACGCGCCTGATAGCGTTGCTTTTCACCACTTCGGGTGTCGGTCACCTGAAGGTGATAGATTCCGGCGGCTTCATCATAGCTGACATACTCGACATGGCTGTTCCAGCGCAGATTAGAGAGTTTTGAGCTGGCCCACTGGCAGTACTGGTTATACTCTTTGCGCATCAGAAAGAAGTCTTCACGGATATAAAAAGAGTATAACTTTCCCTTTTCCTTCATGTAGTTGAGCAGACTGTACGGGCTGGTGGGATCGGCAAGCGTCACCAGGTCGGCCATAAACGGCGTCTGCAGATGCGCATTTTCCAGCATCATGCCGGTGTGCCAGTCAAAGCCCGGATTCTCATCCAGGAACAGACCATTCAGCCCCTCAACCGGCTCGCTCAGACAGGCCAGGCTAAGGTTGAACGGGCCGATGCCGATACCAATAAAGTCATAAACGGGATTATTCATTTCAGATCTCTCCATGATTCGCCGCACTCAGCGCAGAGGCACGCACCTGTTCGCGGCCATAGTGCGCAATCAGGCTCAGTACATCTTCAATGTCGGCCGTGGTCGTGGTGGGATTTAACAGGGTAAATTTCAGGTACTGACGACCGTCGACTTTGGTGCCCGCAATCACTGCATTACCGGAACGGAACAGCGCTTTACGGATGGCAGCGTTGATCTCGTCGATCTGCGCGTCGCTGGCATGTTTGCCGGGAACGTAACGGAAAATCTGGGTCGTCAGCTCAGGCGCATGCAGCACTTCAATGGCAGGATGCGCAGTTAACAGCTGGTGCGCGGCCTGGGTCAGATCTATCAGCGTATCGAAGGCGTCACCCAGCGCCGCCGGGCCCATCACGCGCAGTGTCAGCCACATTTTCAGGGCGTCAAAACGGCGTGTGGTCTGAATACTTTTGTTAACCAGATTGGGCGTGCCTTCCTGCTGCGCGCTGAGTGGATTCAGGTAATCTGCATGGTGCGTAACATGCTTCAGGTCATGGCTGTCGCGCACAAAGAAGGCGCCGCAGCTGACGGTCTGGAAGAACGATTTGTGATAATCGACAGTGACGGAGTCAGCACGCTCAATGCCGTTCAGCCGTGCGCGATGATTCTCAGAAACCAGCAGACCGCAGCCGTAAGCGGCATCAACGTGCATCCAGAGACCATAATCTTCACAGAGACGGGCGATGTCGGGCAGCGGATCGATGCTGCCAAAGTCGGTGGTGCCGCTGGTGGCGACCACAGCAATCGGGATCAGCCCTTCACTGCGGCAGCGTACGATCTCCTCTTCCAGGCATTTTGCATCCATGCGGTAGTGGTCATCGTGATCAACGGCGATAACCGCGTCATAGCCCAGACCCAGAATCGCCATCGACTTCTGAATACTGAAGTGGCTGAGTTTCGAGGTAAACACCCGCCACTTCGACGCCGTCTCCGGCAGGCCGCGATGCTTAATCAGATGCCCCGGATGATGTTCCGCGCACCAGCTGTCACGCGCCAGCAGCATTGCCATCAGGTTGGATTGAGTGCCGCCGCTGGTAAAGATCCCATCCGATCCGGCAGGCAGACCAATACGGCCCAGCGTCCAGTCGATCACCTTCTGCTCAATCAGCGTGCCGCCGGCACTCTGATCCCAGGTATCAACCGAGCTGTTTACCGCCGCCATAATCTGTTCGGCCATCAGAGAGGGCAGCACGACCGGGCAGTTCAGGTGCGCAAGGTATTTAGGATGGTGGAACCAGACGGCGTCACGCAGATAGAGCTGACTCAACTCTGCCAGCGCGTCATCGTTATTGCCCAGCGGACGATCGAGATCGACATCGCTGAACTCCGCCGCCAGTTCGTGGGGCAGAATCCCGCTGAAAGGCTTCTCTACGCCAGTCACGGTGCGCGTCATCAGCGCCAGCACCTCCTGAGTCTGCTGCGACCAGGCCGCCAGTTGCTGATCGTTAAAAATAGCCGTTTCGGCTCCGCTGGCATTGGAGGCTGGCGCGAGGTCCAGTGCCGTCTGAGTGGATGAGCGTAAAAGCATTTTCAGTTCCTGTGCGTGAATACCAGTGACCCTGCCGACACAACGTCAGCAGCGTTAGAAATCCGCTCAACAACTCCAGTAAACATAAAACTAACTAACCAGATAAAAACCCTGACCATTACGTGGATTAGTGTTTTCACCTTAAAAAGAGAAAATACCGCATATTATTTGTGGATTTGGCAGCGTTTAACGCTTTGTTATATGCGGATGAGAGTGTAAATGTTAATCATTATCATTCAATTGTTTTGTTGTTAAATTTTATTTATTAGTATGTCTAATGTTGAAAGTGTGATTCAGATCACTTTTTGCGTTCGGAATAGTCCTTTTTTTTAAGGGAAAACAGGACCGGGTTGAATCAGAAATGAGGGGGTGCATTAGTGTGTGGGTAAAACAAAGATGCGAAAACTGACAGAAATCGATATCAGGATGAGCGTGCTGCGGTCAGTCACCGTGGTAATAGCGGTGGTTCGGGCGAATCGGTCGGATATGAAGAACGGAAAAGGCAGAGAGCCTTTTCCGGTTAGCATTACAGCGCCTGATTACACTTCATTTGTTTCAGCAGGAACCTTCTTTTTAGCCATAAAGTTATAAACCACAAGCAGGCCAAAAATGCCGGTGATAATCAGGGTAATGGTTCCCTTATCCATAAAGTGCGCCATATTACCGAGCAGGATGCCTGTGACGCCAAAATCTGTATCCGAGAAAGTGGTGTTGGTCAGTCCAATCTGACCGAGTACCGGCAGCAGGGCGACAGGCAGGAAGGTGATCAACAGGCCATGCGCAAAGGCGCCGCAGATTGCTCCGCGTTTACCACCGGTCGCATTACCAAACACACCGGCTGTCGCACCACAGAAGAAGTGAGGAACCACACCGGGCAGAATCAATACCCAATGCAGCTGACCCAGGACAAACAGTCCGACCAGGCCACCGACAAAGCTGGAGATAAAGCCAACCAGCACCGCATTCGGCGCATAGGGGAAGACAATCGGGCAATCGAGCGCGGGTCTGGCTTCCGGCACCAGTTTTTCTGAAAAGCCGGTAAAGGCCGGGACAATTTCAGCCAGAATTAAACGCACGCCCTGCAGAATGATAAAGACGCCAGCGGCAAAGGTAATGGCCTGAATGAAGGAGTACACCAGGTAGTTCTGTCCATTGCTGAAATTAGCCTCTACATACGCTTTACCGGCGGAGACCGACAGGATTAAATAGATAATCATCATTGTCAGCGAGATAGAGATGGTACTGTCGCGCAAAAAACTCAGGTTTTTTGGCATGTTCATCTCTTCGGTGGATTTCGATCCCTTACCCACCACAGAACCGATCCAGCCCGATAAGACATAACCAATGGTCCCGGTATGCGCCAGCGCGACATGGTCGCCTCCGATGATCTTACGCATATAGGGCTGGGCGATAGCCGGGAAGGTAGCCATCAGAATACCCAACAGCAATGATCCGGTGTAAATAAGCTGAAGACCTTCGAAACCAGCGACCGATAAAATAATCGCGATCATACAGGCCATATAAAACGTCACATGTCCTGACAGATAGATATATTTGAGTCGGGTAAATCGGGCGACCACGATGTTGGCAACCATGCCGAAGGCCATGATCATGGTGGTTGGCGCCCCATATTTAGCCAGCGCGATAGAGACCATCGCTTCGTTATTTGGAATGATGCCCTGAACATCAAACGCATGCTTGAAAATGTCGCCCAGTGGCGTCAGAGAACCGACCAGAACGGTCGCGCCACCTGCCAGCACCAGAAAGCCCAGAATAGTTTTTACCGTGCCCTTAATCACATCAGGAAACGGCTTCTTCTGCGCAATCAGTCCGAAAAATGCCACCAGCCCGACCAGGATTGAGGGCACTTTCAGTACATCGACGACGAACTGCAAAAGATTTTGAGTAAACATATTAACCTCGAGGGTAAGGCGTTTATCTGATTATTAGCGTCAGTTTTTCTCAAAATACTCGCGTATTTTCTGCTCCACTTCTTTCAGGTCGATAATATTGTTAATGATGATGACCTTCTGTTCTGGCAGGTTTGCGCTGTAGGCAATATCTTTTGCCATCACAAACACATCCGCCACGTCAGGAGTAACAGAACCAAGATCCGAATGTTCAACTTCCGCTTCAACGCCGATTGTTTTAAGCACTTTCTTGATGTTCATTTCCATCATAAAGCTGCTGCCCAGACCTGAACCACACACTGCCATAATCTTCATATCAAACCTCATTCACTGTTGATTAAAAGTCGCGTTTTAACGGGCGGTCAGACGCCTGATAAAATCGTCATAAGTGCGTCCTGGCTGCTTGCATTAAAGAGCCGTGCCATGATGTTTTCATCGGACAGAACGTCCGCCAGCTGGGAAATCATTTCGATATGGCTGTTACTGTCCGGTGCCGCAAACATAAAAATCGCCTTTACCGGATCGTTCTCTTCAGAGTCAAAATTCACTGCTGTGCCCAGCAGCACAATCGACAAGCCCAGCTTGTGTGCGCCTTCCTCAGGGCGCGCGTGAGGCATGGCAATCTGCGGCGCGATAACAAAAAAGGGACCAATCTCCTCTTTCTGTCGAATAATGGCATCAATATAATCCTGCGATATTGCGCCTTCAGTGAGCAGAGGCCGCCCGGCTATCGCTATCGCTTCCTGCCAGTTCGCAACGCGTTCAACGTACTGGACTTTCTCATTGTTTAACCACTTCGCCAGGTGTGACATCGTTTTGCTCCTCCTCAGAATGCCTGAGTATGTACAGTCAGTTTATTTAAAACGCTCCCTCCGCCACTTTTCAACTGAGTCTTCAGACCACAGAAGCTCAGGATAATGAAGGCCATAAGATTATTAAAAGAGCCACTATTCATAGCGTTACGAAAAACTTAGTTGCTGACTACGGGCTTAAGGTTATATTTCATCTTCGTCATCACATCTGTACATGTTGAAGATGTCTAGTCATCCTGATGATGTCCTTCGACGTGTACGGACACAACCTGTAAAGTTAAAATATCGCTGAACAGCCTTAACATCAGTGCCAATTTGATAAGTTGGTCACATATTCAGGTAGCCGAAGTAGTACTTGTCCGGCAATGTCAGGCAGAACTGTACTGACACGGATTGATGGCGTTTCACCTTCACGCATACAGGAAGAGATTCGATGGTTGATGGCATCACAGAAAAGCAAAAAGAGGTTGTAGATTACATCCTCAATAAAATTAAGGATGATGGCCTTCGCCCCGGAGAAAAGCTGGATACAGAAATATCCATCGCAAAAAGTATCGGTATTACCCGTGCCACGGTTCGTGAAGCGACACGTATTCTGGTTGAGCAGCAGAGAATTTACCGCGTTAAAGGTTCAGGTATCTTTGTAGGTTCTACTGAAATAAGCAGCCAGGCGCACCGATACCATGTGCTTTCACCATTTGATTTTCAGGCGCAACGAAAAGGTCATAAAGGCGTCAGGAAAATCATTTCGGTCAGCATAATTAAGGTCCCGTCTGCTGATATGGCGCAGGCGCTCCGTATTAAAAACAGCGATCAGATTTATAAAATTTTACGCCTGATGTGTTTTGATGATATCCCTGTGGCTCTCGAACATATTCATCTGCCGGTGAATATGTTTAATAGCCTTGAATTCAGCAAGCTGGAAGTCTCAAAATATGCCTATATTGAAGAGGTTACCGGTAAGAAAGTGCAGCTCAGGGATCAGCATCTGACGGCCGTGAACCTCACGGATTCACAGACTCTGACTCTGCTTAACTTAGCGGCAGGGGATGCGGTCATTCAGCTCAATGAGACTGTTTTTCTTGATGATGGTGTTCCCTGTGAAGTAAATGTGGCAATTATTAACACCCGATATTTCCCGTTGAAGCAAAATTCACAGCGGCCTTAGTAACTATTATTTACGGTTAATCTTCCCGGAGATAAAGAATATCTATAAAAGCTTCTTTGGACTATTTCTAAGGACTATCTCAATCTTATTACACTCTCTGGTCCTGATGCCGTTTATTATCCTCTACCTTATGCTGAAAAATTCGGGTACAGAATCTTTGCAGCCGGATGTTTCGCTAACACCAACAAAGACACTTTTCACCTCTCCATACATAAGACGATTTTCTGCAAACCTTTGCCATTTAGTCGGTTTAAATCATATTAAAATCAGGCGGTGAACAGCGTTTAACGTTGTCTGGCGGGCTGACATCCTGTTTCAGCGTCATTTATTTCTCTGCCACTGCTCACTTCTCCCCATTATGACGAATTCAATAAAGCATAAAACAATATGATGTTTTACCAATAATCGACTGCGCAGCACACTGGTCCGCAACCAGAATGAACAAGGACCAGGTGAATGGCATATCGATTAAGTCTGTTAGACAAAGCGCCCGTACTGCAGGGCGAGTCGCCTGCAGGAGCACTGCAGCGCACGCTGCAGCTGGCGCAGTTAGCTGAGGAGTGGGGGTATCACCGCTTCTGGCTGGCGGAACATCACAATACTGCACAGCTCGCCAGTCCTTCACCGGAAGTGTTGATTGCCTGGATCATTGCCCAGACCCGCCATATTCGTGTCGGCTCGGGCGGGGTGATGTTGCAGCATTACAGCCCGTATAAAGTGGCGGAAAACTTTAACCTGCTCGCCTCACTGGCACCGGGCCGCATCGATCTTGGTGTGGGCAAAGCGCCGGGCGGACTGCCACTTTCTACCCATGCACTGCAACAGGGTGTCGATGCGGCTAAAAAAGGCAGCTTTGCCGAACAGCTTCAGCTGCTGGATAGCTGGCTTAAACCTACACAGGTACAGCCTGATGACGAAAGTTTAGCCGCGACGCCGCTGCCATCACGTCCTGCTAACCGTTTTCTGCTGGGTGCCAGTGAAGAGAGCGCACGGCTGGCGGCCAGTCTGGGCTGGCAGTTCGTCTTTGCAGCTCATATCAATGGCGACCGCCAGTTGCTGGAGCATGCACTGAGTACCTTCTCTCGCTTCAGTAATGGCCAGCGCGCACTGGTGGCTGTTCAGGTCGTGGTGGCCGACTCGCCCGCCGAGGCTGACCTGCTGGTTTCCACGTTGCACCATTATCATGTGTCGGTGAAAGACGGGCCTGGCGTCAATGTCGGCAGTCTTGAACAGGCTGAGCGCTATGTGCGTCAGGGTGGATATCGCGATTATCAGATTGAGCCGCGCACGCCGTCACTGCTGAAAGGCACCGCAGCACAGGTTCATGCCCAGCTGGATGCGCTGCACCATAATTTCGACATTGATGAGTTCGTTATCGACACGCCGATTACCGAGCCGGTTGCCCGCCTGCAGTCACTGGAGTTGCTGGCTACGCATCATCTGGTTGCAGCCTGAGTCTGATTGGAGAGTCATTATGAGCAATGCATCACAACTGATTGAATGGCGGCGTGAACTGCATACCTGGCCGGAGCTGTCGGGTCAGGAGTTCGCCACCACCGCCCGGCTGCGGGGCTGGTTGCAGGCGGCGGGCATCCGGCTGCTCGATTATCCCCTTAAAACGGGTCTTGTGGCGGAAATTGGCAGCGGGGAGACCGTTATCGCGCTACGCGCCGACATCGATGCGTTGCCGATCCATGAGGCGAGCGGCGTGCGTTTTCACTCCCGTCATCCCGGCGTGATGCACGCCTGCGGTCACGACCTCCATAGCGCGGTGATGCTGGGCGCGGCGTTACAGCTTAACGCCGGGGCCGATCAGTTGCCTGGTCGGGTTCGCATCCTGTTTCAGCCCGCGGAAGAGATAGCGCGCGGAGCACGCCAGTTTATTGACGCGGGCGTGCTGGATGAGGTGCAGGCTATTTTCGGCATGCACAACGAGCCTTCACTGCCTGTCGGCACCTTTGCCACCCGCAGCGGCGCGTTCTATGCCAATACAGACAAATTTATTATTCGCGTTACCGGCAAAGGCGCACATGCCGCCTACCCGGAGCAGGGCGTCGACAGTATTGTCACCGCCAGTCAGATTATCCAGGCCTTACAGGGACTCACCAGCCGCAGCTTCAGTGCGCTGGACAGTCTGGTGCTGAGCATTACCCGCATCGACGGCGGCAAAAGCTGGAACGTATTGCCGGGCGGCGTTGAGTTTGGCGGCACGGCCCGCACTCACGATTTGCAACTGCGTGCCGAACTGGAACAGCGGGTGCGCACGCTGGTTGAGCACTTTGCTGAAGCCAACGGCGCGCAGGCGACCCTGAGCTGGCATCCCGGTCCGCCGGTGCTAATCAACGATGCGCACTGGGCAACCTTCAGCAGTGACGTCGCGCAGCAGGCTGGTTATCGGGTGCAATCCGCCGAACTGCATCTGCTGGGTGAGGATTTTGCGTTCTATCTGCAACAGGTGCCGGGTGCGTTTGTCAGCATCGGCAGCGCCAGTGATTTCGGTCTGCACCATGCCAGCTTTACCCCGGATGAGGCACTGATTGCCCCCGCCGCCGACTACTTCGCCCGACTGGCCCGCCAGGCGCTGCAACACCTCAATGCGCGATGTCGGGAAGCCATTCTGAACTGAATTCATTTGCAGTCCGTAAAAACACGGGGGTTCTGACAACCCTCGTCGGGCATCGCTACGACTAAAAAAGAGAGAGCATCATGACCACAAGACAACTTCGGCTGGGCACTATTCTGCATGGCGCGTCGGGAAACATGTCTGCCTGGCGCCATCCTGCGGCGCAGGCCGATGCCAGTATTAATCTGGAGTACGCCAAAAAAATCGCCCGCAAGGCGGAGCAGGGCAAGCTCGATTTTCTGTTTGTCGCCGACGGGTTGTTTATTAATGAGAAATCGATCCCGCACTTTCTTAATCGTTTTGAACCGCTGACGCTGCTCTCGGCACTGGCGGGCGTCACGGAACATCTGGGGCTGGTCGGTACCGTTTCCACCTCTTACAGCGAGCCGTTCACTGTAGCGCGTCAGTTTGCCAGCCTCGATCACCTCAGCGGCGGGCGTGCGGGCTGGAACGTTGTCACTTCGCCGCTGGAGGGTTCCGCCAAAAACTTTTCCCGCGAGAAACACCCGGAACACGCGTTGCGTTACCGCATTGCCGACGAGTATCTGCAGGTAGTGAAAGGCTTATGGGATTCGTGGGAGCAGGATGCCTTTGTACGGGACAAGGAAAGCGGCCAGTTCTTTGACCCCGCGAAGCTGCATACGCTTGATCATCACGGCGATTTCTTCCAGGTGCAGGGACCGCTCAACATCGCCCGTACGCCGCAGGGCCGTCCGATTATCTTCCAGGCAGGTGCGTCCGATGACGGTAAAAAGCTGGCGGCGCGCCATGCTGACGCCATCTTTACCCATCAGCCAACCCGTGAAGAAGCCCAGGCGTTTTATCAGGATGTGAAACAGCAGCTGGTAGCGAACGGTCGTCAGCCAGAGGATCTGCACATCTTCCAGGGTGTCAGCGTGATCGTGGGCGATGATGCGGAAGACGTAGAACGCCAGTATCAGACCACGGCGGCGCTGGTGTCGATTACCGATGCACTTAACTACCTCGGTCGTTTCTTCGACCACCATGACTTTTCACAATATCCGCTGGATCAGCCGTTCCCGGACATCGGCGACATCGGGCAGAACAGCTTCCGCAGCACCACCGATGAGATCAAACGCAAAGCACAGCAGCATGGCCATACGCTGCGCCAGGCGGCACTTGAAGCGGCAACACCTCGTCCGCTGTTTCATGGCACGCCGGAAGAGGTCGCGGATGGCCTGCAGCTGTGGTTTGAGACCCACGCCACAGACGGCTTCATCATTAATGGCGGCACACCCGATACCTTTGAGCGTTTTGTCGACCGCGTGGTGCCGATTCTGCAGGCTCGCGGCCTGACGCGCCGCGACTACCCTGGCAGCACCCTGCGCGACAGCTTCGCCCTGAAACAACCCGTTAATCAGTTCACCTCAAAATAAGAGCCTACGTCATGAAAAAAACATCGCGTCTTCTTGCCCTGCTTATTCTGGCCGCCAGCAGCCATGCGCTGGCTGAAGGCACCAGCGTTTCCTATAACGGCCAGCGCGTCAGCCTGGAAGCCAATAAAGCGCCGGTTAATACGGTGAAAAATCCTGACGCCATCGCGCAACTGCCCGCGGGACATCACTTTGTGGTGCCGGGCTCCTTTACCGTGGCCGTGGCGGCGCAGAACTCCCCGCCGCTGACGGTGTTTTCCGATGACAACAAAACCCTGCTCGGCAGCGAGGTGGATATTGCCCGACTGGTTGCGGACAGCCTTGGATTAAAACTCAACATCGTTCCCACGTCGTGGGAAGACTGGCCGCTGGGTGTGGCCTCGGGCAAGTATGATGCGGCGATCTCCAACATTACCGTGACTAAAGAGCGCAAAGAGAAGTTCGACTTCGCCACTTATCGCAAAGACTCACTCGGCTTTTATGTCAAAACCAGCAGCCCGATTCAGTCACTGACCAAAGCGGAAGACATTGCCGGACTGCGGATCATCGTGGGATCCGGCACCAATCAGGAGGCGATTCTGCTGGCGTGGGATAAAGAGAATCAGGCAAAGGGCCTGAAAGCCTTTACGCCGGTCTATACCAAAGATGATGCCGCCCAGACCCTGGCACTGCAGGCGGGGCGAGCCGATGCCTACTTCGGTCCTAACGTGATTGGTGCCTGGAAAGCGGCGCTGACCGGTAAAACCCGACTGGTCGGCAGCGTTGATGGCGGCTGGCCAAAAGCGGCGCACATTGCCGTTACGGTGAAGAAAGGCAGCGGCCTCGCGGAACCGATCAGCACCGCGCTGAATGGCGTGATCAGCAATGGCGATTATCAGAAGGTACTGAACCGCTGGGGTGAAGGCGTTGAGCATATCGATCGTTCTGAAATCAACCCCGCTGGCCTGGGCGACTAAGGAGCTGACCATGAGTGAATCAACTTTCCGCGAAGTTTCGCCGGAGGCCCCCGAGCTGCAACCCATTCTGGGTGGTCTGTTTGGTGAATACTCGGCACGTTATGGCGACTTTTTCTCCCGACGTAACGAGCAGGAGCAGGAGCTGACCGAATGGTATCTGCCGCCGCAGGGACTGTTTATTGTGCTGGAGCGCGACGGCGAAATCATCGCGATGGGCGCTTACAAACCTTATGACCCGCAGACCGCTGAGCTGAAACGCATCTGGACCCGCAGCGATCTACGCCGTCAGGGGCTGGCGCTGGTGGTGTTGCAGGAGCTGGAACGGCGCGCCCTGCAGGCGGGCTATCAGCGGCTGTTTCTCACCACCGGCTTTCGACAGCCGGAGGCGGTGCGGCTTTATACCGGTCACGGCTATCAGCCACAGTTCGATCTGAGCGGCGATCTGGAGCGTTACGGCCAGCCGCCACATGACGGGCGACTGCGCTTTATTAAAGTGATCGGCGTTTATAACGTCGCAGCGGCAAGTTAAGGAGTGACGATGAGTAAACATCAACATCTGCAGGTGGTCCCGGCACGTTATCCGGCGCGCACCGCAGGCGCTATCCTGGCGCTGTTTATCCTGGCGGGCGTGATTCAGTCAGTGGCCTTTAACCCGCGCTGGGAGTGGGGCGTGTTTGCCCGCTGGTTTTTTGATCCGGTGATCCTGCATGGCCTGGGTCAGACGCTGCTCCTGACTCTGCTGGGCACTATTTTCAGCCTCTTCTTTGGCGGTCTGCTGGCGCTGGCGCGTCTCTCCTCGTCGTGGCTGCTGAGCACCCTGGCGTGGGGCTACATCTGGCTGTTCCGCTCGCTGCCGCTCATCGTGGTGCTGATCATTCTCTATAACTTCTCCTACCTCTACGACACGCTGTCGATTGGCATTCCGTTTACCGGCCTGTCGTGGGGCGCGTTTCAGACTATTAATGTTCTGGGCCAGTTCCCGGCGGCGGTAATTGGTCTGACGCTGGTGCAGGCGGCTTACAGTGCGGAGATTATCCGTGGCGGGATCCTCGGTGTCGATCACGGTCAGGTGGAAGCCGCTTCTGCGCTGGGGCTTTCCGCCTCACGCCGGACCTTCCGCATCATTCTGCCACAGGCGCTGCGCGCCATTATTCCGACCGCATTCAACGAGATCATCAGCCTGGCGAAAGGCACCTCAATGGTTTACGTACTGGCGATGCCGGAGCTTTTTTACACCATCCAGATGATTTACAACCGTAATCAGGAAGTGATCCCGCTGCTGATGGTCGGTGCTGCCTGGTATCTGATTATCACCACCGTCCTGTCCGTGATTCAGTATTACGTTGAGCGCTGGCTGGCCCGCAGCGTGAACCGTGAGCCGCAGCCTTCGCGCTGGCAACAATGGCGCAACCGCGTCACGCCACTTCATCCGACCGAGGAGATCAGCCATGTCCGAAGCCATTGATTACCGCACTTCACACACAACAGGTGCCATCAGTATTACCGGCGTGACCAAGCGTTTTGGTAAACACACAGCGCTGGATGATGTTTCGCTGTCGCTGGAGCCTGGATCGGTCACGGTGATTCTGGGGCCGTCCGGCTCCGGCAAATCCACGCTGCTGCGCACCATCAATCATCTGGAGCGGGTCGACGAGGGATTCATTCAGATTGATGGCGACTTCATCGGCTATCAGCAGCGCGGCGACAAGCTGTATGAACTCAAAGAGAAGGCGATTCTGCGGCAGCGTATCAACGTCGGCTACGTGTTCCAGAACTTTAATCTGTTTCCGCACCTCAGCGTGCTGGATAACCTGATTGAAGCGCCAATCGCCCATCGTCATCTGACGAAATCTGAAGCGATAGCGCGGGCGGGCGAACTGCTGGATATTGTCGGCCTGCGCCATAAAGCTGATGCCTGGCCACGTCATCTGTCGGGCGGGCAGCAGCAGCGTATTGCTATTGCGCGCGCCCTGATGCTCAATCCCCGCGTAATGCTGTTCGATGAACCGACCTCGGCACTGGACCCGGAGCTGGTCGGTGAAGTGCTCGATGTGATTAAAAAGCTGGCGCGTTCCGGCACCACGCTGGTGATTGTGACCCATGAGATCGGCTTTGCGCGTGAAGTGGCGGACAACGTGGTCTTTATGGTGGATGGCCGGATTGTTGAGCAGGGCAGCACCACGCAGGTACTGAACAATCCGCGCCATGATCGCACCCGCCGTTTTCTGGCGCGCGTGTTATGAGGGCGCTGACATTAACAGCGCTGACGCTGCTCCCGGCGCTGAGCTGTCCGGCGGCGGAGAAGCTCGATGTGCTGAAAAATGAGACGCCAATCCATGCCCCGGCGAATCCGCAGGCGATCGCGAAAATCCCGGCTGACTTTCACTTTATCGAGCCTGGCACGCTGACGGTTGCGACCGCCGCAACTAACTCACCGCCGCTATCGCTGCTGGCGTCTGACAACGTCACGCGGATCGGCAGCGATCCGGACATCGCCAGGCTGCTGGCTGACAGTCTGGGGTTAAAGCTGAAGCTGGTTCCGGCCTCGTGGGAGGACTGGCCTCTGGGCATCAGCGCCGGACGCTATGATGTCGCGATGTTTAACATTGCCGTTACTGAAGAGCGTAAGAAGAAGTTCGATTTTGCGACCTATCGCGCTGATAACCATGCCTTTGCGGTAAAAAGCGACAGTAAAATCAGCCAGATCAGCAGTCCGCCTGATATTGCCGGTAAGCGGATTATCGTGTCGTCGGGCACCAATCAGGAGCGCATATTACTGAGCTGGGATCAGCAGAACCGGGCTAAAGGTCTGCCCGCGGTGACGCCGATTTACCTTACCGATGATGCCTCAGCGACGCTGACGCTGCTGTCGGGACGGGCCGATGCGATCTTTGGCCCGCACTCGATGGCTGCCTGGAAAGTGGCGTCACGCGGTCAGACAAAGCTGGTTGGCAGCGGACCGTTTCGCGCCTGGGTTGCCGTGACCACTAAAAAGGGGAATGGCCTGGCACCCGCATTGCAGACCGCGCTGGATGGCACCATTACGGGCGGGCAGTATCAGCAGGTGCTGGTCCGCTGGGGTGAACAGGATGAAGCTGTGACGCACTCCACGGTGAATCCGCCGGGCATTGTTTACTGAGTCGGCAGAACCGGCTCACCTGCTGAAGCCGGTTCTGCAATCTGATGACCACAGAATTGAACTACACTCTCCAGCGTTAGTGATTTATCCTGCCCGCCTGTTCTCGTAAAAAATCCTCACTGCGTGGCGGAGTAATTGACCTGGAAGCCCCATGAAAATCAGATTCCTTTCTGCCAATGAGCAAAAGCTGGCGGAGGTGCGTAAGATACTCGAGCCTGTCGGGGTCGAAGTATTACCCATCGCCCGTCGCATCGAAGAAATTCAGACTGAAAACGAGCTGGACCTGGTGCGCGATAAACTGACTAAAGCCTTTTCGCTGATTGGGCGACCGTTGTTTGTTGAGCATACCGGTCTCTATCTGGATGGCCTCAATGGTCTGCCCGCCGGTCTGACCCGCATCTTCTGGAACCGCCTGGACGCTGAGCGCTTTACCGCGCTGGTGCAGGGACTGGACAGCCAGGCCGTGACGGCCAAAACGGTGCTCGGCTACTGCGACGGCCGCAAAATGTATCAGTTCTCGGGTGAACTGCGCGGCACCATCGCCGCGAAACCCGCCGGGACGCGCGGCTTCCAGTGGGACTGCGTGTTTATCCCCGAAGGCTATGAGCAGACTTTTGCAGAAATGGGCGAACTCAAGAATGAGATCTCGATGCGGCGCATCGCGCTGGATCGCTTCGCCACCTTTTTAAAAACCTCGCGGGGAGCGGCATGAAACCTGAACTCAAACGCGCCTATGATTCCGGCAAGCTGATTCTGTTTGCCGGTGCCGGTATTTCGCGTAATTTTGGCCTCCCCGAGTGGCATGAACTGATTGCTCACCTGGCTAACGAGCTGGGTTACGATCCCAAAATCTTCAATACCTACGGTACGCACCTGTCGCTGGCGGAGTATTACAAGCAAAAGAAAGGCTCGCTTGGCCCGCTGCGCAGCTGGATGGATCGCGAGTGGCACCGGCCGGATATCGATGTCCGGTCTTCTGAAATTCATACCATGATTACCCAGGGTAACTTCTCGCGCATCTACACCACCAATTATGATCGCTGGCTGGAAGCGGCGCACGAGGCGCACGGCGTTCCCTATTACAAAGTGGCAAACGCCGCTGACCTGGTCTCCCTGACCGAGGATAAGCGTCACATCATCAAGCTGCACGGTGACTTCGATGATGACACCTCTATCGTGCTCGATGAGAGCAGCTATTTTGAACGCCTCTATTTTGACTCACCGCTCGACATCAAACTGACTCATGACGTAATGGGCAACTCCGTGCTGTTTGTCGGCTACAGCATCAGTGATTTCAACATTCGCCTGCTGTTTTACCGTCTGACCAAGATGTGGGGCCGCACCGGGCTGGCGACGGCCCGGCCAAAATCGTATCTGTTCACTAACCGTAATAACCCGGTAGCCAAAGAGGTGCTGGGGCAGTGGGGGATCGAGGTGATCGTCTCCGAAGAGGACGATCCGCGCAAGGCTCTGGCGATGTTCCTTGAAGAGTTGCTGGTGTAGTCAGCGTAACGTCCGGCAGAAAAGCGACAGGAAAAAGAAAAAAACCTGCGTCCGGTTAAGGTTAGCTCGTGCATAACCGATAAACTCTATTCTCTGCTGGCAAAGCATGACCGGCATGATATACTGTATGCATACACAGTACCTGAGGGCGAAAAGATGGCTGTTGAAACAAAATTTGTTGTAGTCAGAAAGGGTGAAGAGAAGATGACGTTTGCCAATAAGAAAGAGGCCGATGCCTACGACAAAATGCTCGATATGGCCGAAGCCTTCACTGACTGGCTGTTACAGCATCAACCTGCACTGGACGAATCTCAGGCAGAAACGCTGGGCCTGCTGATTGCCGAGCAGAAAGATGCGGTTCAGCATATTCTGCGCACCAGCAAACTGCCGGACGTGGCCGCAGGCGCGACGAAGCCTGAGGCCGTGGCAGAAGAGGGTGCGGATGATCAGGCGGAAGAGCCAGCGGCGAAGAAAGTACGCGCCGTTAAAGCTGCCTGATTGCCACAACGCCGGAAGCGAACCTTCCGGCGTTGCTGTTTCTGATTGACGGGTCATCTGATCTTTTGTCAGGTCATTCAAAACAAATCCTCCTGTCGTTCCCTTGCGCTGAATGCCTGCCTGCAATTTCCCTGTAAATTATGCAAACCAGCCAGCTATTTTTTTTAAACTCAGCGCTATAGCATCAATCAGGATTCAATAATCTGGATTTTGGATCATTCATTTTTAAGCTTTTTAAGCCGGGTGACTATTTTAATTCTACTGATAAATACCATCAATCTTAATTAAATGAATTAGCAAGAAAACTAATATAACATTCCCTGATGGGTTTCTTACCTCATTTCGATTATTGATTTACACCAGCCCTATGAAATGAGAGATATCAATTGTTAATTGGCTCACATTTTTTTATGAAATAATCCGGCAGTGCTATTCAATTTAAAAAAGCAGTGTTAGGGTAGAGCCGTTTTCAGCGAAGGGTTGTTACTGGATGACAGGCAAAACCTAAGCATTCCACAGTCTTTACCACTGTGGGGTGCTTAGGTTTTTTTTTGCCTTAAATTTACTCTGGCATGGCGAAAGTCATCAATAGCCTGCGCGATAACGACCCGGCGTATTCAGGCTGGGGAAACATGAGGTAGATGACAGGAGGTTAAGGACTCTCCTGCGAACCGTACATCATTAAAATTAAAACAGGTTGCTAATATGAAATATAAAAGCATGCTGTGCGCACTCTCATTATTGACCTTTTCTCCTTTGTCGACGGCGCAGGAATGGAGCGGAACGGTATTAGGGTTTGAATCTCCACCGCATCCTGTTTTGGGTGATATGTATGGCCTTCGTAAATCGCTTAACGATAATGGATTTGCTTATAACCTGGGTTATCTGAATGAAATTGGCTGGAATGGCGGCGGTGGCTACAATCATGCCTCACACGTTGCTTATATCGATCAGTTTGCTTTGACCTTTAATCAGGATTTGTCGCGCTGGACAAATATTCCCGATGCACGTATCGAAGCGAATATCGTTAATCGTAATCACAACGACGATCTGACCACCCGACGCGTGCAGGATCCGCGGATGAATGTTAACGATCTTACGCAGGAGAGCTGGGGCGGGCAATCGATCACCCGCCTGGGCTGGCTGACTTTTGCCCGAAGTTTCGATGACCGCAGGATGACATGGCGTATCGGAATGATGAACAAGGTTCAGACCTTCGATCAGATCATACCCTGTGATTTCCAGATGCTTTCTCAGTGCGGTGGAAAATCTGCTAACTCACTGACCTGGAACAACTGGAACGTGCACACGTGGGGAACCACGCTCGAATACCGGTTTACACCTGTTGTGACGTTGAAAGGGGGAGTAATGGAGCAGAACCCGGATGCTGCCAGCCGTCATAACGCCTGGAGTGGCTCAACCAGGCGCAGCAAAGGTGTCCTGCTGCCGGTAGAAATCGAAGCCCGCCCGATCATTAGCGACCTGCCGGGTGCCTACAACCTGGGGGTGGTTTTTACCAATGCCCCACAAACTGACCTCTATCGCGGCCGGTCCGGGGGCGCAGGAGCCAGTGATCCCGGCGGTTATGCTTCTCATAACCGGACATGGTTTCTTTACGCCGGACTTAATCAGCAACTGACGCGACATCAGGATGACGCCAGTCGCGGGTTAAGTACTTCATTCAGTATGAGCCTGGCCGATCAGCGAACTAACTACATGCATTCGGTCTATGCCGCTTCACTCCGCTATCGGGGACTGTTTGACGCCCGTCCGGAAGACTGGATTGGTTTTGGCCTAACCTGGACGGACATGAGCAGTCAGTACGCGCGAAATCAGCGCTATATGAATACGATAGGTGGTGTTTCGGACTACCACGATACGGCATATCATCCGGTGCCCGGCCATTCGCTAAACGGCGAGTTCTATTACCGTTTTCGCCCCGTTTCCTGGCAGGAACTGCAACCCGGGATTCAGTACTGGCATCATCCGGCGGGCATATCCCATACGCAGGATGCCTGGGTGACTGAACTTAAAACGGTCGTAAATTTTTAGGCGAATAAGAGGATTACGATCGCTGTCACGCTTTTTGTTCTGACCGATTGAGGTCACGACGAAAACTGATAGAGTGCCGGAACTGGATTGTTACTGCTTAGGCAGGCAAAACCTGATTTCTGGCCTCTGCCGGATGTCAGGTTTTTTTGTTTCTGGGGTTCCGATGAAAATCGCCAAAATTCTGAATAATAACGTGGTGATGGTTCAGGATGAGCAGGGGCGCGAGCAGGTCGTTATGGGCCGTGGACTGGCCTTTCAGAAGCGCGTCGGTGACAGTCTCAATGACGCGCAAATTGAGAAAGTGTTTGCACCACAAAGTGATCTGCTGGTCCGTCGGCTGGAGGAGCTGTTACATCAAATCCCGCCTGAAGTGATGACGACCTGCAATTGCATTATTAATCTTGCGATACAGCGTCTCGGGAAACTGCAGGAGAGCCTGTATATCACGCTGACCGACCACTGCTTCTTTGCCATTGAAAGACAAAAAAAAGGTCTGGCGATTAAAAATGTGTTGCTGTGGGATATTAAACGTCTCTATCCCAAAGAATTCGAGCTGGGGCAGGAGGCCAGGGCACTCATTTTCCGTCGGCTGAATGTCGAACTGGCTGAGGATGAAGCCGGATTTATCGCGCTTCATCTGGTAACGGCACAGCTCCATAACGAAATGCCGGAAGTCATGGATGTCACGCGGGTAATGCAGGAGATTCTGCAACTGGTGAAGTATCAGTTGCAGCTGGAATATAACGAATCGTCACTGAGTTACCAGCGGTTTGTCACTCATCTGAAGTTTTTTGCTCAGCGGATGCTGACGCGAACCGTGGTCGACGATGACGATGTGTCGTTGCATACGGCAGTAAAAGATAACTATCCAAAAGCCTGGAAATGCGCGGTGAAAATCGCGCAGCATTTGCAACAAAGCTATCAGCGTGAGCTGACCGCAGAAGAGATCATGTTTCTTGCCATTCATATCGAGCGGGTGAGAAAAGAAGGGTAATAAGCCCTGTAAACTGGATTGTTACTGCTTAATGCAGGCAAAACCTGAGCGCGGCCTCTGAAAGGAGGCCGTTCTCAGGTTTTTTTATTTTTGGCTCAGTCAACGGATGTCCATGGACATCGGTTTAAGGAAATCGAGATGGAATATCACACGCTGGCGCAGGATATCCTCGGCCATATTGGCGGCAGGGAGAACATCGTAAGTCTGGTGCATTGTGCCACCCGGCTTCGTTTTAAACTGAAAGATAACCATAAAGCCGATGCGGAAGGACTAAAGAAAAATCCGGGCGTCATTATGGTCGTCGAAAGCGGCGGGCAGTTTCAGGTAGTGATTGGCAACCATGTTCATGATGTCTGGCTGGCTGTCCGTGCCGAAGCGGGACTTTTGGATGAGGCCCCTGCATCAGCCGAAGATAAGAAGTCAGGTAACCTTTTCAGTCGCCTGATCGATGTTGTGTCCGGCATTTTCACGCCCTTTATCGGGATTCTTGCCGCCTCCGGTATTCTTAAAGGCTTGCTGGCGCTGGCCGTGGTTTGCGGCTGGCTGTCTGTTGAAAGCGGAACCTACAAAATCTGGTTTGCGGCAAGTGATGCCCTGTTTTACTTTTTTCCGCTGGTGCTGGGCTACACCGCGGGTAAAAAGTTCGGCGGTAATCCCTTTATCACCATGGTGATTGGCGGGGCGCTCACCCATCCGACGATGATTGCTGCTTTCAATGCCAGCCAGCAGTCCGGCGCCATGATGGATGCGTTTCTCGGTATTCCTGTAACCTGGTTTAATTACAGCGCGTCGGTTATACCTATTATTCTTGCCGCTTGGGTGAGTTGCTGGCTGGAAAAACAGAGCACCCGGCTGCTGCCCGCCTCCATGAAGAACTTTTTTGCCCCGTTGATCTGTCTGAGCATCACGGTGCCGCTGACTTTCCTGGTGATTGGTCCACTGGCCACGTGGCTGAGCCAGTTGCTGGCGAACGGCTACCAGTGGATTTATGCGCTGGCTCCGTGGCTGGCTGGAGCGGCCATGGGCGCGCTGTGGCAGGTCTGTGTGATTTTTGGTCTGCACTGGGGACTGGTGCCACTGATGATCAACAATCTGGCCGTTCTGGGGCATGACTCGATGCTGCCTATGCTGTTACCTGCTGTCATGGGCCAGATTGGTGCGGCGCTGGGGGTTTTGCTGCGCAGCCGTGATGCGCGTCAAAAGGTGCTGGCGGGGTCATCCGTGACCGCGGGAATATTTGGTATCACTGAACCTGCTGTCTATGGTGTTAATCTTCCTCTGCGTCGCCCCTTTATCTTTGGTTGCGTAGCCGGCGCAATCGGCGGTGCCGTTGTCGGCTTCAGTAACACCCACGTTTATTCCTTTGGCTTCGCCAATATCTTTACCATCGCTCAGATGATCCCGCCTGGCGGTGTCGATGCCACGTTATGGGGCGGAATTATCGGCACGCTGCTGGCTCTGCTACTGAGCTGTGCCATGACGCTGGTAGCGGGTATGCCTCGTAACAGCACGCCAGACACAGTAACCCCGGTGATGCCTGGCGAAGATGACATTCTCTCACCAATGACCGGCACCCTACTGGCCCTTGATCAGGTGCCGGACGCAACCTTCGCCAGTGGCCTGCTGGGACAGGGCGCGGCCATCATTCCTTCCGACAACAAAGTCATTGCGCCCTTCGCGGGTGAGGTTGCCTCCCTGTTTCAGACCCGGCACGCCATCGGCTTGCTGAGTCATAGCGGGATTGAGCTGCTGATCCATGTGGGTATCGATACCGTCCGGCTCGACGGCAAACCTTTCACTGCACATGTAAATGTGGGCGACAGGTTTAAGCCTGGCGATCTGCTGCTGGAGTTCGATCGTCAGGCCATTCTTGATGCCGGGTATGACCTGGCAACCCCGATCATTATTACTAACAGCGATGAGTATCGTGAGGTGATGAAAGTCGCAGGAAACACTGCGACTGCAGGAACACCTTTACTCAGCATTATTCATCGATAAAAGGAGAACAGGATGAAAACTTTCCCGGATTCATTTTTATGGGGCGGTGCTGTTGCCGCTAACCAGGTTGAAGGCGCATGGCGTGAAGAGGGCAAAGGCCTTTCCACCTCTGACGTCCAGCCACAGGGGATTTTTGGCCCGGTCGTGGAGCGAGTTGCGGGGAGCCAGAGCCTTAAAGATGTGGCGATCGATTTTTACCACCGCTACCCGGACGATATCAGGCTGTTTGCAGAGATGGGCTTCAGCTGTCTGCGGGTTTCAATTGCCTGGACGCGTATTTTCCCGAACGGTGACGAGCAGCAACCCAACGAGGCTGGCCTGGCCTTTTATGACCGCTTATTCGATGAGCTGGCAGCGCATAACATCACTCCGCTCGTGACCCTGTCACATTATGAAATGCCCTGGAATCTGGTTAAGCAGTATGGTGGCTGGGGCTACCGTCAGGTAATCGGATTCTTTGAACATTACGCACGCACGGTGTTTAACCGTTATCAGAAGAAAGTCAGGCTCTGGCTGACATTTAACGAAATTAACATGTCCCTGCATGCGCCGATGACCGGCGTGGGTCTGCCGGAAACCAGCAGCCTGGGCGAAATTTATCAGGCGATTCACCATCAACTGGTCGCCAGTGCGCTGGCGGTTAAAGCCTGTCACGCGATCAACCCGGATGCCAGCATCGGCAATATGCTGCTGGGTGGTTTGGTCTACCCGCTAAGCTGTAAACCCGACGATGTGCTGGAAGCGCTGCAGGAGAACCGGAAATGGCAATTTTTTGGCGATGTGCAGTGCCGGGGAGCTTATCCGGGCTATATGTTGCGCTTCTTCCGCGACAACAACATTCTGCTGGATATTACGGATGCCGATCGCCAGATACTCAAATCGACCGTCGATTTTATCTCGTTCAGCTACTACATGTCCGGCTGTGTTACCGCCGATGAGGCGCTGAATGAGAAGATGCGCGGTAACATTCTGAGCATGGTGCCTAATCCCCATCTTCAGAGCTCTGAATGGGGCTGGCAGATTGATCCGGTCGGGTTGCGTACCTTGCTTAATCTGTTGTGGGATCGTTATCAAAAGCCGCTGTTCATCGTTGAGAACGGACTGGGTGCCAAAGACATTCCTGATGCTACCGGCGTCGTGCAGGATGACTACCGCATCAGCTACCTCAACGATCATCTGGTGCAGGTGCGTGAAGCGATTGAAGATGGTGTTGAGGTCATGGGGTATACCAGCTGGGGGCCGATCGATCTTGTGAGCGCATCTAAAGCGGAACTGTCTAAACGCTACGGTTTTATTTATTTAGACCGCGATGACAACGGGGAAGGTTCGCTGGCGCGCAGCCGTAAGAAAAGCTTCCACTGGTATAAAGAGGTTATTGCGACAAACGGGGCCTCACTCAAAGAGTAATTGCCGCGCTCACTGGTACATCGCGGCCGCCGCAATGTACCACGCCTTTCCTTAGCCAGATTCACCCGGCTTAGTGCGTATCGCGGGTAACAACCTGATAGCGCGTGCTTCGTCCGCCACCCTCCAGCCGGTAGAGACAGCCTTTCTCTACCAGATCCGCCAGATGACGGGTCGCGGTCGCTTTACTTACTTTAGCCACCTTCTGATACTGACTGGCGCTGATCCCCAGTTCAAAACCCTGCTCACCGCCGTCAAGCAGCCGGTTCAGTACTTTTACCTGTTCCACGCTCAATCCCATTCCCTGATGACGTAGCCAGAAACGCGCTTTCATCTGGGTGCGATCGATAACGTTCATCGCCTGCTTCAGGCTCTCATCCAGGATATCAAGAAACCACACCAGCCAGTCTGTGATATCAAGGCCGCCTTTCTGCGTCTGCTCAAGAATGCGGTAATAACCGGCACGCTGCGCCAGAATGGCGGGCGACATGGCATACAGGCGGATGCTCTGGCTGTCGGCCTGCGCCAGTGCCAGATCGGTTAACGCACGCGTGATACGCCCATTACCGTCATCAAACGGGTGCAGGGTGACAAACCAGAGATGACAGATGGCGGCGCGCAGCAGCGGGTCCAGCATCACGTCATGCTGACTGCTGTTGAACCACTCAATAAACTGTGTCAGCTGCGGCTCCAGCCCGTGTCGCGGCGGAGCCTCAAAATGCACAGTGGGGCGATCGATACGACCAGAGATGACCTGCATCGGCTCACTGCCGCGCAGCGTCCCGACGCTCAGGCGCTGTACCGTCCATTCATCTGCCGGGAAGAGCCAGTGATGCCACTGAAATAATCGTTCAGGCGTCAGTGGCTGGCTGCGATTGTTGATGGCATCCAGCATCATGGCGGCCAGCCCTTCTGAGCGGTCGGAGACCGGATAAGGCTGTTCTTCCGTGACGCCTAACCGGCGCGCCAGCGATGAGCGTACTGACTGCACGTTTACCCGTTCCTCTTCAATCGCGGAAGAGGAAAGGATATTACTCAGCAGAGTATCCAGCGTCTGCGAATCACTGTCTGACTGCAGGCTGGCTCGTCCCAGCAGCAACCCGCGCTGCTGCTGCAGATGGCGCAGGCGCGGTAGCAGAACGGCATCCTGCCATTGAAAATCGGGCCAGTCCGGCTGCTGCCAGATCCAGTAAACGCTCATAGTGGACTCACAGTAAGAGGAGATGAGCCGAATAGAGTTTGTTATTCGGCTCACAGAATGAGTCGATAATAGCGAATATCCGGCTCACAGGCCAACCGTAAGGAATTAAGAACAAAAAAAAGGACCCGAAGGTCCTGTTTGCTTAGCGGGAGAACTGCATAAAGGTGTCTGAATAGTAGTGAACGATCCAGGCAACATACGCCAGCCAGACAACCATCCCAATGGCTAATCCTGATTTACCGATCATTGATCTCTCTCCACAGTGACAAGGGGCTACAGCAACTGTTGACATAAACTGACAGTAAAGGCGGGCAGCAGTATTGTTGCAGATCAAAAAAAGCCTGTTCATACGCAGCGCCATATCCCCTTTGCGATCAATTTCCCTGAATGACTCACAGCCAGACAGGCAGCCCGCCAGAATTACGGTAACTAAAGTTCAAAAAAACGCCGCCGATAGATGATCTCAGGAGCAACGTAATCACAAGGAGGGAAAGAAACAGGTAAATTCCAGGGGAATCACTATGGCCAGTCAGTTAACACATAAGAAAAGAATGAGTACCCGTGCGCAGATGCTGATCATGGGTGGTTTGACAATCATGCTGGGATTTACCGTGACTATCGGCGTCCTCAGCTGGCAATCGGGTAAAGAACAGAAGGTACTTGCAGAAAACTATCTACAGCAGATAGCACAGAGCCGTGCGCTTCAGGTGCAGCAGGAGCTGGGTCATGCTCGTGATGTTGCCAGTCATCTCGGGCAAAGTCTGATTGCGCTGCCGCAGGCCGCTATTACCGACCGTAAAGTGGCCGATAAAGTCATGGAGTATGCGCTGCGCGCCAACCCTGATTATCTGTCGATGTCGGTGATATTCGAACAGAATGCGTTTGATGGCCGCGATGCGGAGTTCGCGTCACAGCCGGGCCAGGCGCCACAGGGACGCTATGCCTTTTTTGTGGATCGTGACGCATCAGGTAAATATGCGATGCATCCGCTGCTCTCCTATCTGACGCCGGGTCAGGGCGATTACTATCTGATCCCGCAAAAATCACAAAAAGATACGCTTACCGAACCTTATAGCTATGCCTATAACGGCGTGCCGACATTGCTGACTTCCGTGGCTGCCGCGATTATCGATCAGGGGACCTTAAAAGCGATCGTCACCTCTGACATTTCACTGGCCTCTCTGCAGCAGAAAGTGAATCAGATCAAACCGTGGCAGGGTAGCGGCTATGCGCTGTTGCTCTCGAATGGCGGAAATGTGGTTTCCTCGCCCGTGAAAGAAGAAGCCGGTAAGCCCTGGAAAGGCGAGAAAGACGGCTTTACGTCGAAAGTCGTACAGCATTTTGATGCCGTGCTGGGCGAAGAGGCATTAATCACGTGGCAGCCGGTAGTGATTGGTAACAGCGACAAACCCTGGTATCTCGGCGTGGTCGCACCAGTCAGTCAGGTGATGGCTGCTGCCAACCGGCAACTGATGTGGGCACTGCTGTTGATGGTGGTGAGTATTCTGCTGGTCGGCACCGTACTGGGCATGCTGTTCAGTCGTAAGGTGCTGCGGCCGATTGGCGGCGAGCCGATTGAAGCGGCAAATATTGCGCTGGCCGTCGCGGATGGCAAGCTGGATAACGCGATCGCAGTGAAAAACGGCGACCGCAGCAGCCTCTTCTTTGCGCTTCATACTATGCAAAGCCAGCTCCGGCAGATTGTCGGGCAGATAAAAGATTCCAGTGAATCAGTACGACAGGGCGCGGGCGAAATTGCCAGCGGCAACCTCAATCTGGCGTCACGCACTGAAGAACAGGCCGCCGCGCTGGAGCAGACCGCAGCCAGCATGGAGCAGATCAGCGCCACGATCCGCCTGAATGCCGACAATGCGCAGCAGGCGACCAGCCTGACTGAAAACGCGACGCACATTGCCAGTCGCGGTGCCTCGCTGGTGGGCGAAGTGGTGCAGACCATGGCGCAAATCGATGACAGCTCGAAAAAGATTGGCGACATTACCACCATGATCAATAGCATTGCCTTCCAGACCAATATTCTGGCGCTCAACGCGGCGGTAGAAGCAGCACGCGCCGGTGAGCAGGGCCGCGGTTTTGCGGTGGTCGCGTCGGAAGTGCGAAATCTGGCGCAGCGCAGTGCTAATGCGGTCAAAGAGATCGGCGCACTGATTGAAGAGTCGAGCGTACGTGTTGAGAGCGGCGTCCGGCTGGTAAACGATGCAGGTAAGACCATGCAGGAGATGATGCAGGCGGTGAATTCGGTGCAGGGGATTATCGGTGAGATCGTTACAGCGTCAAGCGAACAGGCGCGCGGCATCAGCCAGGTAACGATTGCGGTCAATGAAATGGATGGCGTCACCCAGCAGAATGCCGCGCTGGTGCAGCAGATGTCGGCGGCCGCCAGTTCGCTGGAAGACCAGGCGCAGCAGCTGTCGCAGACGGTGGAGCAGTTTCATCTGGCGTAAAGCGGACGTATGCTCCCTGAGCCCATATCTGCTTCACAGAGTAAAAACCCGCCAGCGGCGGGTTTTTTTATCATTGTTCCGTCAGCCGCACACCGCTGCTGGCATCGAACAGGTGCATCTTATCCGGATTCACGGTCACCGGCAGCATGCCGCCCGGCACGGCATCGCTCCGACCAGTCAGCTGCATATGCAGCGGGAAACCCTGCCAGTTCAGATGTAATAGTGTCGACTCGCCGGTAATCTCCACAATGTTCACCGCCGCTGGTTGCCCGCAGGCGTCAAAAATCAGATCGTGGGGTCGTATACCCAGCGTCACCGGCTGATCGGCCTGCTGCCGCGCGGCGTGGTGCCAGCGACCGGGCAACGGCAGCCACTGCTTGCCACAGCAGACGCCGGGCAGACCATCGCGAGTCTGGAAACGCGCATCCAGCAGATTCATCGGCGGTGAGCCGATAAACCGCGCCACAAAGGTGTTAACCGGCCGGTCGTAAATCGCCAGCGGCGCACCCTGCTGCACAATCACCCCATCTTTCATCACGACGATCTGATCCGCCAGCGTCATCGCCTCGACCTGATCGTGCGTCACATAGACCATCGTAGTTTTGAAACGCTGATGCAGGGACTTAATCTCGGCGCGCAGCTCCATGCGTAACTGCGCATCCAGGTTAGAGAGCGGCTCATCGAACAGAAATACCTGCGGATTACGCACCATCGCCCGACCCATCGCTACACGCTGCCGCTGTCCGCCAGACAATGCGCGTGGATAACGCTGCAGCAACTGATCGATACCCAGAATAGCCGCGATACGGGCAATTTTGCTTTTCTGCTCCTCACGCTTCACCTTCTTTACCTGCATGTGAAATGCCAGATTTTCGGCAACGGTCAGGTGTGGATAAAGCGCATAGCTCTGAAACACCATCGCGATATCCCGGTCGGCGGGATCGAGGTCGTTGATCTGCTTTTTATCCAGCATAATCGCCCCGTCAGAGACGCTATCCAGACCGGCGAGCAGCCGCAGCAGGGTAGACTTGCCGCAGCCAGAGGGACCGACCAGCACGGTAAAACTGCCGTCGGGAATGGTTAAATCGAGCGGATGCAACACGCTCTGCTTTCCGTAGCGCTTTGCCACCTGTACAAGTTCAACACTGGCCATGGTCAGCGCACCTCATTGGTTAATTGGAGTTGTTGCCAGCTGGGATAGCGACGCGGACAGCTGCTTATCGCCAGTGAGGCCACTTCAATGCCCCAGCGCAGCGCGGTGAGCGATGACTGGCGGTAGAGCAGTGCAGCCAGAAAACCGGCATTAAAACTGTCTCCGGCACCGATGGTATCCACCACCGTTACCGGCTGGGCGGCGGCAAACTGGACAGAGGCGGCGGACCAGAGACGTGCGCCCTCTGCGCCACACTTGATCACACAGCCGCCGCGACCACTGAGACGGGCGGCCAGCTGTTTACCGCTTTGCTCCAGCAAATCTGCGCCTGCTAAACCCAGCGCTTCAACCTCATTCAGCAGTAGCCAGTCGCAGTCCGCCAGCCATCCGCCCATCTCCCGACGAAGCTCATCGCTCCAGCCCGCAGGCGGCCAGCCGGTATCCACGGCCACACTGAAGCCACGCTTTTGTAGCTCGGCTAGCAGCAGCGGATAGTGGTCATAGAGTTCAAGACAGAGAAAGGTGCCGCACAGCAGCACGATGTCGCCCGGCGTCGCCTGCAACGGCAGCTGAGCCAGCACATCGTCCGCGGTCAGCACGGTAATATGGCCGTGATTGCTCAGAAACGATCGTTCGTTATCGGGATGGGTAACGCCCACCGTCAGCGAGGTCTCACAGGCGTAACGCGGCCAGTGTGCGGCGCTGTGGGGAAAGTGACCGGCGAGCCAGTGGCTGAAGCCATCGTCGCCCTGATTAGCGATGGCCCGATGCGGCACCTGCATCGCCTCCAGCGCCAGCGCGCAGTTACCCGCAGACCCGCCGGGACGTAGCTCGCTGTGCTGCAGCATCACTTCCGTGCCGCGTTTCGGCCAGTCGCTGAGCGTACTCATGATTAAATCAACATTGATATTGCCCACCACATAGAGCGTGGGCGCGATGGTCTTGTCCATAATTATCCTTTACTCCCGCCGCTGGTAAGACCGCTGACCAGCGTCTTCTGCAACCAGATGGCAATAAACAGAGGCGGCACCGACGCCAGAATGCCAATCGCTGCAATCAGCCCGTCATCGGTGGCGCGTCCGGCGGTGAAGCCGGCAATCGCGACCGGCAGGGTCTGTGCCGAAATATTGCTGGTGAACAGCAGCGCATAGAAAAACTCATCCCAGGCGAGCAGCCAGCCAAACAGTGCCGCGGCACCCAGTACCGGCTTCGCCAGCGGCAGCGTGATACGCAGCAGGACCTGCCAGAAGCGCAGGCCATCCAGCCGTGCCGCCTGTTCGATATCGCGCGGCAGCGAGTCAAACTGATTCTTCAGCATCCAGGTCAGAAACGGCAGGATCAGCGAGCAGTAGACCATCACCAGACCGGGACGGGTGTTGAGCAGCCCCAGCTGTTGCAGCAGAAAGTAGAGCGGCAGCACAAACGCCACCGGCGGCACCATGTAGATCGCCAGTGCGCCGGAAAGCCAGGCATCGCGACCGCTGTAGCGTGAGAAGCTGAACGCCGCCGGTATCGCCAGCAGCAGCGAGATCGCCGTGGCAACCGTCGCCACCAGCACACTGTTGCCCAGTGCATGCAGGAAAATGTTGCCCGGCTGGTTGGGAGCCAGCGAAACCAGCCCCTGATAGCGACTGAAATCCCACTGACGTGGCAGCCATTCCAGTGGCAGGCGGGAGAGATCGCTGGCGGAGCTGACGCTCATCAGAAACAGCCAGCCCATCGGGGCCAGAATGCTGATGGCGACCAGCAACGCCGCGCCGTAACGCAGCACCCGGCGCAGTTTAGTTTTCATAAGCGGAACTCCGGCGGCGCTGATGCCATAACATCAGCAGGTAAAGCGTGATTAGCAGAGCGCACATCAGGGTCATCAGGATCGCGTAAGCGGCACCGCTGCCGGCACGCAGGTAGCTGAAGGACTCCTGATAGACAAAAAAGCTCAGAGTTTTGGTACTGTCCACCGGCCCGCTGCGCGTCATCACGTAGATAATGTCAAAGATCTTAAAGGCATCGATGGTACGTAACACCAGCGCGACGCCCAGCGGAGCAACAATCGCCGGGAAGGTAATGGCGCGGAAACGCCGCCAGGCAGATGCGCCATCCAGCCGTGCCGCCTCGAACAGATCTTCAGGGATCGACTGCAGCGCTGCCAGCACCAGCAGCGTAACCAGCGGATAGTTTTTCCAGATATCTGCAAACATCACCGCATTGAGCGCCGCGTCCGGCGAGCCCAGCCAGCTGCGATAGCCATCAATAATGCCGAGCTGGCTGAGCAGGGCGTTGATGCTACCGTAATCGGGATTAAAGTTGAGCCGCCACATCATGGCATTGACGATGGTCGGCAGCGCCCACGGCAGAATCACCAGCACCCGCAGCACGTTGCGCCCGACGAATTTCTGATTCAGCAGCAGCGCTACCAGCACGCCAATGACGCCTTCAAAGGTGACAGACACCAGCGTGAAGTAGAGCGTGCGCCAGACAGACGCCCGAAAATCGGGATCGCTCAGCGCATAGAGGTAGTTTTCCAGCCCAATCCAGGCAGGCGTTTCACCGCTGCCAATCAGCGCAGCATCGGTAAAGCTGAGCCAGATGGTGCGCAGCAGGGGCCAGGCGGTTAACAGCAGCATCACCAGCAGCATGGGTGCCAGCAGCACCCATGCCTGACGCTGTTCGCGTTGACGCAGACTCAGCATCATGACTCCTTAACGCAGCCGGGCGGCGCTTTTGTCCACCGTCGCCATCGCGTCCTGCGCCGGGGTTTTACCCAGCAAGACCTGCTGTAACTGTTGCTGCAGCTGGTTCGACAGGCGTGAATAGTCGGCGGTTTCAGGACGTGACAGCATCACGTTTAGCGATTTGTCCGCTGCGGCAATCAGGCTCTCCTGATCCTTTTTCACCGCCTCGTCCTGATAAGAGGATTTCCAGATCGGCAGGCTGAGCTTCGCATACTGGTTTTGCACCGGCTGCGAAGTCATGTACTGAATATACTGCCACGCCTCGTTAGCATTCGTGCTGCCTTTGGTGATCCCCAGACCCATCGAACCATTCACCGCACCCACTTTTCCTGGCGCATCACCCGGCGCAGGCATGATGCCAATATCACCGGCTACTTTGCTCTGCTTAGGGTCGTTTGCCATGTTGTACATGTAGGTCCAGTTCAGCGCGAACGCCGCATCGCCATTCGAAAACGATTTGCGCACGTCCTCTTCCAGATATTCACGGGAAGCCGGATTACTCAGGCCGTCATCGAGCGAGCTTTTCATCAGGTTCAGCGCCTTGAGTGAAGCCGGGCTGGAGAAGTCGAGCTTACCGTTCTGATAGAACTGCCCACCAAAGCCTGATACCAGCGTGGTGTAGTCACATACCAGCGCTTCCGCCTGAGACCAGCTCCAGACCAGCGGGTAAGTCACAATCTTTTTCTCTTTGATAATTTTCGCGTCATCCAGCACCTGCTGCCAGGTCTGTGGCGGCGTGGTGATGCCGGCTTTCGCCAGCATTGCTTTGTTGTAGTAGAGGTATTTGGTATCAAGGATCCACGGCATCCCCAGTGTTTTACCTTTAAAAATCACCGTGTTCATCGCGCCCGGGAAGACTTTCTCTTTCTCCTCTGGCGTAATGCGCGCGCTGACATCCTGCAGCAGATCGAAGCGGGTAAATTCCGCTGGCCAGATGGCGTCGAACAGCACCACATCATAGCCATTGCCGCCTGCGCCACGCGCCGCCACAATCTTATCGTGCAGCGCTTCATAGGGAACAAACTCCAGATTGACGGTGACATCCGGATGCTGCTTCTGAAAATTCTGCGTCATCGCGCGAATGTCATTCTCGCTATAGGCCGCCTGGGTCATAAACAGGGCATTAATCTGGCTGGCCGCCACCGCGCTGCCTGCGCTTAACATCAGTAAGGCGGCAAAACCGGCTTTCAGTTGAGGGGTGTAACGCTGTGACATGGTCTTCTCCACTAGTTAGCAACAGGGCAGCAGCAAGCTGTCGGTTAATTAAATCAATTTGATTGATTTAATCGGGGGCATAATTCTGGTCAGCGGGTGAACTGACCTGTCAGTATCAAGCAAACGGCGTGCCACAAGATTAAAAACAACGCAACAGTGCCGTAACAACGCTGAAACTCAGACTGCGCTTTTATGGCAAAATTGCCTATTCTGATGCGCGGGATTTGCGTGCAGGATCAAAGATATTGTTTGCCCGAACGCTATCAGAGACCAATACTGTCGGGTCGCGCTGTAATGGAAAACAACATGAAAACCTCGGGTACAAACCTTGAACATGCGCGGGCGCACAACCGGCGTGTTGTGATTGAAGCCATTCGCCTGCACGGTGAGCTGACTCGTGCCGAACTGGCGCGCATGACGGCACTGACGCCACAGACTGTGTCGAATATCGTGGCGGAACTGGAGCAGGCCGGACTGCTGACCAGCCGTCAGCCGCGCCGCAGCGGGCGCGGTCAGCCTTCAATTCCGGTCACACTCAATCCCACCAGTGCCTGGTCGATTGGCATTCATCTCGATCACCAGACGCTCTTGCTGGTGCTGGTCGATCTGAGCGGTGAAGTGCATTTCCGCCGCCTCGTGCTGGTGCAAAAGCCTCAGCCTGCTGCCACCCTGGCGTGCATTGCTGGCGTGCTGGAGGAGATGCGCGCTTTTCTGGGCACGCAGTGGAAAAAGGTACTGGGGATCGGCGTGGTGATGCCGGGACCTTTTGGCGTGGAGGGCATTTCATCCGTCGGGCCGACCACGCTGAACGGCTGGGAGCAGGTGGATATCGAGGCGGAACTCGCCGCCCTCAGCGGCCTGCCGGTAACGCTGGAAAACGACGCCACGGTCGCCGCCATCGGCGAACGCTTTCACGGTACGGCGCGCCATCTTAACTCCTTTATCTATCTCTACATCGGCACCGGACTGGGTGCCGGCATCTTCACCGATGGCCACATCTATACCGGTCATGCTCATAATGCCGGAGAGATTGGCCACATCGTGGTAGAGCCGGGCGGACGTGACTGCTACTGCGGTAATCAGGGTTGCCTGGAACGTTATGTCTCATTACAGGCCGCCTATGAATTCTGTGGTCTCGATCCGATGCGGGCGCTGCCTGAAGATCTGCTGCAGATTGAACCCGCGCGTTTCACCGCCTGGATTGAGAGCGTGATAACGCCGTTGCGTCAGGCAATCAATATTCTGGAATCAGTGTTTGATGCAGAGGCGGTGATTATTGGCGGGATGATGCCTGCGCCGTTGCTGGAGCAGATGGTCGCGCGCCTGCCGCCACTTTATCAGTCGGTGCGTGGACGTTACCTGTTAGATATGCGACTGAAGACGGGCATGACCGGCAGCGATACCGCTGCGCTGGGGGCCGCAGCGTTACCGATCTTTGATGAATTCAATCCGCAGTTTCAGGTGCTGATGAAGTAGAAAAACGGCGCTGTCGCAGACAACAGCGCCATAAGCATTAACCCGGGTAGATACCGCGATCTTTACGTGCCATCAGGATCCGTTCACACGCCACGATATACGCCGCAGTGCGCAGCGAGCAATCCTTCTCCTTTGACTTCTCCCAGATATGAACCATCGCTTCAGTCATAATCTTATCGGAGCGACGATTGATCTCATCTTCACTCCAGAAGAAGCTGGCCATGTCCTGAACCCATTCGAAGTAGCTGACGGTCACGCCGCCGGCATTACAGACCACATCCGGCACTACGATAATGCCGCGCGTTGCCAGCATGTCATCGGCATCCGGATAGGTCGGGCCGTTTGCGCCTTCCAGCACGATTTTGCAGCTCAGCATCTCTGCGCGGTCGCGGGTAATCTGACCTTCCAGCGCGGCCGGGATCAGGATATCCATCTCAGTGGTCCAGAACGCCTCTTTATCAATGCTTTGCGCACCAGGGAAACCGGCAATCTGCTTGTGGGCGATCTGCCATTCGCTCAGCGCGGCCATATCAATGCCATCTGAATTATAAATCGTCGCCGTGTGGTCCTGAATCACCACCACGCGCGCGCCCGCCTCGTCAAACAGGCGTGCTGCTTCGCTGCCAACGTTACCGAAGCCCTGAACCGCCACGCGGGCGCCTTCGATTTCAATACCTGAACGACGAGCCACTTCCCGGCCAGTAATAAACACGCCACGGCCGGTCGCTTTTTCGCGGCCCAGTGAACCGCCCAGGTGAATCGGTTTGCCGGTCACTACACCGGTAATCGTGGTGCCGTGGTTCATGGAGTAGGTATCCATCATCCACGCCATCACTTTGCTGTTAGTGCCGACGTCCGGTGCCGGAATATCTTTTTGCGGTCCAATGATGATGCCGATCTCGCTGGTATAACGACGGGTCAGCCGCTCAAGTTCACCCTCGGAGAGTTTGAAGGGATCGACCCGGATGCCGCCCTTAGCCCCACCGTAAGGCAGGTTAACCGCAGCACATTTAATGGTCATCCACGCAGAGAGCGCCATGACTTCGTTCAGGTCGACAGCCGGGTGATAGCGAATACCACCTTTACCCGGGCCGCGTGAAAGGTTGTGCTGAACGCGATAGCCTTCGAAATGGCGAATTGAGCCATCATCCATCTGGAGAGGAATGTCGACAATCAGCGCACGTTTTGGATGCCGCAAAGTATCTATCCAACGTGAAAGGTCGCCCAGATAGGGCGCAACCCGGTCGATTTGCTGTAAGTAGGTGGACCAGGCAGATGTGCTGCTTTCAGACGCATAAGATAACTTATCCATAAAAAACCTTTCTTAATGAAGTTATTTATTGTGTGGAGCCGTGGATGGTGAGCGCATTGTATGGCGCGGACATAATCTAACACTTCTGAAACAAATAAGATGGGATGCCTGCCCTGTAAAAGTGCAGTTGTGCCCCAATTTGGGGCGTACTCAGTGAATAGATTTTGAGAGATGCCCTTTAAAGGCGAATAATCATGCGATCCAGGTGCGTACGGACTGCATATAAGGGAGGATCTTGCCATCTTTCAATTCTTTGAGGGCGTTCAAAAAGTTAAATAATTGATCTTAACTTCATTGACTTTGGTGCACCAATTAAGTGCATTAGAATAAGTAATCAAAGGATTACCATAAGTAATGGATTGGGCAGGAAATAAGCAATTTAATCATCTGGTTAGATTAAATAAGATTGCTGAGGGCGGGGGAAGACAAATAGCGGGCCAGCGCTGAAAGGCTGGCCCGGAAGATTTATTGGTGCAAAGCCTGTTCGGCTTCTTTCAGCTCTTCACGCGCTTCTGCCAGCTTATCTTCGCGCTTCTGAATCTTGCTGGCACTGCGTCCTTCCGCTTTCGCTTTTGCCAGCTCCTGTTCACGCTCCTGCACCTTAAACTTTTTCTCTGCCACTTTTTCCTGGCGCTGCTTTAACAGGCTCCCTTCAGTGCAGTTCTGATCTACTTCGCGCAGCGCTTTTTCAAGGCCGGCAACCTGATGGGTATTATTGTGCTGGCGGGCGAAGGAAATCTGGGTCTCAATCTCCTGCTTTTTAGCGGCACAACCGGTCAGATTAGATGCCGCATGCGCAGCGGTGAAAGTCAGTGGCAACAGGCAAAGGCTGAGGGTCAGTAAAGTCTTTTTCATCGTAGTCTCGTCAATGAGTCAGGTTGAGGCACTAGTATACGTAGCCACCTTAAGAGATTCTTAACGGAAAAGATTATTTACTGGCGCGGAAAAGCGGGGGAATGGAAAAGCTGCCTGCTGTCAGGCAGCGCTGGAAGAGGAGGTCTGTGAAAAATGCAGATTACGATCAGGTCCACTGAGCATAACCGGAAAACCATCTTCACTCTGCTGTTCAAAATAGTCCTGCATTACCTGACTGATCCCTGCACCACACCACATCACATGATGCTGATGGATGGCGGTTTTAATAGCAGGCTGTCCGGTGGCACGTGAGTCAACCGCGACATTAAAGCCCATCGCCGTCAGACGAATCGCCTCCAGCCAGATTTCTGTTTTATCGAGTACGCTCACTGCTTCCAGAAACAGAGGAACGGACGATTCATTGCGCGATGAGACGCGCATCACTTTGTCCGCCTGCTGCTTGACGGTTTGCTCAAAACGGTGGAGCCGTCGTGACGCGCCCTGACGGTGATCGGCATAAAGCCAGACGCTAAGCGGCCGCAGCAAATTAGTGATTAAATCATCACCGCTGTAGTTACTGGACATGTTGTGCATTTGACGTGAAAGCGACAGCGGTGTGCCAAATTCAAGCTGCCAAAGCATGTCGCCCTTGCGCGCCGCCCAGCCGTAAGTCTTGACCGCTGAGGCGTCCTGCAGACCCTGCCTGATCTCGTTAAGTGTTGCACCGGTTGCCGTTAAACCAACCAGAGTGTGGATTTCGCTAAGATGAGCATTACTCCACTCGTCAGCATTCTGCTGTGATGTCAGTAATCCCTGCTTCATCCAGCGCTTCAGATTCGCGGGATGCGTGCCGGTTATCGCACAAACAGTATCAGTAGTATGAAATTGCATATCGTGCCCTCTGCTGAGGGAAAGGCCGCCGGAATTAACCGGGGATGAACAACCACTATGAACCTTATAATCGTGAATTAACAGCGTTAACGCCTGTTAAAAGCGCAAAACAGCACGCGTCACGCTGCGCTTATTCGGGTTACTGAACAGGTTAAATTCAGCGCGATCAGCAGGTTAAATGCGCTATAACTCATCATAAAAAGACTGTGTATTTATTCAGTAAAGATTCTTTACGCAATTAGCTCGTAAAAGCAGCGCTGTTTTGTCCATTTTAAGAGCATGCTGACTTCCCACCCCCTTACATCCGGCCTGCAAACCGCTAAAATAGTCGGTTCTGATGATCAGGAGAAAGAGTGTCCAATGCGTTATCGTTTTACTCTCGCCGTTGTGACGGTTGCTGCTGTACTGACCGGCTGTGCGAAACACGCCGCCAGCGATGCACCAGATGAATTTGCTGCTGGTCCGACACAGATCGATGTCTCACATATCAAGACCCGCGCGGATGATGGTTCCAGTGTATTCCTGACGGTAGATGGTAAAGACGCTGGCAGATTGCCGAATGGTGAAAGCAAACTGCTGCATGTGCCGGCGGGTAAGCATCAGGTGGGGGGATATGTGCCGACGCTGTTTGGTATGGGCCGTGTCACCATTGCGCCAGTTGAAGTGACCACGTCACCTGAAGATGTCAAAAAGGTGGCCTATACGATCACCCACAACAAAGCGACCTTTGTCGAGAACAAGGGCGAGCAGGGCTGAGTTGATAACGGCGGAGAGCAGCGCTCTCCGCTGGAAAAGCCTGTTATAGACCGAGCTCGCTCAGGGAAGGATGGTCATCCGGGCGACGCCCCTGTGGCCAGTGAAACAACCGCTGTTCTTCGCTGATTTTCAGGTCGTTGATGCTGGCATAACGCTGCATCATCAAACCCTGCTCATCAAACGCCCAGTTCTCGTTTCCATAAGAGCGATACCACTGTAGCTGCTCGTCGTGCCACTCATAGGCAAACCGCACCGCAATCCGGTTCTGGTCAAAACTCCATAGCTCTTTAATCAGCCGATACTGCTGCTCTCGCTGCCATTTTTGCTGCAGGAACGCGACAATATCTGCCCGGCCGGTCAGAAAGGTATCGCGATTACGCCACCGGCTATCTGCCGAATAGGCCAGCGCGACACGTTCAGCATCCCGACTGTTCCAGCCATCTTCAGCGAGCCGTACTTTTTCTATTGCCTGTTCAGGCCGTGTAAATGGCGGTAGGGGCGGGCGTAAATTTTCCAACTTTCTCTCCTTAACGGCGCGGGCAGATGCGTTATACGCATCTATGACAGGTTAATCAGAGGTCGAGCGCGTGGATCTGACAGACAGCGCGTGCCGCTTCCTGACCCTTTTTAACAAAGTGCTGGGTATAGAAGTCGATGAATTCTGCCGATGGCTGGAAATTGTGTGGGGTCAGTGACACGGAGAAGACGGGCACGTTAGTCGTCAGCTGCGCCTGCATCAGACCACTCACGACCGCCTGAGCGACGAAATCATGGCGATAGATGCCGCCATCCACCACCAGTGCCGCACAGACAATCGCATCGTAATTGCCTGTCTGTGCCAGACGTTGTGCCAGCAGCGGCATTTCAAAAGCGCCAGGAACATCCCATGTTTTAATCTCGTATGAGGCACCGCGACTTTCCAGTTCCTGTTCAAACCCGGTCAGAACCTGAGAAACGATTTCGCTGTGCCAGTTAGCTTTGATAAAGGCGACTTTCAACGGCTGCATGACTTACTCCAGTAATAGATAACATTCAGTGGTAACGGGCCAGACTGAGCCTCAGCACACTGAATCAAAATAGTGAGCATCGCAGGTCAGTAACCTGCTGAGAGCCTTCACTATACTGCAATGTAAAGAGTCTGTGTCCATCAATGTGATTATATGTAAATAACAGATGGCGTCATTAGCCTTACTGGCTGCAGGAAATGTGCGCATGCCAGTGACTAACTCGCCCTGAACACGTCTTCCAGACCGTAAAACGCCTTCTGCTGCCTTGTTTGCGTAACCGGTTCCATTTACGTTATTGCTTAAATAAAATACTGGATATTTGAACAGGTATTTGTATAATAAATGGACTGCCCGCCGGGTATTGGTAGCGTTAGCGAGGGGTGAACCCATGATGATTTCGACTGAAAGCCTCAAATCTCTGGAACAATCGGTCACAATGAGCAGCCGTGAACTGGCTCAGATGACCGGCATTACACACGGAGAAGTGAAGCGGTTAATCAAAAGTCTGGAAACGGCTCAGCGTCTTTCTCAGCCACTCAAAGTAAATGACTATGAGCGGGATGGAGAAGTGCGCCAGGAGTATCGTCTCAGCAAGCGTGACTCTCTGTTGGCTGTAGCGCGTCTTTCCCCCGGCTTTACGGCTGAAGTGCTGGACCGCTGGCAGGATCGTGAAAAAACCACGCATCTGCCTGACTTCACCAACCCGGCTGAAGCGGCTCGCGCATGGGCCGAGCAGTTTGAACAGCGTCAGGCAGCGGAGCAGCAGTTGGCCCTCTCGGCTCCCAAGGCGGCGTTCTTTGATAGCTTCATAGAAGTTGACGACTCGCTGGGTTTTCGTCAGCTCTGCAAGATGCTGAAAGTGAAAGAGCCGGAGTTCCGCCAGTTCCTGCTGGAGCGCAACATCATGTACCGCGCCAAAGGAACGCTGACGCCGCAACACTACCATCTGCAGGCGGGCTACTTTACGCTGCATACCGGTACCGGTGAAAACCAGCACGCGTTTTATCAGGCGCGCTTCACCTCAAAAGGGGTGAAATGGGTAGCGAGTCTGTGGGCGGGACATCTCTCTGCTCAGCCTAAAGGTGCAGCCGCGTAACTTCACCTCTGGCTTTCCTGACGGTCGCCTGCACACAACCCGTGCCGACAGGCGTGCAGATGAAAAATGCAGAATAAAAAAGGCCGCATCAGAGTGCGGCCTTTATTGATCGTTCAGGATCGATTACCGGGCGGTTTACCAGCCTTTAATGGCGTCACCCTTATAGACTTCTTCCGCTTTGGCCGCAACTTCCGGTGACTGCAGCGCAGACTTCAGCTTCTGAATTTTGTCGCTGTCTTTATTATCTTCACGTGATACCAGTGCATTGACGTAAGGCGACGAGGCACTTTCCATAAATAAACCATCGCGGTGTGCTGATAATCCAGCCTGAGCCGAGAAGTTGGTATTGATGATGGATAAAGAGACGTTAGGATCGTCTAACGTGCGGGTCAGCTGTGGCGTGTCCACTTCAACCAGCTTCAGATTTTTTGGATTTTCGATGATATCCAGCGAGGTCGGTAAATAACCCACACCGTCTTTCAGTTTAATCAGACCCTGCGCCTGAAGTAACAGCAGGCTGCGTCCCAGCGTGGTCGCCTCGTTAGAGATAGTAACGGTCGCACCATTCTGCAGTTCACTGATGTTTTTGATTTTGTGCGAATAGGCCGCAATCGGGAACACGAAAGTCTTGCCTACCACCGCAAATTTATAACCGCGCTCTTTCGACTGATCCTCAAGATAAGGCAGGCTCTGGAAGGCGTTGGCATCAACCTCTTTGTTATTCAGTGCTTCGTTTGGCAGCACATAATCATTGAAGTTAAGAACTTCGACATCGAGCTTGTATTTATCTTTAGCAACCTGCTGTACCACCTGCCAGATTGCTTCATCCGGCCCGGTATTAATCGCGACTTTAACTTTGTTATCGTCGTCTTTAGAGCAGGCGGATAATAATAAAACAGAACTGGCGAGTAATGCCGTAAACAAACCTTTCATTATCAGAAATCCCTCAGATAGTAGATGGCTTCAAAGATAATACAGAACGCAAAGGTTGCGTACTGACGGTGGAATATATCTTATAACCGCAAAGCACATTTCGAACATTAATTAACCATCCACTCTGCTGGCCCGATCATTCCCGCTATTTTTTCTGCACTGGCTGACTGATCGTTTACTGATTCATCACGTATGAAACCCTCAGCGCCATTTTCTTCTACGCTTATTGCTAAGTCACTACTGGCATTCTATTGAGTAACAACAGGGATTAACCATGTCAAAGCAGGATAACGAAATTAACGCGGTCGAAGTGATGCGCAGCAGCCAGGCCTGGAACGGTGAGGTGATAAATGCTTATCCCACTGGCGAACCTGAACTGACAGTGATGCGACTGTCACTGCCTGCTCATACGTCATTGCCCTGGCACACCCACCCGATGCCGAATACGGCGTTTGTTCTTTCTGGCGCACTGATTGTTGAGGATAAAGAGAGCGGCGAACAGCGCACGTTTACAGCAGGTGAAGCTCTGAATGAAACGGTTAATAGCGCGCATCGTGGTTATACTCTGGATGAACCTGCTGAATTGGTGATCACCTATGCAGGAGTAAAAGGGCAGGAACTGACCGAGCCGCTGCCGGGAGAACCTGAAGAGTTTTAAGTAGCGGCGTTTGCCATAACACATGACGGCAGTGTTTTCGCTACCGTTGCTAACCTCTGAAATAAACCCCGCCCGGATTTGATTCGGATCAGTAAACGGTGTGTCTGCACAGACCAGGATTAACGTTCTTTGCTCCAACCACACCCACAATGTAAAAGGATTTTTTCATGGATAAGAATGTTGCCCTGCTGCTCGCGCCCGGTTTTGAAGAAGCTGAAGCCATCATCACGCTCGATATTCTTTCACGTCTGGGCATTCGCGTGACCACTGTGGCCTGTCAGCCCTACAGGGAAGTCACCAGCTACCATCAGGTGAAGGTCGTGGCCGATGAGCTGCTGGAGGAGAATCGCGAGCGGCTGTTTGATGCGGTGATTGTGCCAGGCGGCCCGGACGGCAGCAAAAATCTGTCAGCGAATGCTGCGGTGACCGATTTTATTCGCCGACATGATGAAGCGGGTCGTCTGGTCTGCCCAATCTGTTCCGCAGCGGCCAGAGTGCTGGCACCTCACGCGCTTTTGAAGGGACGGCGTTATGTCAGTTCCGGTACCTCTTCAGAGGGTGTGACCGATGGCGTTTACGTTAATGCATCGATTGTGAAAGATGGCAATCTGCTGAGCGGACAGGATCTGGGCGCGGCGTTTGATTTCGCCTTCGCCATTGCTTTTACTCTGACAGGTGAGGGCGACAAAGCCACTGAACAGGCGGAACACATCAGTCACAAGCTTAAAGTGGATTTCGCTAAGCTCTGATTTGATTTGGCGCCCCCGAAGCGGCAGGCTGACGGGGCGCACAGTAATTGAAAAAGCGCTTTTTATTCACAACCAAATCCCGCATCCCGCAATACCCTTTTTGCCTGCTCTGAACCTAAGAACATCGCCAGCCTTTGCGCCTGTGGCGTGATGACCGCACAGGCATAGCGTGCAACAGGATTAACAGCCGCCGGAATATTCACTACCGTCAGCCCGGCAATCCGGCTCAGGGCTGTCCGATAGCTGTCATAGCCGATAAACAGATCCGCCATATCCGCCTGAATAATCCACTCCGCTGCCAGCCTGCCTGCGGGAATGGCTGCTGATTCACGCCCGCCAACCAGCGCGAGGGCGCGCTGGCGCACCGCTTCACCGGCATTACCTATCCGGGAGAAAAGAATCTGCGTATAGTCACCCGACGGGTCGGCACCAGGTGTGGACGTGGCGATTCGCAGCGAGTCACGGGTGAGCAACGTATACCAGTCGTCTCCAGGAAGAAGACAATCGCTTCGCACCGTAATGCAGAGCCGGTTGGTGGCAAACGGCATGACTGCCAGCGCGCGTCCGGCAGCCCGCAGCGTCTGCGGATGATCTTCACTGGCTGAAGCAAAGAGGTCGCACCGCTCACCAGCCTCAATCCGTTCGCGGAGCAGGCCAGCCGGACCAAAACGGGTTTCAACCGGCTCCGGAAAGGACGCCATTAGTGTCGGCCAGACGTCTTTCAGGCTGCCCGCCGCCAGTACCTGCATTACTCTGGCCCCTGATAAGTGGTGCGATAAAAACGCTGATACCAGCGGTTAGCCAGTTTGTTCGTGTCGACATCCTGAAACTTCTGCGGATAGAGTTTTTTTGCCATCCACAGCTCGCCAAGCCCCATCGCTTCCGGCATCGGATAGCCCCAGGCTTTGGCGTAGTCCGGCATCAGATAAACGCGATGGTTTTTGACCGCGTCAATCGCCTGCCATTGTGGAGAGCTGTTGATTTCATTCACGACAGAGGGGTAACGGTCCTGGACTAAAATCACCTGCGGATCCCAGGCGATCACCTGCTCCATCGACACGGTTTTAAATCCTTTCACGGTCGCCGCGGCGACATTAACCGCTCCCGCATGCTGCATCATCAGACCGGTATATTTCCCGGAGCCATAAGTAGTCAGTTGCGGATTGGCTATATAGGCGCGAATACGTTTCTCCGCCGGTATATCTTTCAGGCGGTCGCTGACGATTTTGCGACCCTGATCTGTGGCGTCAATCAGCGCTTTCGCTTCGGCGGGTTTGTTGACGATCTCGCCAATCAGCGTAATGCCTTCGCGCAGACCTTTGTCATAGGCCATTTCCTCATCACTGAGAGTCGGGTTCATTTTGTCCTGTTCACCCGGCAGGTCATGACGCAGCGAGATAGCCACGACAGGGATCCCCAGCGCGGTAATGCTGTCGATCATCTCATGCGGGGCATAGTTGGTGACAAACACCACCTGCGGATGCAGCGCCACCAGTTTCTCCGGATCAACATGCGTCAGATCCCCAAGCACAGCCATATGGTTCAGCTCAGGGGCGAGTCGGGCATAGCCGTCGCCGAGCTGCTGCTTCCAGTTCGCCATCACCCCGACGATTTTATCGGTGGCGTTCATCTGCACCAGCAGGTTCAGCGTCTGGTGCTGAAGCACAACAATGCGGTTAACGTGGTCAGGAATCGAAACCTGACGGCCAATCTGGTCGGTGATCTGGCGCGATGCCTGAGAAGAGAGTGGAAGGAGTATCAGTAAACCGAGTGTGCATGTCTGCCAGAAGCGCTTCATTAACTATCCTCGAAAATCGTTATGCATTTGATTATATAGCGATAGGTGATGTGCGTCACGGTCTGGGGCATTATTTTGGGATAGCAGCAGGTAGAAAAAGAGACTGACAGCGCATATCGCCCTTATCCCTAACACAGCACTGATTATGTGCAATGCCCGTTGCTGGTTCACCATCCCGGTGCCTTCCGTGCCGAAAACCGTCTACCTTGCTGATATTTATGGCTTTAATTTCTGGCACGCCATTTGCTGACGTCTTAGCAGTAAGCAGCGTATGACACATTGATAGCAAATAGCTGGCTAGGGTTCCGGTTCACGCAGGTGAATGTCTGGTCCGAGAGCTGGCGACCTCTGCGAGGTTACACGGCGGGACAAAAGCCCGGGAGACAGCGGCACCATCTGGTGTCCTGCGCTGCTCCCGTTTTTTTGTGCCAACCAGAGGTCAACCATGAAGAAATCCCCCCTCCTGACGCTGATTCTTTCGCTGACGCTGCTGGTCAGCGCGCCGTCTTTCGCCGCCGTTAAAAAAGAGTTCAACATCTGCTGGACCATTTACGCGGGCTGGATGCCCTGGGGCGCCATCAGCAATGAGAAGATCATTGATAAATGGGCCAGCAAATATGGCATTAAAATCCATATCACTCAGCTCAATGACTACATCGAGTCGATCAACCAGTACACCGCCGGGCAGTTCGACGGCTGCACTATGACGAATATGGATGCCCTGACCATTCCTGCAGCCGGCGGCATTGATAGCACGGCGTTGATCACCGGCAGTTATTCCGATGGAAACGACGGCGTAGTCCTGAAAGGGGAAAATAAGAAACTCAGCGATCTGAAAGGGATGTCGGTCTATCTGCCTGCGCTATCGGTTTCGCACTATCTTCTCGTCCGCGGGCTGGAGAAGGCCGGACTGCAGGAAAAAGACGTTAAAGTCGTGAACACCTCCGATGCCGATATCGTCTCAGCGTTCGGCACCAGCAACGTTAAAGCGGCAGTGGCCTGGAACCCGCAGCTTTCGGTCATCAAAAAGACACCGCAGACGACAGAAGTATTCAGCTCATCGGCCGTGCCGGGCGAGCTGATTGACATGATGGTGGTCAATACCGACACCCTGAAAGATAACCCCGCACTCGGCAAGGCGCTGACCGGTGCCTGGTTTGAGATGATGGCGAAGATGCAGTCCGGAGACACCCAGGCGCTGAGCGGGATGGCTGCCGATTCCGGTACCGATCTTGCCGGTTATAAGGCGCAGCTGAAAACCACCCACCTGTTCTGGACCCCCGCCGAAACCCAGACCTTTGTCTCATCCCCTGAACTGGCGAAAACCATGCAACGCGTCGCTGCGTTCTCCTTTGATAAAGGATTGCTGGGTGAGGGCGCGCAAAGCGCTGACTTCATCGGCATGCGCTTCCCGGGCAACGTCACCGTCGGCGACACCGCAAACATCAAACTGCGCTTTGACGACAGCTATCTGAAGCTGGCCGCTGCGGGCAAGCTGTAATCACCGGACTCAGGAGTTTTTGCCATGCGCCACATCAACCGCTATCCCCGGCAGGGAATGCGCCTGACGCTGATGCTGTTACCGTTTGTGTTGCTGATCGCCGCGTGGTTTATCAGTTCGGCAGTGCGTCTGGAGGCGAATCCCCACGACAAACTGCTGCCCGGCCTGTCGCAGATGATCGCGGCCATCGACCGGATGGCGTTCACGCCGGACAAGCGCAGCGGGGAGTATCTGCTGTGGGCGGATACGTGGATTAGCTTAACCCGTCTGCTGACTGGCCTGGCGCTCTCTTCGGTAATTGGCTTGTGCATCGGCATCGCTGCGGGTGTTTTTCCGATGACCCGCGCGGCGCTGTCACCGTTCATGACCGTGGTGTCGATGATCCCGCCGCTGGCGCTGCTGCCAATGCTGTTTATCGTCTTCGGGCTGGATGAGCTGTCAAAAGTGATGCTGATCGTCATTGGCATTACGCCGATGCTGGCGCGCGATCTGGAGCATCGGGCGCGGGAAATCCCCGCAGAGCTGTTTATCAAAGCGCAAACCCTGGGAGCGAACAGCTGGACGGTGGTGCTGCGGGTCGTGCTGCCGCAGCTGTTATCCCGGCTGATTACGTCGCTGCGTCTGCTGCTTGGATCGGCATGGCTCTTTCTGATCTCCGCCGAAGCCATCTCCGCGACCGCCGGGCTGGGTTATCGCATCTTCCTCGTCCGCCGCTATATGGCGATGGATGTGATCATTCCTTATGTCATCTGGATCACGCTGCTGGCGTGGCTGATGGACCTCGCGCTGCGTCAGCTGCACAAAGCCTGTTTCCCCTGGGCGGAAGGAGGCCGGGAATGAGTTTTATCGATATCAAAAATATCTGGCAGGAGTATGGCGACCACGTGGTGCTGGAGCGCATCAATCTGCAGGTGAAAGAGGGCGAATTCTGTTCGCTGGTAGGCGCGTCCGGCTGCGGTAAATCGACATTCTTACGCCTGCTGCTCGGTCAGGAGAAGCCGACGCGGGGATCAATCACGCTGAACGGTGAGCAACTGCCCGGAGAGCCGGATCGCAGCCGTGGCGTGGTGTTTCAGCGCTATTCGGTTTTCCCTCATCTCAACGTGCTGGATAACGTCGCCATTGGCCTCGAACTTCCGGCGTCACCTCTTAAAGGCCGGTTATTTGGTGCCCGAAAACGCCAGGCACGCGAACAGGCTAAACGGATGCTGGAGAAAGTCGGGCTGGGCCATTCGCTGGATAAATATCCGGCGCAGCTTTCCGGCGGAATGCAGCAGCGGCTGGCGATTGCGCAGGCGTTTGTGATGCAGCCACGCGTGCTGCTGCTGGACGAGCCGTTTGGCGCGCTGGATCCCGGCATCCGCAAAGATATGCATGCGCTGCTGCTCCAGCTGTGGAGCGAAACCCGGATGACGGTGTTTATGGTCACGCACGACCTTGCTGAAGGTTTCAATCTCGGCACCCGGCTGCTGGTGTTCGACAAGGTGCGCATCGACCCGCAGGCCCCCAATGCGTGGGGCGCACGTATCACCTACGACATCCCGCTTAATGAAACGCGGCTGTCTCAGCTGGCGACCGGCAGCAGAAATAACATTTACCCTTTAAAGGAGACCGCTCAATGACAGAACTTTTTCATTCAGCCCCGAGCCTGCGCGAAGAGCTGCTACCCGGTGGCGCGCATACCTCACTGATTCTGCGTAAAGGGCAGATCCTGCGCCTGACCGATATCGAAGGCGGCGCGAACGTCAGCATGATGATGCTCAATCCGCACGAGAAAAGTGAACGGCTGAATCTGCCGGACACCCTGAAAGGTCAGCACACCGCACGCCTGACCACCGGCCACTGTTTCTACTCCGATATGGGCCGCGTGATGGCCGCGATTGTTGCCGATAGCTGCGGCTGGCACGATCCATTTGGCGGCGTACTCAATGCGGCGGAAACACAGGAGAAGTACGGTGCCGGTCGCTATCAGGAGCTGCGCAACGGCTTCTATCGCAACGGCGTGGATAATCTGCTGGTTGAGATGGGCAAATGGGATCTGGGTCTGGAAGATCTGCTGATGGTCGTCAACTTTTTCAGCAAGGTCACGGTTGATGGGCAGGGCCGTTTCGGGTTCAGCACGGACAACAGCCGCGCGGGGGATTTCGTTGAGCTTTACGCGCCCATGGACGTGCTGATGGTGCTGACCGCGCTGCCACATCCGCAGGATCCGGCCACTGACTATCATCCCCGTCCGGTCCAGCTGAGCTGGTATCAGGCCGACGATATGCAGGCCGTCAGCGAGGCGATCGTTAATCGTGGCGAAAACCAGCGTGCATTTCACAACACTCAACTTTTTGCCCTGTAAGGAGGCTGCGATGACCGTTGTCCACTCTGATCGTCGTCCTGAAGATGCCGTCTATCGGCACGTGATCCCGGCAGGCGAGCCGTGGCTGTTCGAAGTCAAAAAAGGGCAAACGCTGCGCCTGCTCGACCTCGAAGGCAATCAGGCGATAGATACCCTGTTTTACAACACCGACAACCCGCGTGAACGCTACGATCCTCAGCGCACGCTGCGTCGTCAGGGCAAGGTCTATCTGACCACCGGCAGCGTGCTCTATTCGAATCTCGGCAATCCGTTGCTGACAATCGCCGCCGACACCTGCGGTCGCCACGATACCCTGGGAGGAGCCTGTTCCCAGGAGAGCAACACCGTGCGCTATGCCCACGATAAACGATACATGCACAGCTGTCGGGATAACTTCCTGTGCGCCTGCCTGCATGATGGCCGTCTGCACAAGCGGGATATCGGCGCCAACATTAACTTTTTCATGAACGTTCCGGTCACGCCTGAAGGCGGTCTGACCTTCGAAGACGGCTTATCTGCGCCCGGAAAATATGTCGACCTGGTGGCCGAATGCAACGTAATGGTGCTGATCTCCAACTGTCCGCAGCTGAATAACCCCTGCAACGGCTGGAACCCGACGCCCGCCGAAGTGCTGGTGTGGAACTGAGCCAGCCCTCTGAACTTCTCCGGCAACCTTTTTAGTGCCGGTCAGCCCCGGGGACGGCCCCAGGGAATATCGAATTTTGCGGGACGACCCGCATCCCTGAGAGTTCGCCTATGTTTGATACCTTACTGATTGCCAATCGCGGTGCGATCGCCTGTCGCATCCTTCGCACGCTGCGTGCCATGCAGGTGAAAGGCGTCGCCGTTTACTCCGAAGCCGACCTGAGCAGCTTACATATTCGCGAGGCGGATGACGCACTGAGCCTTGGCGAAGGCCCGGCCGCACAAACCTATCTGGTGACGGAAAAAATCATCGCCGCCGCGCAGCAGAGCGGGGCAAAAGCGATCCATCCGGGCTATGGTTTTCTTTCCGAAAACGCCGCCTTTGCGGAAGCGTGCGAGGCCGCCGGCTTGATTTTTGTCGGTCCCACGCCGCAGCAGTTACGGACCTTTGGCCTGAAACATACGGCCCGCGCGCTGGCGAAGGCTGAAGGCGTGCCGTTGCTGGAGGGCAGTGAGCTGCTGGCGGATGTCAGCGAAGCCCGCCGCGCCGCAGAGCGTGTCGGCTATCCGGTGATGCTGAAAAGCACGGCGGGCGGTGGCGGCATTGGCATGCGCGTCTGCGGTGATGCGAATGAACTGTCAGACGCGTTTGAAACCGTACAGCGTCTCGGCCAGAACAACTTCAGCGACGCAGGGGTGTTTCTCGAAAAATATATCGAACGTGCCCGTCATCTTGAGGTGCAGATTTTCGGTGACGGAAAGGGCGAGGTTATCGCGCTGGGCGTGCGCGACTGCTCGGTTCAGCGACGTAATCAGAAAGTGATCGAAGAGACGCCTGCGCCGAATCTGCCAGCTGGCATGGCCGACGCACTCTGCTCGGCGGCTATCGCCCTGGGGAAAGCGGTGAACTATCGCAGCGCGGGCACGGTTGAATTTGTTTACGATAGCGCAGCACTACAGTTCTATTTCCTTGAAGTGAATACCCGCCTGCAGGTTGAACATGGCGTAACAGAGCAGGTCTGGGGCGTGGATCTGGTGAAATGGATGATTGAGCTGGCGGCAGGTGATCTTCCGCCGCTGAGCGCATTAGCCGCCACGCTGAATCCACAGGGCCATGCCGTGCAGGCGCGCATCTATGCAGAAGATCCGGGACGGCAGTTCCAGCCTTCACCCGGACTGTTAACTGAAGTCCATTTCCCGGCATCCAACGGTAAAACTCTGCGCATCGACCGCTGGGTGGAGGCCGGATGCGAAGTCCCGCCATTCTTTGACCCGATGCTGGCAAAAGTGATTGCCTTCAGCGCTACGCGCGAAGAATCTATCGCCACCCTGGCACAGGCGCTGGCAGAAACCCGTTTTTATGGCGTTGAAACCAACCGCCGCTATCTCCAGCAGATTTTAGCCTTTGCGCCCTTTACGGCGGGTGACCCCTGGACCCGCTGCCTGGAGCAGCTCAGCTATCAGGCGGCCACCGTTGAGGTACTGAGTGCCGGCACCCAGACCAGCGTGCAGGACTATCCTGGACGACTGGGATACTGGGCGGTTGGTGTGCCGCCGTCGGGGCCGATGGACGATCGCGCCCTGCGTCTCGGTAACCGTCTGCTGGGAAATGAAGAAGGTGACGCTGCGCTGGAAATCACCCTGAACGGGCCCACCCTGAAATTTAACACGGCGATTCAGGCGATGGTCTGCGGCGCGCCGCTCAGTGTCACGCTGGATGGCGTTGAACAGGCGATGGACACTGTGTTTACCCTCCCAGCGGGATCAACGCTGAAGCTGGGCGCGATGCGTGGCGAGGGCGTCAGAAGCTATCTCTGCCTGAGCGGGGGTATTCAGGTGCCGGACTATTTAGGCAGCAAAAGTACCTTTACCCTCGGTCAGTTTGGCGGACACGCTGGTCGTGCGCTGCGCAGCGGCGATGTGCTGCATCTCGCGCCGCGGACTACGAACACAGCCGGAACAGAATTGCCTGATGCGCTGCGCACCGATCTCGCGCCGGTTCGCACGCTGCGCGTGATTTACGGTCCCCACGGCGCGCCGGAGTTCTTCGCGCCTGACTATATGGCGACGTTCTTTGCCACAGAATGGGAAGTGCATTTTAACTCCAGCCGCACAGGCGTGCGCCTGATCGGGCCAAAGCCGATCTGGACCCGCGACAGCGGCGGCGAAGCGGGACTGCACCCCTCGAATATTCATGACAATCCATATGCCATCGGCGCGGTCGACTTCACCGGTGATATGCCGGTTATCCTGGGACCGGATGGCCCGAGTCTCGGCGGGTTCGTCTGCCCGGCGACGGTGATCGAAGCGGATCTCTGGCAACTGGGACAGCTCAAAGCGGGTGACAAAGTGCAGTTTGTTCCGGTGGATATCCCGACGGCACGGCGACTGGCAGAGGGACGTCGCAACGAGCTGACCACGCTACAGCCACAGGAGATTCACTGGGAGCCTGCGCCGCTGATGTCGCCGATAATTATGACCTGCGGCGAGGCGGATAAACGTCTGGTGGCGCGGCTTGCTGGCGATACGCATCTGCTGCTGGAGGCAGGCGAGCCGGAGCTGGATCTGGTGCTGCGCTTTCGCATTCATGCCCTGATGCAGGCGCTGGAAGCGCAATCCCGCAACGGCATTATTGATATCACGCCGGGCATTCGCTCGCTGCAAATCCACTTCCAGCCGGAGACGCTGACGCCAGACGTGCTGCTGGCGTGGGTGCGCGGTGAGTGGGAGAGGGTCTGCATGAGTGACGACCTTCAGGTGCCGACACGTGTGGTCCATCTGCCGCTCTCCTGGGACGATCCCGCCTGTCAGAAGGCGATCGAAAAATATATGACCACCGTGCGTCCGGACGCGCCCTGGTGCCCGAGCAACCTTGAGTTTATCCGCCGGATAAACGATCTGCCGGATGAGCAGGCCGTCTGGAACACCGTGTTTGAGGCCAGCTATCTGGTCATGGGACTGGGCGATGTCTATCTTGGCGCGCCGGTTGCCACGCCGCTGGATCCGCGTCATCGGCTGGTGACGACAAAATATAATCCGGCCCGCACCTGGACGGCGGAAAACTCAGTGGGCATCGGCGGCGCTTATCTGTGCGTTTATGGCATGGAGGGGCCTGGCGGCTATCAGTTTGTCGGCCGCACGCTGCAGATGTGGAACCGATATCACGAAGTGGCCGATTTTGGCGGTAAGCCCTGGCTGCTGCGCTTTTTTGATCAGATCCGTTTTTATCCGGTTTCCGCCGAAGAACTGCTGCAGATTCGTCGCGATTTTCCACTGGATCGCTATCCGCTGCGCATTGAGCAGAGCACGCTGCGGCTGGCAGAGTATCAGAACTTCCTTGCGCGTGAAGCGGAGAGTATCGGCGAGTTTCGTGAGCATCAGCAAAGCGCGTTCAATGCGGAACGTGACCGCTGGATAGCCAGCGGCCAGGCCCATTTCGGCAGTCAGGAAAACGTAGCGGAAGAAGGCGGCGACGTACCGCTGCAGCCGGGCGAGCAGGGGGTTGAAAGTCCGGTATCCGGTAATCTCTGGCAGGTGCAGGCGACCGCGGGCAGCCGGGTGCGGGAGGGGGATATTCTTGTCGTGCTGGAGTCGATGAAGATGGAGATCCCACTTCTGGCTCCGTGCAGCGGCATTATTCAGCAGGTCAGCGTCCAGCCAGGCAGCGCAGTACGTGCAGGGCAACGCGTGGCGGTAATCGTTGAAGATAACGCATAACGACGATCACAACCGGCCAGCCGGATAAGGTCATGCAATCTGCCGCTGCGCCCGTCAGCGGCAGATTGCTGGCGGGCGCAGGCAACATGCATCACAGCAGCCGGGTATCAGCACCGCGCGCCCAGTTCTTTTAGCCAGCCGATCATCGCTTCACTGCCAGGCTGACTCAGCGTGCGTTGCGGCCACGCCAGGAAATAGGGTTTGCTCAGAGGCAGGCAAAGATCATCCACCACCACCAGATCGCCACGCGCCAGTTCCGGCGCGATAAGGCGTCGTTGTCCCAGCAATAGTCCGGCACCCGCAACGGCCGCATCAATCGCCAGTGAGGTCAGGTTAAAGCTGAATGCGGGCTGCGGCAGCGGTTCATCCATGCCTTTTGCCTGAAACCAGCTTTGCCAGTCCGGCAGGAATCGTCCTTCATTACCCCAGTCAAGGTGGATCAGCGGCGCCTGACTTAATATCGTTTCCGGCGTGAAACGTCGTAGCAGAGACGGACTGGCCACCGGCAGCACCTCATCCTGAAACAATCTGATCTTATCCAGCTGCGGGTAACGATCTTCACCAAAGCAGATTACGAAATCGGCGGGCATCGCCGTAAAATCGACCGGTGAATGGGTGCCATGTAACGAGAGATCGATATCCGGGCAACGATCGCGCCAGTAGGTCAGTTCGGGCAGCAGCCATTTCGACGCCAGCGCGGGTAGTGCGTAAATCGTGAGTTTTGGCGCGCTGGCCGCATGGCGGATGTTCTGCTGGCCGAGGTGCAAAATATCAAAAGCTTCGGTGACATAGCGCAGATACTCTTTGCCGGTTTCGGTCAGCATCACGCCGCTCTGCGTACGCAGAAACAGCGCGCTGCCGAGTTGTTCCTCCAGCTGGCGGATCTGCTGGCTGACCGCCGCCGGGGTCAAAGCCAGCTGGGCGGCAGCTTTTGCAAGGCTGCCCAGTTCGGCGGCCACTTTAAAGGACTGTATGACGCTGATTTTGGGCAACCTTGGCAGTTGGGCAGGCATTAACTCTTCCTTATCAGGGCAGTAAGTTTTTATCGTTACGCTGCGTGGCAGGCGACAGGTAGAGTAACATCACACCTGCCCATCATGAGAAATGTTGCTATGTCTGGATCCCTCGTTCGTCTCGATCTTCATCCGCTGGCCGATCAGGGCTGGCGTCAGCGCTGTCGTGAGCAGTTAAACCACGCCGGCGCGCTGGTACTGCGTCAGTTTTTACAACCTCATGCTCTGGAGGCGATTATTGAAGAGGGCAATGCCCGGCGTCATCTGGCCTATCACACCCGCAGCAAACACAATGTCTACCTGATGAAGCCGGATGAAGCGTTCAGCGCGGATCACCCGCGTAACCGGGATGTGCTCAGCACCAAAGGATGCATTACAGATGATGTTATCGCTGCCGACTCGCCGCTGCGCCAGCTTTATAACGATGACCTGTTTAAACATTTCCTGTGCGATGTACTGGGAGAGGAAGCGCTCCATCCTTATGCCGATCCGCTTTCGTCGATTAACCTGCACTATGCGTCTGACGGCCAGGAGCTGGGCTGGCACTTCGACAACTCCTCCTTTGCTATCACCTTACTGGTCCAGAAACCTCTGGCGGGCGGCGTGTTTGAGTATGTGAAGGATCTGCGTGATGCCGATGCCGGTGAGATGAACTTCGACGGTGTCGACGCGGTACTGGACGCGCGCCAGCCGGTTGACGCGCTGGAGATTGATGCTGGCGATCTGGTGCTGTTTCGCGGCCGTAACTCCCTGCATCGCGTGACGCCGACCGAAGGCGAGGTCACGCGGATGCTGGCTGTGCTGGCTTACAATACTCAGCCGGATATCGCGCTGTCAGAAACAGCCCGAATGACCTTTTACGGCAGACTATAAAATCAGGGCGTGTCCGTAAGGGCACGCCAGCCGCGCTGAAAGATTTGCTGCGTGCGGAAAGCCACTAACGCACGCCAGTCCGCATCTTCAGGCCAGAATCCCTCGACCAGTTGCTGTTTTGACGTCTGGCCAGCCGCACTGGCGGGATCGCCAGTGAGATGGAGCCAGTGATCTTCACGCACCCGCCGGTGCATATCCTCTGCCTCGTAGGTTCCGCACTCCACCACTAACGGCAATATCAGTGTGTCAGGAAGGGAGCTCAGCAGATATTGCGACAGATATCCCGTTGCGGTGGCGGTCACACCGGTTACGCTGTCACGTCCTGTACCCGTCAATAATACGGTCAGCCACTCACCATAAATAGTTTTGCCCCACTCATGAGCAGCATAACGCTGCTCTGCAATGGACAGCAGCATCGGATGCCCCCACGCGCCGGCTCCGGTGTGCAGATCAAAGCTGAGGATGGTTTTTGCAACCGAGAGATACTGGTCGATGATCGCCTTCATCGTAAGGTGAGACCAGCTGGGCTGGTGTCCGCCGAAGAAGAACCCATCCGCAAACGTATATTGTCCGGCTTCCACCACGCGTTTAACGGCCTGCCAGCCCTGGCCCTCCAGCGCCTCAGCTAATTGCCGATCCGCACTGGCACGGTCGCCATGATAGATTCCGTGCCAGTGCGCATAATCCGGGTTGGCCGGAACGGTCTGGCTGAAGTCGATAAAGTTACGATTGAGATCGAGATTGTCTTCGTTTACGCGCCGTAAATGGGCTGCTCCCCACGGATTGAGCAGGTGTATCAGCAATAGTCCGGTATCAGCGGGTAATGCTATTTCATCCAGCGCATCGAGCCAGGCGATCTGACAATCCGAACCATAATAGCCTTCAACGCCGTGCGTGCCGGAGACCACCAGCATCAGACGTGATGCCGTGGCGGGTCCCAACCGTGCCACATCCGTATACAGCGCTTCGCCCTGCGGGCCAGGGAGTGGGTGCGGGTAAGAGGTGATTTCTGCGCCTTTATTCTGCGCAGCGGTAAGAAAGCGTGCGCGCTGAGCGCGGTAATCGGGTAATGCCATGTTCAGCCTCCTGCGATGCGGCGCGCGATACGCATCACGGATAAACGTTAAATTTAAAGTATTTTTTGGTCAGCTGATCGTAGGTGCCGTTTTTGTGGATCTCTGCCAGCGCCGTGTTGATCATCTTCAGATTTGCCTCATCGCCTTTGCGTAACGCGATACCGACACCATCACCAAAGATGACTTTATCTACCAGCGTCCCTTTAATGGCGTACGGCTTGCCTTCCGATGTGGTGAGGAATCCCTGTTCAGCAGAGACCGCATTCGCCAGGCTGCCATCAAGACGTCCGGCGACCAGATCCGGGTAGACTTCCATCTGATTAGGATAAGAGACGATTTTGACGCCCTGCGACTCCCATTTGGTTTTGGCGTAAGTTTCCTGGATGGTGCCCTGAGCCACACCAATCGTCTTACCGCGCAATGAGGCAACGTCGGTCGTCAGCTTGCTGGCCGCTGGCGCCAGTAGGGCACTCGGGGTGTTGTACAACATGTCGCTGAATGCCACCTGCTGACGACGTTTGTCGGTCATCGACATTGCTGACAGGATGGCGTCAAATTTCTTCGCCTGAAGGGCAGGGATGCTGCTGTCAAAACCCATCTGCACCCACTGGCACTTCACCTTTGCCTGCGCGCAGATGGCGTTGCCAATATCAATATCAAAGCCCTGTAACGACCCATCAGCCGCTTTAGATTCAAACGGCGGGAACGTCGGATCAACGCCAAAGCGCAGTGTCTGCTGGGCCAGGGCACCCTGGGTGAACGCGGTAAGAGAAAACAGTAATGTAAGAGATACGCTCTTTTTCATATTTTATTTCCCGACAGGTGAAATTAAGCACGACATTTAAATTTAATAACATGCGGCCTGTTTTGCTGCCAGCGAATAAACTGCGTTCTTCCAGAGTAAAATCTTATGTTATCAAGGGGCTGTGCGAATTATTGATACGGCGTTAAATTTTGCTTAATACTAACCTGGTATGGGATGGAGGGCTTGAAAGGTCCGGAACTGGAACCTGAAAGCAGTAATTAATTTAGCTTCGACTCTGTTTTATTGTGACATGCTAAATCAGTTACACTGACTTACATCGTATGTGAAAAAGGAGTTGTCCAGTGCGTACCCGTAAATCTGCACGTTTACTGATCATGAACGCTCTCAATCAGGTTTTATTATTCAGGTTCAGGCATGAAAGTGATGCGCTGGCAGGCAGAGTATACTGGGCAACGCCCGGTGGAGGCGTGGAAACAGGAGAAACGTTTGAGCAGGCAGCCCTCAGGGAACTCAGGGAAGAAACAGGTATTAACGTTGATTCGGTGGGGCAACCGCTAACAGAGAGAACTTTTGAAATGACGCTCCCCAGCGGTGAGGTAGTTCTGGCACATGAGCGATTTTATTTAATTAAAACAGGTGATGAAAATATCAGTACTGGCGGATGGACCGATAATGAAAAAACAGTCATTGCCAATTATCATTGGTGGGGTCTGAATGAACTGATAAATACTGACGATATCGTTTATCCCTCAAACATTCCTGATATCTGCTCAATACCGGATGAGTTATAAAATATCTTCTGGCTCCGGGCCTGTCAATCAACGGCTCAGGTCAAAAGCGCCGCACCAGAGGCGTCATAGCCGATTTTTCAGCAAATCACGTGAAACGGCCAATCAAAGACTTTAAATGCGCACAATCTATCTTATGTTAAATAAGCTATCGAGCTCATGTCCAGTGGCGTAGTAAACTCCCCCTTTCACTTTTGCTTAAACGCTGAGTATGTATCGCAACTAATCTTCATGATTATATCGCTCAGGCATTCCATATCTTTCTGGAAAGACCTTTCTGTTGTTCGCGTTCTTCCAGTGCTCTCAGACCGGCACGGATCACTTCACTCGTGTTGTTATATCGTCCACTTTCGATCTGTTCACGGATGAACGCTTCAAAATAAGGTGTTAGTGCTACGCTGGTTGGCATGTTGTTGCTCCCGCTGGATTACTATCAGTTAATAACTGTTAGTATTTCAGAGTAACACTTCTTCATCAACTTCAGGCTTAACGGTCCGCTACTGATTTGTCTGCTTAGCGTAGTGGCTAAAATACATAACGTTCTGAACTTAATAGCAAAAACCCCGACTGCTGTCGGGGTTTTAAGCCACTTACTCCTTAGCTATCGGCGTCTCGCTTACATCTATCTTCGTTTCACCCTGGATAGTCTTAATGCGTTTCTCAACGTCATTCACCTGTTCGCTGCTGTGCAGCAAGGTGTACGTCAGGTCAAATGCCGTACTGGCGCCCGGTTGCAGTTGCTTGACGCGCTTTTGCTCGCGTTCAATGGTGACCGGATAGGCGTAACTGGTGCCTGGCTCGATGCCGGTCACGTAGCCCTGTTTCAGGGTGTCAGTATTTTTCCATAAGGTCAGCATCGGCAGCTGACGGGTATCAAACTGAATCGATGCGCCGCTGTTTCCGGCTTTGTTAATCACTGCAGCGACGGTCTGGTGATTGCTGTCGGAAAGTGGCTTGATGTTGAATACCATCTCATCAAAGTCTTTGGTCGGAGCTTTGTAGGTCTGCCACTCCTTTAACCCGGCTTTTGCATAGTCATTGAACGGGCTGATGCCGGACATCGGGGCCAGGAAACGTGCGCCCTCTTCCAGAATAGGCTGGCCGAAGTTGCTGTGATAGATAATCTGATAATCGTGCGGATAGTCAGCGTGATTAGTTAACACGTCATGCAGGCTGAAACTGTTGCTGCCCGGCACATAGCGCAGCTCGGTCATGGTCTGCAAATCCGTCTTCTTAAAGGTGCTCTCTTTAATCAGGCCGCGAATACGGATTTCATGCGGTGCCGCATCAGCCACTTCAACTTCCAGCTGCGAAACCGGCGTGTTACCTGCTTTACCGTGCAGCGTGTAAATCCGGCCCTGATCGGTAACCGGATGTCCGGTCCACTCATAGCCACAGCGCACCATCATCTCGTTAAATCCGTCCAGCCAGCCCAGACCGTTGCGGCTTTCAAGGTTGATATAAGCGGGATTAACCACCTCTTTCACCGGTGAATCCCATCCCATACGAGAACCAAAGCCCTCGACACGCAGCAAATTCATGCCCCGGGTCGGGCTGAGTGTGATGGTCAGGCCATCCTGACTGTGGATGGTGATAATTTTACTGCCTTCCTGCTTGCCACCATGAAGCACTTTTTGCTCAATGCTGAACGGTTTGCCCTGGAACTTCAGCTCACTGCTGGAAATCTGCCAGTTACCCTGCTCGGTGCCCTGTTCAGCACTTGTAAGCACCCAGGTTTTCGCCGCTGCTGAACCTGAAACCAGAACCGCCAGTACTGTTAACGCCAGTTTAATCTTCATCATCCGCCTCATTTGCTGAATCGTTTTTTCATTCCATAAATGGAATCTACTGTCTGAAGCTGACCAGAAACGTGACGATGCTCACCTGCCAGAAAACCGGTGCTTTTTAACAACATTATTGCGGGTTAAATCACATAAATTTTGTTCAACAAAGAATAACCACGACGCATTTTGTGCGTCACAGACACATGAGCTGTACTCGATTCAGCTCGCCTTGCAATCAAAATCGACAATCCCAGATCAACGTCCTCTTAAAAAAACGTTAAAAAAATTTCAAAACCGCGCAACTTTTTTCCGTTTTAAACGAACCTTAGAAAAGAGACGTCAGACAACCCCGTCTGCTCGTTAATGGAGAGAGTCACGCCAATGAAAAACACCCTGAAAACCCTGGCCGTCGCTACGCTGCTGGCACTGAGTGTTCCGGCAACATCCGCTTTTGCGGCGTTACAGGTCGGTGAAAAAGCACCGGATTTTAAACTCGACGCCGCGCTGGCGGGTAAATCGACCACCTTCTCATTACAGCAGGCGCTGAAGAAAGGCCCGGTTGTTCTTTACTTCTTCCCGGCGGCGTTCAGTGCGGGTTGTACGCTCGAAGCGCATGACTTTGCTGAAGCGACCGATGAATTCAAAAAACAGGGTGCGTCCGTCATTGGTGTCACCGCCGGTAATACCGATCAGATTGCTAAATTCTCGCAGCTGGAGTGTCGTGACAAATTTACCGTTGCCGCCGATCCGGGTGCCAAAGTCGCCGAAGAATATAAGAGCACAATGGAGATGAAGGGTCAGAAAGTCTCAGACCGCACCTCGTATGTGATTGCGCCGGACGGCAAAATCCTGCTGAGCTTCACCGATAAAAATCCTGATACGCATATCCAGAAAGCGCTGGATGCCGTTAAAAAATATCGCCAGGCCAATCCGGCATAACTTCATCATCTGAGCAGGTACATCATGCTGACTGCGATTGCAGCCGCCTTCCTAGGCGGCATTATTCTGAACCTCATGCCCTGCGTGTTTCCGGTGATCTCACTGAAAGCACTGAGCCTGATCCGCCATCACGAATCGCCCTCACACGCCCGTGCAGAAGGCCTGGCCTTTTTGCTCGGTGTCGTGGTGACGATGGTTGCTCTGACCGCCGTATTGCTGCTGGCCAGGGCGGGCGGTGCGTCGGTGGGCTGGGGATTTCAGCTGCAATCGCCGCTGGTTATCGCCGCACTGATTCTGGTGATGCTTGGCTCAGCACTGAACCTGCTCGGTCTGTTTGAAGTCGGACTGTCGATCCAGCGGGTCGGCGAAGTGGGCGGCGATCGCGGTGGGCTGGTTGGTTCAGCCCTGACCGGGGCACTGGCCATCATCGTCGCCACCCCCTGCAGCGCGCCCTTTATGGCCAGCGCGGTAGGCTATGCGCTGACCCAGCCTCCGCTGGTCAGTGTGGTGATCTTTATATCGCTGGCGCTGGGCTTTGCTGCGCCCTTTACCCTGATCTCATTCTTCCCGGTTCTGGCGAGAATATTGCCAAAGCCCGGTGCCTGGATGATCACTTTAAAACAGGGTCTGGCGTTTCCGATGCTGGGAGCGGTGGGCTGGCTGATCTGGGTACTGGAACGTCAGGCAGGATCGGCGGCGCTGGCCGCGATTCTGGCCTGTTGTTTACTGTTTAGTTTTGCTGCCTGGCTGTATGGCATGGCGCAGAAACGCCGTATGATGGGACAGCGTCATGTGGTACTGCATGTTGCCACCGCGTTCTTTCTGGCGCTCGTCGTGGTGCCGTTACTGAATCTGAACAGTTTTGCCACGGCACCGGCTGAGACGGAAGCCGCCTCACCGGCTGCTGCCGCGGTGGCCTGGTCGCCACAGAATGTCGATGCAATTAAAGGTCAGGGTAAGCCAATCCTGGTGAACTTTACCGCGTCCTGGTGTATTACCTGCCAGGTTAACGATCGCACGTCGCTGTCGACGCAGGCGGTAAAAGCGGCGATGGCACGTACCAGCACCATTTACATGGTTGCGGACTCAACTAAATACAATCCCGATGTTGAACAGGCGCTGAGTGATTTCGGACGCGGTGGATTACCTCTCTACGTGGTCTACCCGGCTGATGGCGGCAAACCGGTGGTCCTCCCGCAGGTGCTGACACCGGGCATCGTGATTTCAGCGCTGGATCAGGCAACGGGAAAAGGAAAGAAAACCTGAGACGATTGATGAAACGATTTTCTGCTCCGGTATCAGTACACGACGACAGTGTGCTGATCTGCTGATGACTGATGTCAGACACTGATCAACGCGCACAGCACTGGCCAGCCTTAATGGCCCGGGCGCAGGCGGGCGACAGAGCAGCCTATAACCAGTTACTTAAAGCGATGGTTCCGGCCATCCGGGCACTGGTGTGCAGAAAAATCGGTGATGAGTTGCTGGTTGAGGATGTGATTCAGGATACGCTGCTGGCAATCCATCGGGTGCGGCATACCTACGATCCGCAGCGCCCGATTCTGCCGTGGGTAGCCGCTATTACTTCTGCCCGAACGATTGACGCGCTGCGCCAGCATGGACGTCGTCAGGAGGTTCAGGATGATGAGGCGCTGCAGCAGCGGCCCGCTGAAAGTGCAGAAGCCTCAGCCGATCCCGATATCCTCTCAGGCTATCTGGACACCCTTCCGCTACGTCAGCGGGAGATCGTCGAATCCGTGCATCTGCGCGAGCAGAGCCTGGCGCAGGCAGCCGCTGAAACCAATCAGTCTCTCTCTGCCGTTAAATCCCTGTTGCATCGCGCAATGGTCAATCTTCGAAAATATGGACGGGGTCATAATGAGAAATCATGACCAGTTAATCGATCAGCTCAGCCAGTCTGCCCAGCCGGTGCAGCGTGTCTGGCCCACCGCCTGGCGCGTTGCGGGCTGGATCGCGCTCGCCCTGCCTTGTGGCGCACTGACCAGTTGGGCGTTTCACAGCAGGTTTACTGACTGGAGCCAGCCTGGCGCATGGCTGGCATTTGTCGCCGTACTGCTCTCTCTTATTATTGCGGGCAGCACGCTGGCGGCAGCCTTTACGCTGAGTATCGCAGGACGAAAACCCATCAGCCTGCGCTGGCCACTGCTGCTGGCGTTGATGTGGCTGGCGCTGAATCTGATTAACATGTCATCTGAGACCCCACATGCGGGCGCGAGCCGCTTTGGTGAAGGGATACACTGCTATCTGTTTATGCTGTCGGCCAGCGTACCGATGATGCTGATGTCCGTCATCGCCCTGAAACGCACCCGTTCGCTCTATCCCGCGCGCAGCCTGGCGCTGAGCGGCTGTGGCAGTGCGTTTACCTCATCGATGTTGCTGTCGCTGTGCCATGACACCCATCTGCATATGCTCGATTTTTCCATGCATCTTGCGGCAGGCATTACCATTGTGGTGCTGACGGTGCTGGCAGGACGCCGCTGGGTCCGGCTGGGCGCCTGATGGCTTTTTAATTACTCTGCAACCAGCTCAATCAGGTTTCCATCCGGATCGCGAATAATCGCTTCATAATAGCCGTCACCCGTGCGGCGCGGTGCCGCAACCAAAATTCCCGCTTCTGCTGCCCTGACAGCCAGCATATCGACCTGCAGCTCATCACCGACGCTTATTGCTATGTGTGCCCAGCCAGTGACTTCCCTGCCCGGCTGTCCCTCTGCCAAATCGGGCAGGGTCATCAGTTCAATGGTTGCGCCCTGCTCCAGTTGCATAAAGAAGGAGGCGAAGCCGGGACGGTTCCGGCTTTGATAGCGCGCATTGCTCTCCGCGTTAAACCACTCGCGCCAGAATTGCTGCTGTACCTCAAGGTGACGTGTCCAGAGTGCGACGTGGGCGATTTTCATCTGTTTTCCTTTGCCGTGTTGTGGCCCAGGTTAAGGGTTAGAGAAACCGCGCCAACGACCAGCATCAGCGCCATGATCAGTGAAAATGAGAAACCCAGATGCGTGTAATGCGCCACGTAGCCAATGACGGCGGGTCCGCTCAGCACGCCCAGATAGCCGAGCGTGGTAATAGCCGGTATGGCGACCGCCTGCGGCATCACCGTCTGACGTCCGGCAGCAGAAAACATCACCGGCACGATATTGGCGCAGCCTGCACCGACCAGGGTGTAACCCAATAGTGACAGCGGCCAGAAGGCGATAAAGGTCACCATCGCCATGCCTGCTGCGGCAACCAGTGCACCACCCAGCACCACAGGCAGACGACCCAGCGACGAGATGATGCGATCGCCGGTCAGGCGCGCCACCGTCATCGCCACAGCAAAGCAGGTATAACCCAGCCCGCCCAGTGAGACCGGAATGGCCCGGACGTCGGTCAGATAGACCGCACTCCAGTCCAGCACGGTTCCTTCGGTCAGGAAGACGGCAAAGCAGATGATGCCGATAATCAGTACGCTGCCACGCGGAACTGCAAACACCGGGCCTTCAGCGGGATTGGCGTAAGTCAGTAAACCCGATACGCTGACCAGCGTCATGATAATCACCGCCGCTACCGCGAGTAAGCAGCCGGTCAGCACGCTAAAACCCATCGCCAGCAGCAGCGTCATAAAGCCAGCACCCGCAATGCCGCCCACGCTGTACATGCCGTGAAATCCGGACATCACCGGTTTCGCAGCCTGCTTTTCCACCAGGATCGCCTGAATGTTCATGGCGCAGTCGGTCACCCCGATGCCGATGCCAAAAATCAGTAATGCCAGCGCCAGCAGCAGCGGATCGCTAAGCACCGCCAGCCAGGGGGCGCTGATAACGATCAGCGCAACGGCAACCAGGATCACCCGGCGGCAGCCAAAGCGGCTGGTCAGCCAGCCCGTCACCGGCATTGCGATCAAGGCACCGACGCCCAGACAGAGCAGTAACGTGCCCAGTTGTGCTTCATTAACGCCGGTATTAGCACGCGCGAAAGGCACAATCACGGCCCAGGTCGCAGTAATAAATCCGGCCAGTAAAAAGATGATGCGCGTTGCCTGAGCGGATGAGACGTTATTAGCCATTACGATCCTTAAGTAAATGCTGGAGAGACAAAGTAAGCGTATCGATTAGCCGCTATTGACACCCTGCCGATAACTGAACGATCATGCTCACTATAGCTCGTTTATGAACACTCTGGAGTTTACATGCTCGATTATGCAGCTTTCCCGCAGCAGCGACAAGCCCTGATTCGTGAGATCCTGCAGCAGAATGGTCGTGTGGTCTGCGTGGACCTGGCCCGGCAGATGGCGGTGTCTGAGCACACGATCCGCCGCGATCTGCATGAAATCAGTAAAGAGGGCTTATGCAAAAAAGTGTATGGCGGCGCAGTCTTACAGTTGCCGGATGCAGGCACGTTTGTCAGCCGAAAAGAGCACGATCACGCAGCAAAAGCCCTGATCGCGCAGCGCTGTGCCAGTCTGGTGAAAGCCAGCAGCTGTATCTTTATTGATGCCGGCACCACCAATCTGGCGCTGGCAAAGGCGCTTCCGCCTGAGCTGAGTCTGACCGTTGTCACCAATGCGCCCGATATCGCCGCGCTGTTGATCAATCATCCTGTCGCAGAGGTGATCATGCTGGGCGGGCAGATACAAAAGAGTACCGGCGGCGCAGTCGGGCAAACCGCGATTAACCAGATTCAGGAGATACTTTTCGATCAGGCGTTTATTGGCGGCTGCGCCATGAGTCCTGAAGCCGGGCTGACCGGTTTTAACTATGCGGATTGTGAATTCAAGAAAGTCGCCATGGCCCAGAGCAATCAGGTTATTGTCGGGCTGACCGCGGATAAAATCCCCGCTGTGGCGCGGTTCAGCGTGGCGAAATGCCGTGACATTTCAACGCTGGTGGTGGAAGAGAAGCTCGATAAAACCCTGCTTGATGCCTTTGCGGCTGAAGAGATCGCGCTTATCACCGTCTGAGCCAGGGGCGATGGAGAGCTGCGGACTGTTGTCTGATTTAAAAAACAGGCACGGTTCGAACTGCCTGAATGGGTGATAACCCGGACTCTGATGCTGCCAAACCATCTGCTTTGGCGTAGGCTGAAAGCTGGCAGGTTAACTGACAAAGGAGATCGCGATGCAAACTGAAATGACAGCGCAATGCCACTGCGGCGCAGTGGCATACCGGGTAACGCTGAAGGATGGATTCAACACCGTGCGCCGCTGCAACTGCTCGTTTTGCCGGATGCGCGGCGCGGTGGTAGTATTTGCGACAAAGGTCGAGCTGACGCAGGGTGAAGCACAGCTGACAGAGTATCGCTTTAACAGCAAAGAGGTGGGCCACTACTTCTGCTCCGTCTGCGGCATTTATACCTTTCACCAGAGCCGCTCGCAGCCCGATCAGTTTGGCGTGAACGTCGCCTGCTTAGAAGGTGTTTCACCTTTTGACTTCACCGATGTGCCGGTTTCCGATGGCATCAACCACCCTAAAGATGGCGGCGCAGGCGGTGTAGCCGGTCATCTGATCTACACTCCCACACAATCCTGAACGATCGCAGTCTGAGTTACTCGCGGGTGGGCTTACCACTGAAGCGGGTAATCGGCTTCTGCTCTTCACGGTCAATCTGCTGTGAGAAGACCTCCAGCGCGGCGAAGATCGGCCGCAGCCCACGCCAGAGATCCTCGTCATTAAGTAACCGGATAATGCCGCGGATGCCCGGCGCGGCTTTGTCCTGACGCGCCTCTTCGCGCGCCGGTTTGACCGCCATCGCGGCATCACGAACCGCCAGCAGCAGATGATTAAATCGCTCTGGTGGCACGCTGCCCAGCGTCATCATCAGCAGCGAAAGGTTCTGAAGCGCGTTCTGGGTGCCGGGCTGGTTAAGACCTGAGACCAGAATTTTCCCCACCTCACTGTTTGACTTAACCAGATCGTTCGCCAGCCGCAAAAAGCCATGCTGGTGGAGATTTTCAAGCAGATCATCCATCTCCTCGCGGGCGGTCGGCTCGGTGCGTGTCGGCGTGACCTGATATTTCATCCGTTCTGCCATTAAAATTTCTCCGGTTTTTCGACGTGTTCAGGCGGTTCACGGTAGCCTGCCTGCTGCCATTTTTGTTCAATCGGCAGGTGATCCAGTGGGGTTCGACTGCCGTGGCGGAAGTTGTGTAACGGCAGCGGATTGGGCTGCGTCCGCCGTTCGATTCGCTTCATGTTCACGGCAAGCTCTTTATAAGCCGGTGTGTTGACGTCGGGATCGTGATGTTCGCCGGTGAGTGCGTTGACGCCATCCTTACCATGATGAATCGGCATAAACAGCACGTTACCCGCTACACGCCCGGTGATAACAACCGGGACATCCATCGAGCCGCGCCTTGAGGTAATGCGCACCCACTCTCCTTCGGTCAGCGCGCGCGAGGCAGCCAGTTCCGGTGAGATCTCAACAAAGGCATTAGGCGACAGCGACATCATGCGGCCACCCTGCCCGGTCTGGTTCATCGACTGGAAATGCTCCAGCATCCTGCCGTTATTCAGCAGCAGATTGTACTCTGCATCCTCCAGCTCGGCAGGCGGCTGCCAGCTCAGCGGATAAAGCCGGGCTTTGCCATCCGCGAAATTGAACCGTTCCGTGTAGAGACGCGGCGTGCTTTCACCTGCAGCATTGACCGGCCAGAGCTGCGACTGCCAGCCGACCAGTTGCTCATAGCTGACGCCAGCGAAAATATCCGCAATACCCGCTGCTTCCGCCATGATCGCGCCCGGATTCGGGTAATGCCACGGGTGACCGAGGCGCGCGGCAAGATCGGTGAAGATCTGCCAGTCTGGACGACAGTCGCCCAGGGGTTTCATGGCAGGCGAGAAGTGCTGAATTCGCCGCTCGGTGTTCACAAACGTGCCCTCTTTCTCCACGCTGGGCGCACCGGGCAATACCACATCGGCAAATTCAGCCGTACGTGACATGAAGATGTCCTGAACCACCATAAACTCCAGCCTGCTGAAGGCGGCATGCACATTATCTGAATCAGCATCGGCAAACGCGGTCTCTTCGCCGGTGATGTACATTGCGCGGATTTTGCCTTCTCCCGCCTCCTGCACCATTTTGAAGTTATCCGCGCCGGGCTTGTCAGAGAGTGCATCAGGAGCCACGCCCCATGCACGCGCCCATTTTTCCCGCACCGCGTCGTCAGTGACTTTTTCATAGCCGGGATAGAGGTTGCTCAGGCAGCCGAAGTCGCTGGCACCCTGCACGTTGTTGTGTCCGCGCATCGGGTAGCCGCCAGTGCCAGGCCGGCCATAGTTGCCGGTGACCAGCAGCAGGTTCGACAGCGCCGTGCTGGTGTCGGCCCCGTGGCTGTGCTGGGTAATCCCCATCGCCCACAAGATACAGGCGCTGCCTGCCTGGCCGATCATCTCCGCCGCCTCTGTGAGTTCGGCTTCGCTCAGGCCGCAGATCTCGCTGGCATAGTGGAGCGTAAAGGCATCGAGTGAGGCGCGGTACTCTTCAACCTGATTAACCCGCTGTGCCAGAAACGCGTCATCGGCATAACCGTGATCGAACATATATTTCGCCATCGCCGAGGCCCAGACGAGATCGGTGCCAGGCCGGATGCGCAGATAGCAGTCAGCCCGTTCCGCCATTTCGTGACGGCGCGGATCGACAACCAGCAGTTTCTGGCGTTGATGTTTATGGCTCTGTTTGATGTGCGAAGCGATAACCGGATGGTTCTCGGAGAGATTGCTGCCAACCAGCACAATCAAATCGGTCTGCTGCAGATCCTCAATCGTTCCGGCATCACCGCCGTAGCCCACGGTGCGGAACAGCCCTTCTGTGGCCGGGTTCTGACAATAGCGGGAAGAGTTATCGACATTGTTTGTGCCGAAGATTAAGCGGGCGATTTTCTGGGTCAGATAGGCTTCTTCATTACTCGCCTTGCTGGAGCCGATAAAGCCTATCGCGTCACCGCCATAGTTCTGCGCAACGCCACGTAATCCATCAGCAACCCGCTGTAATGCCTCATCCCAGCTGGCAGGCCGGAAGCGGCCATTTTCGCGAATCAGCGGCGTTGTCAGGCGTTCCGGACTGTTGACGAAATCCCAGCCAAATTTGCCTTTAACACAGGTGGAGATGCCATTGGCTGGCGCTTCGGCAACCGGCTGTACTTTCAGGATATGGCGATCGCGGGTCCAGATTTCAAAGCTGCAGCCCACACCGCAGTAGGTGCAGACCGTTTTGGTGCGTTTGATTTCAGACTGACGCAGCGCCACGTCAATTTTTGACACGCCGGTAATTGGCTCCATGCCGATACTGTTTTCCAGCGTTTTCACAAAGTCGATAAGCGGACGCTTCAGCCCTTCATCCATGGCGGTAAACGGTCCCGCATCGGGCTGCATGGTTTTTTCCAGCAGTGCATTGCACGGGCAGACCGTAACGCAGTGCCCACAGCTGACGCAGCTGGAACCGGCAATTTCTGTGCCGCCATCCCACAACACGCGTGGGTGCGCTTGAGTGTAGTCAATAGAGAGCGTCTCGTTGACCTCGACATTCTGGCATGCCTCGACACAGCGACCGCATAAGATGCACTGGTCAGGGTCGTAGGTGTAAAACGGATTGGAGTGATCTTTCGCGTAAGGCTTGGGCTGATGAGGATAGTACTGAATCGGTATGTGCATATCGGCTACGGCGTTATGTAGCGTACAGTCACCGGTATTGTGTTCGCAGACGGTGCAGTAAAGCTCATGACGGTTAAGCAGTCGATCCATGCCCTCCTGCTGCGCGGCTTTCAGCGCACTGCCCTCGCTCCGGACCGTCAGACCCTCTTCAGTACGAAGCGTGCAGCCGCGAACCCGCTCGCCATTGGCATCGACCCAACAGACATCACAGCTTTGCAGCGGCGTTAACGCCGGGTGATAACAGACATGAGGCAGTTTTTTCCCCTGAGCATCCAGAAAATCGATAAGCGGTTGATCAGCTAACCCTTCTAGCCGTTCACCATTGAAAACAATGGTGCAGTAATTTTCACTCATATGAGCCTCATGACGACATGGCGGATAGCGCTGGGCTGGAAAAAATATCCCCGAAATGAAAGGGTTGTCTTCCAAGCGTAGTGAGTATTATCAGCCGCGCCATGAATACCGCTACGCTTATTGAGGTTAATCGCTGACAGTTAAGGCTTTTTTAAAATGTAATGACTTCTTACCGGATGAAATCAGGGGTTTTTACGACTGCCTGGTGGGAACGACAAAAAAGAACTCTTATGCTGCTAAGCAATGAACATCCGGCTGCTAATCGTCGGGTTTAATAAATCTATTTATGTATGTTGTAACTATCACGTGTGGGCAGCAACCCTTTTTTTGTATGACGCGGACATCGCAGCACTGCTTAGTGCCGGAGTAAGTTAACCACTGATTGCCCGTTACCGTGCCGCTTATTCCAGAGATGAATGACGCACTGGCACGAACTTATTACGGCATCATAAAAGCGTGGAGTATTTAATTCGGTGTGCAGTTTATGGACTATTTCAGCGAATAGCGATCGCTATTCTGCTGGCCGCAATTGAGAGCTCCGTTGATTGCACAAACAGGACGCTCTGATTACAGCCCAATAACCATCAGATCGGAAAAACGACGCTCAGCCCAAAGAATAACGCTCACGATTTAATCATATCTATCAGTAATTTATCTTATTATTAACATGCTGTTAATTATAAGATGATAATGATAACTGTTATGGTAATATCCTGATAACCCTGCCGGATGCTCACTGTTCAGGGCCTCTTGACGCGTCATGTTTAATTTAATTATCAGTAAAACTCTGGCTGGAATGAGGTCCCTATGAACCCCATTGTATATATTGTTGACGACGACACTGCTGTGACTTCAGCATTGCGTAATCTGCTCACCGCCGACGATTACACGGTTATCTCTTTTTCATCGGCAGATGATTTCCTGACTCATACTATCACTCCCCTTCCCTGTTGCCTGATTCTGGATATCCATCTGCCCGGCGCAGATGGATTCGATGTTGCTCAGGCGTTGCTCGATCGCGGTTACACGATCCCCACTATCTTTTTAACCGGCTTCGGGACCATTCCGGTCACGGTGCGGGCGATGAAAACCGGCGCTTATGAATTTCTGACTAAACCGGTAGATCCCGATCGTATGTTGCAGGCGGTAGCGGAAGCGTTGCGCATCGCAGAACAGAATATGGCATCCTCTGAGGAGCGGCGAGAGATATTCCAGCGGCACCAGACCCTGACGCCGCGTGAAAGCGAGGTGATGCTGCTGGCGATCAGTGGCCTGCTGAATAAGCAGATTGCCGCCGAAATGGGCGTCAGTGAGATTACGGCTAAAGTCCACAAGCGGCGGGTGATGGAGAAGATGAATGCGCGCTCGCTGACCGATCTGGTCCGTGCAGCTGAGCGGCTCAATATTGACCATACCCGCCGTCGTTAAGGCCAGCACCTGAAGCTGGCCCGCACGCTTATTCCAGTGGCAGCGTAAACCAGAAGCGGCTGCCGCCTTCTGGCCGGTTCTCGGCGCCTAACTCTCCGCAATGCTTTTTGATGATCCCTTTACTGATGGTTAATCCCATACCCATGCCGCTTTTCTTGGTGGTGTAGAACGACTCAAAGATCCGTTCACGCACGCCATCACGCAATCCGCAACCGCTATCCAGCACCTCAAATCGCAGCGTGTCAGCCGTAGGATTCTCGGAGGTGAGGCGCAGCAGGGCCGCGCGCGGTAAATCATCGGACATGGCATCGATAGCGTTGATGACCAGATTGAGCAGCACCTGCTGAATCTGAACGCGGTCGCAGAAAATATCTGCCCTGGCCGCTTTGAGTTTCAGTTCCAGTGAAATGCCCCGCCGTTCCAGCTCGATCCGGGAGAGCGCCAGAATATCACGGGCGATCAGATGCAGGTTTTCCGGCGCAAAGCTCGGTTCATGATTGCGGGTCAGCGCCTGCAGACCACGAATAATCTCTCCGGCACGTTTACCCTCTTTAATAATCTCGTTCAGACTGCTGCTGGCATTTTCCAGCATCAACGGTTCACGCTTTAACCAGCGCAGGCTGGCACCGGCGTTTGCCACAATTGACATCAGCGGCTGGTTAATTTCGTGGGCGATGGAAGCAGTCAGCTGCCCGACGGTGGTGGCCCGTGTGACCCGAGCCAGATCCGCCTGGGCCATACGCGCGGTATCTTCTGCCTGGCGCTGTAAAGTGATATCCGAAATGGTGCCGAAATACTCTTTCACCTCGGGGAAATTGTCCACTGGTTCGCCGATACCCTTGATATAGCGGCATTCCCCATCCGGCCGGAGCACACGGAACTCAGCCTGCATACTATGCCCCTGGCTGACGCTAAGCGTGACCAGTTCACTGATGCACGCGTGATCATCGGGATGAACGCGAGTCAGAAAATCTGCCATCGACAGCCCTTTTTGTTCAGCTGGCAGGCCAAGAATACGGCCATATTCTTCAGAGACCATCATCATGTCCTCTGTCACTTCCCAGCGCCAGGTACCGGTATGGCTGATCTTCTCGCCGAGCATCAGCGAGGTTTTGCTGGCTCGCAGCTGCTTCTCAACCCGCCGCCGATGCGTGTTCTCCTCAAGCAGCTCCGCGTAGAGCCGTGCGTTTTCCAGGGATACGGCCGCCTGCGCACTCAGGGTTTTCACGATGTGGGAGTGCTCAGCTGTAAACGCGTCGGGCATCAGGCGATTCTCCAGATAGAGCACCCCGACCATGTTGGCCTGCCTGAACATCGGGACACACAACACCGCTGCGCCCGAAGCCACCAGATAGGGATCCTGGCTGAAGGGACTGAACGCCTCCGGCTTGCCGGTGCGTATCTCCTGACCGGTACGGATCACCGCTGACAGCACGGATAAAGGCAGGTCGGTGGCGAGAGGCCGCTCTTTGACAATCTGCACCCGTACCCCCTCTGCCATGCTCTCTGCCCAGGCCTGCGTCTCCGGCAGATTGCCATCCAGAATCCGGATGAGCCGACAGCGCTGAGCACCGGCCCGTTCCAGCAGCATGCGCATCAGGGTATGTATCAACCGATCAAGGTTGATCTCCTCCGTCAGGGCGCGCACGGCGGTCAGCACGCTCTCCATGTCATAAAACGCAGCATCCTGAGTAAACGGGATCGTCGCCAGCGCGCTGTTTTGCAGCGGCGCAGACAGATGCGGATAGCGCTGCTCCAGCTGACGCACCATCGCCTGCGCCCCCCAGTTCTCCCAGCTTCCTGTTGCGGCCTTAATATACGCATCTGCTGCGATATCCAGCTGCAAAGCCTTATAACAGCGGCCTGCCAGCTGATTCGCCAGCGCATGAATGTGCAGATACCCCGCCTGTCTGGAGAGACGGATGGCCCGTTCATACTGCTGCAGCGCTTCGCCCGTGTTGCCATCAAGACGCGCGCACTCGGCTCTGAGCAGAGCATATTTGTCTGCAAACAGACCGGGGTTGAGGTCAGCCCAGTCAGCAAATTTATCGAGATGGCCGCGCAGCGCGTTGCTGTCAGCCGCTTCAGGCTGGTGACTCAGTGACAATGCGCTGTAGAAATGAAAATCCATCAGATAGATATAAGCGGGCACTGCGCTAATCAGCGGACGAACCGCCTCAAAACAGCGCAGCGCCTCCCGGTATTCAGCCGCGAAGAAATGCGCCATTCCCCGATAGAGACCGGCCCAGAACCGCACCATCGCTTTAGGGCCGGATATCGGCCCCGGCTCACTGCCCGCCACCAGCGGCAAAGAGGTGACACGATCCTCTGCCCTGAATCCATTACTGTTACGCAGTTGCATCACCAGTTGCTTCTGCATCACCAGCACGTTCTCGACATCGGGATAATAGGATTTGCGGGTAAACGCGAGACCACGCTCAATGGAGGTCAGCACCGACTCAAGGTGATCGCCGCGTGTCAGCGTATTCATGATCTGATGACGCAGCGAGAGGCAGGCAAAAGAGCGGTCGCCATGCATCACCGCCACGCGAAAACTTTCGCGGGCACACTCCACGGCGACATCCAGCGGCTGTGTCCAGATCCCCACCTGATCCAGTGGCAGCAGCGTGCGTGCTTTGTAGCGGATAAAGTTATGCTCTTCCACCAGCTCTCGCGCCACACGGCCACAGGCATAGCTAAACTGCCAGGCCTGATAGCGGTCGCCAGTCAGTACGCTGAACCAGGCGAGACCAAACGCAGAAGCCCCTGTCATGCCCTGGTCCAGCGTCATCTCCAGCATCCGGCAGACCAGCATCAGATGCAGCTGTGGGCAGTCGTAGGCGGAAACAAAAATGGTGCTGGCCATCAGGTTCAGCACCGACTCCGTTTCGGCATTATTGTTCAGTGGCAGCCATGAAAAAGCCGCTTGCGGGGAATCGCCAATGCGCGTCCTGAGCGATAGCCAGGCGGCGTCGATCTCTGCGTCTTCCGGATTGCGGTTGAAATGCTCACCAAAGACCGCCAGCCAGGCGAGTGCGGTTTCCAGCGCCAGATGATTGTCAGACTGGCGCATATGAATTTCAGCGGAGAGACAGGCAGCCCTGGATTTTTCACTGAGTGTGCCAGGCTCACGCAGCAGTCGGGTGCAGAGCGATTGTGCGTTGCTGAGATTACCGTGCAGAAACTCGCACTCCGCCTCATCCAGACCCAGCATAAAGTCATTACCGGTCACCATCCGCTGGCTAAGCCGCTGGGCGGTGCGCAGATAGCGCAGAGCCGAGAGGTAGTCCCCGGCACGCTTAGCCCCCTGTGCAGCGCGCAGACAGAGCGGATAATACCGCTCACGCTCTGCGACACTCAGCGGTAGTTCAGCAATCATGCCAATGTGATAAACCGCCCGGAACAGTGTTTCACTGTTATCCGCCGTCATCACCGCATCTGACAGCCAGGCCGCCGCCTGCTGGTGAAGATGCTGTTGCTGTCGGCGGTCGGGCAGTAAAAATGCCGCGTTGTGAACCCGATCGTGGGTAAAGGCGTAGTTGCCGCCCGTCAGGGTGATAAAACGGCCACTGACAGCAGGTTCAAGCTGCTGCTGAAGCCGTGTAACAGGCGTCCCGCTGATATGACTTATCAGGGAGAGTTCGCCGCTGGCGCCCAGGCAGGCCAGATCGCCCAGCAACTGCCGTGTTATCTCCGGCATCCGTACCAGCTGATTCAGCACCAGCGTTGCCACGTTGTCGGTGTACTGACGCGCAATCAGTGCCTGGCTGTCGTAATACCATTTAAGCGGATTCTGACGAAAGTAGATGACTCCATCGTCCACCGCCTGACGAAAGAACTCCTGCACAGAGAGCGGATTACCACCGCTTTTGTCAAAAATAATCTGTGCCAGTTCGCGATGGCCACCGGGACGGGTATGCAGCCTCCCCGCCAGCCAGCGGCCAATGCTTTTCACGCTGAGCGGTTGCGGCGTCAGCGCCACAAGCCGCGCCGCGGATTCTCTGATCCGCAGCAGAAAACCGGCAATCATCGGACAGGGCATCGATTCGCCCTCCCGGAAAGCGAGCACCAGCATAAAAGGCAGATGTTCACTTCGAGTGATCAGCGTTTCCAGCAGTTGCAGCGTGGCATTATCTGCCCAGTGAACATCATCAATCAGCATCACCAGCGGGCGACCCGGCGTGGCAAAAGCCTCAATCAGCGCACACGCCATCTGGTTAAACTGCTCGCGGGCGTCCGTGGCGTGGCGTACCACGGGCGGCAGTGTCCGGATATTCAGCAGCTGTTTTAATTCAGGCACCAGCTCAATGGCTAAATCGGTATATCCGCCCAGTAACCGCAGCAGTCGCCCCCGCCATTTGCTGACTTCCGGGGCTGACAAACCCAGCAGATAGAGCGTGACCGTACGAAACGCGGAGGCGATTGCGGCATAGGGGGCGGCTGGCGAATGCTGATCGGCCTTGCTGGCGGCCAGCAGAATCTGTCGGTGCTGCAGGTTTTTCAGTGCAGAGGCGATGATGGCAGATTTCCCGGAACCGGGTGCCCCGCTCAGCATCACCAGACTCTGCGTGCCGCTGCGGTTGACCGCCTCAAGCGTGGTCAGTAATGCGCGCGCCTGTGGATGCTGCGTGAACAGCATCTCGGGGCGGAAACTGCTGCTGAACCGCTCCTGCAGACCGGGCGTAAACGGCGCAATGGTATTTTCGGCAGTGAGGGTCGCCTGACAGCGGCGCAGATCGGCCATCAGTCCCTGCACGGTCTGATATCCCTCTGCGGGCGACTTTGCCAGCAGACGCAACAGAATCACCGAGAGCATCGGCGGCACATCGTCTCTGACCTGATCGGCGGGCCGGGGTGCGGTAGCAATGTGATGATGAATCCACTCTGCTTCACCCGCGTCGGGTGAGCCAAATGGCAGTCTGCCGGTCAGGTACTCATACAGCACGACACCCAGGCTATAGAGATCGCTGAGGCTGCTGACCGGATGCGGCGTGCGGCCGGTATGCTCAGGAGACATATAGGCCAGCGTACCGCCTGAAGCGCGCAGACTGGTTTTGTCCGCCGACTGCGCGGCCAGCGAGGCCAGTCCAAACCCGCCCAGGCGAAAGCGCCCCTCGTCAGTCACAAAAAAGTGGCCCGGCTTGATATCGCCATGCACGATGCCCTGATGATGCGCCTGACCGAGCGTGTAGCAAAGCTGCAACGCAACCTGCAGAAAGTCAGCGATGTGTTCAGGTGGCGTGGCGAGATTGTGAGCCAGCGTTCGAAACGGAAACGAAGGATAAATCAGGGCATAACGATTGTGATAACGGGTGGTGCCGCTCGCGGTGATTGCCCAGCGCGGTGAAAGATAGCCTGCCAGCGCACGCTCATTTTTGAGCCGCTGCGTCGCCTGAAAGGTGACGTCGTCACTTTGACTGGTGGCGATAATTATGGATTCACCAGACTGACAGCGCGCCAGCATCCAGAGCAGACAGCCATCCTGCGCCAGCGGCGTCAGCGTGTCGAAATGGTCAATCGCGATCCCTGCGTCGTCACTTTCCTGGACATTAACCGAAAGCATGCTCATCAGCGGGCTTCTCCCCTGGATAACTCGCAACGGATCAGTGTCAGCAGCGAATCAACATCAATGGGCTTTCGCAAAAACGTGACTGCACCCAGGGCGATGGCATACCACAGGGTAGTGTCATCCAGGTCTGCCGAAATAAAAATAACCGGGGGCAGTTCTGTCTGCTGTTTCAGGAGAACAAACAGCTCAAAGCCGGACATGCCCTTGAGTCCGACATCAATGATCAGCATGCCCGCCTCTGAAAGGGCATCGTCATCGCTCAGGAGTGCTTCACCGGACTCATATAAGCGCGTCGGGTAGCCGTCTGAGTGCAACAAGTTGCTCAGTCCACTGCGGACCGCGCGTTCATCATCAACAATGATAATACGCTGTAACAGCGCCATGCCGTTATTCTCCGGAACGCCTCACCGTGCGGTATGCGAGGACTTAAGGGGTGTTATCGCCATCGGGTGGCGGTGTTCCACTGATTTTTGGCACACACTCATGGCGAAACCACTTCAGCGTCACCGGCTGACGGCGAAGCAGACGTTTAGCCAGCGGAATGACCTGTTCACCCACCAGCATGCCGAACAGCCCCACCAGAGCAATAATCGGCGGAGCCGGGGAGTTAACGTTAATCAGCGCATAGATTACCCCGGCAAGCAGGCCCACCGTGAGAGAAATAATGTAGGATTTCAACATGTTCAGCTTATCCGCAACGGGTGTGTTTCAGGCTGATCGCTGAGCGACTGCAGGACGGTCGCATGCGCCGCAGGTATCATCGCCTGCACCAGCGCCCCGCCCAGTAACATTCCCAGCAGGCCCACCAGCGCAATCGCAGGCGGAGCGGGTGAACGGACCTTAAGCAGGCCGTACAGCACGCCAATCAGCACCCCTGCCGCCAGGGAAAGAAGTAAAGGATTCATGACCGGACTCCTGTGATGCCCGTCGGCTGACCGGCAGCGCGTGCCGATCAGCAGAGCGACCCTTAGCGGACCGGCGCGTGAACCGGTGCCAGAGTACGGTGTTCACTTTTCTGACGTGATGGCGCTTTATGCACCATGGTGTAGGCATAATCCACACCAATGCCATAGGCACCTGAATGCTCTTTGGCGATGTTCATCACCGCATCGTAAGTGTCACGGTTGGCCCAGTCACGCTGCCACTCCAGCATCACCTGCTGCCAGGTCACCGGCACCACTCCCGCCTGGATCATGCGCTGCATCGCGTAGTCATGCGCTTCTTTGGTGGTACCGCCTGACGCGTCGGCCACCATATAGATTTCGTAGTCGCCTTCCAGCATCGCGCACAGGGCAAAGCTGTTGTTACAAACCTCTGTCCAGAGTCCCGACACCACCACTTTTTTCCTGCCGTTCGCCGCCAGGGCATCACGCACTTTCTGGTCATCCCAGGAGTTCATCGAGCTGCGCTCCAGGATATCCTGACCAGGGAAGACATCCAGCAGCTCCGGATAGGTATGACCGGAGAAGCTTTCGGTTTCGACCGTGGTAATAATGGTCGGGATATTGAAGACTTTTGCCGCCTTCGCCAGCGCAACGGTGTTGTTTTTCAACACCTGACGGTCAATCGACTGCACGCCAAAGGCCATCTGCGGCTGCTGGTCGATGAAGATAATCTGGCTGTTATGTGGCGTGAGGACTTCAAGCTTTGCGTTGGACATGCGTTCACCCATAGAGGTTAAGTAACGGAATTTCCGCCAACCGGCGCGGAGCAAAAAGACGGTCAGGGCAGGTTTGTTGTCCTGCTGCTGGCTGTCTGGTCGCAGTGTAGGGCGACGTGCCACGGCAAACTATTATCTCTGCGTATAACTATACGAAGGTATAGGTATCCCTCTGTATAACTAGACGATCCCTCAGCCCGCTCACCATAATCCGGCTTATTCGTGCCCTGCTTATTGCGGCACTTCCTGTCCCGCGCTGAGTCGGACAACCCCGTTGAGGAGGATCTATGGTTACGCTGGGTAAAGCTGAACTGATACTGACCCATGGCAAATTTCACACTGTTGACCGCAGCAATCCGGTCGCAGAAGCCGTGGCAATTCGTGATGGCAAATTTGTTGCGGTCGGCACGCTGGCAGAGGCGATGGAGTATCACTGTGACGGCACTAAAGTGATCGATCTTAAAGGCCACACCGCCGTACCGGGCCTGAACGATTCACACCTGCATCTGATCCGCGGCGGGCTGAACTACAACCTTGAACTGCGCTGGGAAGGTGTACCGTCGGTGGCCGATGCGCTGCGGATGCTGAAAACACAGGCGCTGCGTACTCCATCACCGCAGTGGGTACGTGTCGTCGGTGGCTGGACCGAGTTCCAGTTTGCCGAGCGCCGGATGCCGACGCTGGATGAGATCAACGAAGCGGCCCCTGACACGCCGGTTTTCCTGCTGCACCTTTATGACCGCGCCCTGCTCAACCGCGCCGCACTGAAAGTGGTTGGCTATACCAAAGAGACGCCGAACCCGCCGGGTGGTGAAATCCAGCGCGACAGTAACGGCAATCCCACCGGCCTGCTGATTGCCCGTCCCAATGCAATGATCCTCTACGCCACGCTGGCGAAAGGCCCGAAGCTGCCGCTGGAACAGCAGATCAACTCCACCCGCCAGTTTATGCGTGAGCTGAACCGTCTGGGCCTGACCAGCGCGATTGACGCCGGCGGCGGCTTCCAGAACTATCCTGAAGATTACGAAGTGATCGCTGAGCTGCATCAGAAAAAACAGATGACGCTGCGTATCGCCTACAACCTCTTCACGCAGCGTCCGGGGCATGAACTGGAAGATTTTGAGAAGTGGACGGACATGCTGACGCCAGGCCAGGGCAGCGACTATTTCCGTCACAACGGCGCAGGTGAAATGCTGGTCTTCTCGGCGGCTGACTTCGAAGATTTCCTGGAGCCGCGTCCCGACCTGGCACCCGGTATGGAAGATGAGCTGGAACGCGTAGTACGTCATCTGGTGGAGCATCGCTGGCCATTCCGCCTGCATGCGACCTATGACGAGTCGATCAGCCGGATGCTGGATGTCTTCGAGAAGGTCAACCGCGATATCCCGTTCAATGGCCTGCACTGGTTCTTTGACCACGCGGAAACGATCACCCAGCGCAATATCGATCGTATTAAAGAGCTGGGCGGTGGCATTGCCGTGCAGCACCGCATGGCGTTTCAGGGGGAATACTTTGCTGAGCGCTACGGCATCGAAGCCACCCGCCACACGCCGCCGGTGCAGAAAATGCTGGAGACCGGCGTTCCGGTGGGCCTTGGCACCGATGCGACCCGCGTCGCCAGCTACAACCCCTGGACCGCACTCTACTGGCTGGTTTCCGGTCGCACCGTGGGCGGCATGCAGATGTATGACGTCAGTGCCCGCCCTGACCGCGAAACGGCGCTGATGCTCTGGACCCAGGGCAGCGCCTGGTTCTCCAGTGAACAGGGTAAAAAAGGCCAGATCAAAATCGGGCAACTGGCGGATCTGGCCGTGCTGAGCAAGGACTTCTTCAGCGTGCCGGAAGAAGAAATCAAAGGCATTGAGTCGGTGCTGACCGTGGTGGATGGCAATATTGTCTATGCCGCAGGTTCGTTCAGCGCGGATGCGCCACCTGCGATTCCGGTCCTGCCTGAGTGGTCGCCTGTGGTAAACGTGCCGGGTCACTATCGCAGCGCCCCGCCGGTTGCGCAGAGTCGGGCAGGCATGATGCCCGCCGTCCACCACTGCAGCGGTCCGTGTGGGGTTCATCAACACTCGCATGAGATTGCGCGGGGTTCCAGCGTGCCGGTCGCCGAAGATAACGCCTTCTGGGGCGCGCTCGGCTGCAGCTGCTTCGCATTTTAATCATGAATAGCGCTATTGCTCTTTCGCCCCGTATCAACGCGGGGCTGTTCTTCCTGCGCCTGACCGGCAGCCTGCTGCTGTTGCAGGTGCATGGGTTGCCGAAAATTCTCCATTTCAGCGAAGAACTGACGCGAATCGAAGATCCCTTCGGGCGGGGACCGATGATGAGCCTGCTGCCGGCGATCGTGGCGGAAGTCATCTGCCCGATTTTTATTATCATCGGCTGGGGAACCCGGATTGCCTGCCTGCCGATCATCGCGGTGCTGCTGGTGGCGATGCTGGTGGTTCACCCTGGCTGGTCACTGGCTGAAGGCCAGTTCGGCTGGCTGCTGCTGATTATCTTTACCACGCTGGCGCTGACCGGGCCTGGCGGCTGGCGCATCGGCGCGACAAAACCTCAGGGGAGACGTTATGGCACAGGTTAATGATATCCACCAGCTCGATCAGGAACAGCCTGAGGCGACTTCAGGTGAGGTTTCACCGCTACAGCCGCTGCGCCAGCCGGTGTTCCGCATGCTGTGGATCGCTACCGTGGTCTCCAATATCGGCTCCTGGATGAACGATGTGGGCGTGAACTGGAGCATGCTGACGCTGAGTGCCGACCCGCTGGCCGTGGCGCTGGTGCAGGCAGCCAGCAGTCTGCCGATGTTTCTGTTCGCGCTGCCCTCGGGCGTGATGGCGGATATCGTTGACCGCCGCAAATATCTGCTCTTTTCCCAGCTCTGGACCTTTATCGCCGCGGCCGGGCTGACAGTGCTGGCCTGGACCGGCCATGTGACACCAGAGGTGCTGCTGGGCGCAGCTTTTTTGCTGAGCGCGGGTGCCGCCATGAGTTCACCGCCCTTCCAGGCGATCGTGCCGGATCTGGTGACCAAACCGGAGCTGGGGGCCGCCATTGCGCTTAACTCGCTCGGCATTAATATCAGTCGCGCCATCGGTCCGGCGCTGGGCGGCCTGATCCTCTCATTCACCGGCCCCTGGATGGTCTTCCTGCTCAATGCGTTGTCGGTGCTGGGCGTCGCCTGGGTGCTCTGGCGCTGGAAAGCGGAGCCGAGTGTGCAGCGCCTCCCGCCGGAGCATTTCTTCCCGGCGGTGCGTGCCGGTCTGCGCTACGTGCATGCGGCACCGGTTCTGCGTAACGTGCTGGTGCGGACCTTCGCGTTCTTCCTGTCTGGCAGCGCAGGCTGGGCTTTACTGCCGCTGGTGGCGCGTCGAGAGCTCGGCCTTGGCCCTGGTGGCTACGGCATCATGCTGGCCTGCATCGGTGTCGGCGCGATTACCGGTGCAGTACTGCTGCCGCGTCTGCGTCGTCGCCTGAGCTCCGATCGCCTGATGGTGCTCGCCAGTCTGATCTTTGCCCTGACTATGCTGGCGCTAGCCTTTGTGCGGCACTTCTGGCTGCTGAATGCGTTTGAGTTCTTCACCGGCTTTGCCTGGATCGCGGTGCTTTCGACGCTGAATCTTGGCGCACAGCGCAGCGCGGCGAAGTGGGTGAAAGCGCGTGCACTGGCGGTTTATCTGACGGTGTTCTTTGGTTCGATGACCGCAGGCAGCGCCCTCTGGGGACAGCTCGCGTCGCACTTCAGCATTCCGCTGTCGCTCTGTATCGCGGCGCTGGGTATGGTGCTGGCCAGCAGCACCGTCTGGCGCTGGCGACTTGATCAGGATCCCGATCTTAATCTCGACATGATCGGTGACGGCGTCAATGCACCTGTGCTGGATATTCGTCACGAACGCGGGCCGGTTATGGTGAATTACGAATACCGGATTATTATTGATGATGCACACGCTTTTACCGTCTGCATGCAAGAAATGCGACGGGTCAGACGCCGCGGTGGCGCCATCAACTGGTCACTTTATGAAGATATTCTGCAGCCCGGCATTTTCGTTGAGACGTTTGTGGTCGGCTCCTGGGTCGAGCATCTGCGTCAGAAAGAGCGCTACACCATCAACGATAAAAAAATAGAGCGGCGGGTTTTCGCTTTTCATCAGGGCGAGAGCTCACCCGAAGTTCGCTATCTGGTGGCGCCAGTGTGACTGGCGTAACACCAACTTTTCATCCATCACGTCATACAGAGGGCAATACCATGAGCACCTTTAAAACGACCGACGGCACACAAATCTACTTCAAGGACTGGGGCACCGGTAAACCTGTGTTGTTCAGCCACGGCTGGCCGCTGGATGCCGATATGTGGGACAGCCAGATGAAATTCCTGGCCGATAACGGCTATCGGGTTATTGCGTTTGACCGTCGTGGTTTTGGTCGCTCCGATCAGCCCTGGACCGGTAACGACTACGATACCTTCGCCTCGGATATTAATGACCTGATCACCCATCTTGACCTGCAGAACGTGACGCTGGTGGGCTTCTCCATGGGTGGCGGCGACGTCACGCGCTACATCGGCAGTTACGGCAGCGATCGCGTCGCGGCGCTGGTGTTGCTGGGTGCCGTTACGCCCATCTTTGGCAAAACGGCAGACTACCCGCAGGGTGTCGATATGTCGGTATTCGAGGGGATTCGTGAGGGTCTGCTCAAAGATCGTGCGCAGTTTATCAAAGAGTTCGCCACACCGTTTTATGGCACCAATGCCGGACAGACCGTTTCAGATGGCGTGATGACGCAGACGCTGAACATCGCGCTGCTGGCCTCGCTAAAAAGTACCGTGGACTGCGTTACCGCGTTTGCGGAAACCGATTTCCGTGCTGACGTCGCGAAAGTGAATGTGCCGACGCTGGTGATTCATGGCAGCAACGACCAGATCGTGCCGTTTGAATCCACCGGCAAAGTGGCGGCGGAGATGATTGAGGGTGCTGAACTCAAGGTCTATGACAATGCGCCGCATGGTTTCGCGGTAACGCATCAGGAGCAACTGAATCAGGATCTGCTGGCGTTTCTTAACGCACAGTGATGAAAAAAAACTGCGCGGCGAAAGCCGCGCAGTTTCTGTTTTAACGGGTTGGATGATTCACTTCATTCGGACGCAGATCGAATAACAGCACTTCTGCACCGTCACCGTGACTGAACGACAGCGTTTTCTCATCACGCACCCGCGCGCCGTCTCCGGCATTAAACTGCAGGCCATTGACCCGGACACTGCCCCGCGCCACATGAATATAGGCGTAGCGATCGTCCGGCAGCGTGATCGTCTGCTGCTCATCGCCCTGGAACAGTCCCGCGTAGATGCGAATATCCTGACGCACCCGCAACGCCCCGTTTTCACCCTCTGGCGAAATGATCAGTCGCAGATTACCGCGTTTATCCGCTTCGCTGACGGAGATCTGCTGATAACCTGGCGGCGTGTTCTTCTCAGCAGGCACCACCCAGATTTGCAGGAAATGCACGCCCTCAGTACCTGAGTGGTTGAACTCACTGTGGGTCACACCACTGCCCGCACTCATCAGCTGCACATCGCCGGGAACAATCACCGAGCCGGTGCCCATTGAGTCTTTGTGCTCCAGCGCGCCTTCCAGCACATAAGAGATGATCTCCATATTGCTGTGCGGATGCGCACCGAAACCACGTCCTTTAGCGACACAATCATCATTGATCACCAGCAGATCGGAGAAGCCCGCCTGTTTTGGGTCCCAGTAGTTTGCAAAAGAGAAGGTGTGACGTGAATTCAGCCAGCCGTGATCGCCCACGCCACGTTGCTCTGACAATCTTTGCTCAATCATATTCTGCCCCTTCGTTGATTCGGGAAGTGCGAATGCCCTTCGATGGAAACAGCATATAAGTAAACCAGAGGGTCACACAATGGCGTTAAAAAGCAATCACTGTCGCCTTTTAGTGGACAATAGAGGCGTGGTTTAACGGGGGGAAATCTGACGGGTCACGCTTTCAGCTGCTACCCCGCACCACCAGCTCACCCGGCATGATCACGCAGTGTGAAGGCGCATCGGGACACATGATTTTCTGCAACACCAGTTCACAGGCCCGACGGCCTATCTCCTTTGAGGGCTGCGCCAGCGTTGTCAGTGGCGGTGAGACCATTTCAGCCAGTTCGCTGCCGTCAAACCCCACCACGGCGATATCATCGGGTATCCGTAACCCCGCCTGCTGAATCGCCGTCATGGCACCAGCGGCAAGCGTATCAGACACGGCAAACACCGCGTCAGGAACGGTTTCGTCCGCCAGCAATTGTTCCATTGCCGCTTTTCCGGCGCTGAAGCTTAATTCGCTGGCACAGGCAATCGCCTGCCAGGTCAGGTGCTGTTCTTTGAGCTGGCGGGTGTAGCCCTGCTGACGCAGTCGGGCATATCGGTAGCGGAGGTCGTGATTGATTAACGCGATGCGCTGACGTCCCCGCGCCGCAAGGAACTGCACCACTGACTGCGCAGCGACATCATCGTCAATACCGACGCAGGAGACCTGGCCGGTGTCATCATGTTCGGCGCACTGAACCCAGGGGGCCGCGCCTATCAGCTGACTCAGCTCCGGCAGCTTGCTGAAGGCATCCATCGTAATGATGCCATCCACCATTTTGCCGGAGAGCAGTTGCAGGCTGGAGCGTGAGCGTTCTATCTCCGCGCCCGAGTTGCACAGCAGGATGCGATAGCCATTTTTCTCGGCGTGCGCCTCTATGCCTTTAACCACCTCGGCGCAGAACGGGTTGGAGATATCTGAAACCAGCACCAGAATCATCGAGCTGCGCGCCGTGCGCAGCTGGCGAGCCAGCAGGTTGGGCTGATATTGGCTTTCTTCGATAGCCGCGAGCACCTTCTGACGATTAGCCGGTTTTACGCTGTCGCTGTTATTCAGCACCCTGGAAACCGTGGCAACTGAAACACCCGCCATCCGGGCGATTTTCTGAACAGACATAGCGATCCCTCTGGTTTAATGCGTGAAAGCTGACTCACCGCTCATCCGCTGAATCCACACCGCCATTTCAGGCGTTGCGATCCAGACCCAGCTGGTGGCGTACCGATGGGGCGTTCTCTGCTAACGCAAAATCATCAAACGCGCGGTCAGCCACGGGAATAATATGGCGACGGATAAACGCTGCACCTTCACGCGCCCCGGTTTCGCCCTCCTTCAGGCAGCACTCCCACTCCAGTACCGCCCAGCCGTCATAGTCATACTGCGCCAGCTTGCTGAAGATACCCTTGAAGTCGATCTGCCCGTCGCCCGGCGAGCGAAAGCGTCCGGCACGGGCCAGCCAGGGCTGATAACCGCCATAGACGCCGCTGCGCCCGTTAAGCTGATATTCAGCATCCTTAACGTGAAAGGCTTTGATACGCGAATGGTAGAGGTTGATGAACTGCAGATAGTCGATGTGTTGCAGCAGCAGATGGCTGGGGTCAAACAGAATATTGCAGCGCGGATGGTGATTCACCTCAGTCAGAAAACGCTCAAACGTGACGCCGTCATGCAGGTCTTCGCCGGGATGAATCTCATAGCAGAGGTCAACGCCGTGATGCTCAAACACATCCAGCACCGGCAGCCAGCGCCGGGCCAGCTCGGTGAATGCCTCGTCGAACAGCGCTTCATGGTGCGGCGGCCAGGGGTAGAACCAGGGCCACGCAAGCGAGCCGGAAAACGTCGCGTGTGCGCGCAGACCGAGTTTTTCCGAGGCCGCCGCCGCACGCTTCAGGGCGGCGATAGCCCAGTCGGTGCGCCGGGCGGGATCGCCACGCAGTGTTGCTGGCGCAAAATTATCAAATGCGAGGTCGTATACCGGGTTCACCGCCACCAGCTGCCCTTCAAGATGGGTAGACAGCTCGCTGATCTCCAGTCCGAAACCGGCCAGCATTCCCCGGACATCATCGCAATAAGTCTGGCTGACTGCTGCCTTTTCAAGATCGAATATAGCGGGCTGATGGCAGGGGATCTGCAGCGCCCGATATCCCAGCGCGGCGGCCCACTCCGCCAGACCCGCCAGCGAATTAAACGGCGGCTGCGAGGTGATAAACTGCGACAGGAAGATGCCCGGTCCCTTAACTGTTTTCATCAGTAGCTCCTGTTTTTCGCTACCGCCTAATCACGGTATTTAAATGAGAAGAAGAAGATAATCGCAATCAGCGCAGCGGCAACCGCAGGGATCCACCAGAAGATTGCCCAGCTCTGCGCGCTGGCGTGACCTGCAACCAGATGGTTGTAGAGTGCGCCGGAGATTTGCGACCCCAGCAGCATGCCTATGCCGTAGGTGAACATCACCACCATGCTCTGCGCCTGCCCTTTTACCTTTTCACCGGCAATCCGATCGGTGTAAATAAATCCCACTACGAAGAAGAAGTCATAGCAGACGCCATGCAGCAGAATGCCGAGGTAGATCAGCGTGCGCGTTTCATCACTCATGCCCAGCGCAAACAGGGCATAGCGGACAAACCACGCCGTCATCCCAATCAGCAGCATGTACTTCACACCCAGGCGACGAAACAGCAGCGGGATGATCAGCATGAAGGCAATTTCAGACATCTGGCCCAGCGACATCAGCGTGCTGACTTCGCGGATACCGGCATCCGCCAGCCAGGAGGCCGTAAACGCGTAGTAGGTGCCGAGCGGAATGGAGATCAGGGTGGCGCACAGCGCAAAGACCATGAAATGCCGCAGCCGCAGCAAGGCGAAGGCGTCGGCGCAGAAGAGATCGCGAACTTTTAACGGTAAACCTTTAGCCGGTGCCGGTGTGTGAGGCAGCGTCAGGCTATAAATAGCCAGCAGGACCGAACAGAGTGCCGCCAGCTGGAACACCGCGACGCTGTCCGCAATGCCGGTCACGCCGATAAAAATCCCCGCGACGATCCAGCCGATGGTGCCGAAGACCCTGACAATAGGGAAACTCTTCTCACTGCTGGCGAGACTGTGAAAGGCGATGTTATTCGAGAGCGCCAGCGTCGGCATAAAGCAGAGCGTATAGCCAAATAACAGGGTGATCAGCAACGCGCCGTTCTCTGCGATCAGTGCCTGCGGCACGAACCAGAGAATCGCTGCACCCGCCAGATTCATCACGGCCATCACTTTCTGCGAGGGAAAGAAGCGGTCCACCAGCATACCGAGCACAAACGGCGAGAGAATTGACGCAATAGGCCCGGCTGAAAACGCATCCCCAATCAGCAACGGCATATTGTGACGAGTCATCACCAGCCCCAGCGTTACCGACCAGCTGCCCCAGATAAAGAACTGCATAAACATCATCAGAGAGAGGCGCGGCACCAGCAGCTTATGCTGCACCCGCCGACCTGCACTCACCTGCACCGTTGCAATCATGAAAACCTCACGAATAAGTAATCGATTACTTTCAGCCGGATTTAAAAGTAATCGATTACAAGCATTTATTCTTTCGCCGCGATCACAAACTGGTAACAGTACGTTATCATCTTTTCGTTATTCAGCATTGTGATGTGACATCTGCTCAGGTCGTGATATCCGCTAACCGCGATTTACGAAAACGGTAGCGCTCATAAAGCACTGAATAGAGGCCGCCGCACACCACCAGAACCGCACCGATGACTGTAGTGGTAGTCGGCAGGTTACCCAGCAACAGATATCCCACCGCGACAGACCAGATCAGCGTGGTGTAATCGAACGGCGCTAGCAGCGAGGCTTCGGCGTACCGCAGGCTCAGGGTCATCAGAATCTGCGTGATTCCGCCCAGCAGCCCGCAGCCTATCAGTAGCGCTACCTGATTACCGTGCGGCACTTTCCAGCCGCCCGGCAGCGTGATCAGCGACGTTAACGCTGTGGTGACGGCGAACCAGAAGGCGATGGCACCGGGCTTCTCTTTGCCGTTAAGAAACCGAATCTGGACCAGTGCACAGGCGGTACAGAAAGCCGCCATCAACGCCAGCAGAATGCCCGCCGACGCGGAGAGCGAGAATGACGCCGACTGCGTCAGCGAAAGATGCCCGGAAAACATCACCAGAATGCCGCTGAAACCGGTAAAGACCGCCACCCAGCGATGGTGCCGCACTTTTTCACGCAGCAGCAGTGCCGCCAGCAGCACGGTAAACAGCGGCGCAGCATAGTTAATCGCGGTGGCGTCGGTCAGTGAGATGTAGAGTAGTGACAGATAGCTGAAATAGAGGCCGCCGGTTCCGGCAAGGCCGCGCACAAAATGCCCACGAATATTACGGGTGCGAATACCCTCCAGCACGCTGCCCTGGAAACGCAGCCAGATAAGCAGCGGGATCAGTGCCAGCACAGAGCGGAAAAAGATCACTTCGCCGACCGGGATTGCGCCATCCAGTCCTTTTACACAGGCCAGCATCAGCGTGGAGCTCAACGCAGCTGTGATCTTCATCGCTATGCCAGCGGACGCGTTCATAAGGTTTTTAATCTCAGTGGGGAAAATAAGCTGTAAAATCAGCAGACTCAGACAACATACTGGCACAATGCTGTGCAGCAATCTGCCGTGATTGCGCCGCAGACAGCAGATTATCTTTTTTTGCCGCCGCATCACGGCATGAAGAGGCATGTGGGTCCGTGTTCGTGCTGGTAGACTTCTGCGCTCTGCCCTGTTTTTATGGGCCGCTTCTCATATGGAACGGGAGTTCATGATGTCCACGCTGCGTTTACTGTTATCGGAATCCAGTGATCCCTGGTTTAACCTGGCGGTCGAAGAGTGCATTTTCCGGCAGATGCCCGCCACCCAGCGGGTGCTGTTCCTGTGGCGGAATGCGGAAACGGTGGTCATTGGGCGGGCGCAGAATCCGTGGAAAGAGTGCAACACCCGGCGCATGGCGGAAGATGGCATCCGTCTGGCGCGTCGCAGCAGCGGCGGTGGCGCGGTGTTTCACGACCTCGGCAACTGTTGTTTTACCTTTATGGCCGGCAAGCCGGAGTACGATAAAAGCGTTTCAACTGCCATTATCCTGCGCGCGCTGAATGCGCTGGGCATTCCGGCGGAAGCATCCGGCCGTAACGATTTAGTGGTGAACACCGCTGACGGACTGCGCAAAATCTCCGGGTCTGCGTATCGTGAAACACCCGATCGCGGTTTTCATCACGGCACTATTTTGATGGATGCCGATCTTTCCCGGCTGGCAGATTACCTTAATCCTGATGTGAAGAAACTGCAGGCCAAAGGGATTACGTCAGTACGCGCCAGGGTCGCCAATCTGACGGAGTTAACACCGGGTATCAGCTATCAGGCGATCTGCTCCGCGGTGACGGACGCATTTTTTGAACATTTCGGCGAGCAGTGTGAGCCGGAGATGATCTCTCCCGATGCCCTGCCCGACCTGCCTGGATTCACTGAGCAGTTCGCAAAGCAGAGTAGCTGGGACTGGAATTTCGGTCAGGCACCTGACTTCTCGCACCTGCTGGACCAGCGTTTTGTCTGGGGCGGTGTGGAGATTCACTTCGATGTCGAACGCGGCGCGATCAGCCGTTGTCAGATTTTCAGCGACAGTCTCAATCCCGCGCCACTCGAAGCGCTGGCCCAGCGAATGCAGAACGTCACTTACCGGCCTGATGCACTGGAGCACGTGCTGAGTCAGCTGGTTGCCGATTTCCCGGCACAGCAGGCGGAGCTGACAGAATTGCAGCAGTGGCTGATCGCAAGCTTAAGATGAACAGGCTCAGTCTGAGACTGGCCCGCGCGAAACGCTGTCGCGGACGAAGACATCGCGCATATATTCAGCCAGGCATAAACGCAAAAAACCCGCACAAGGCGGGTTTTATTATTATCAATTCAGGCTTATCTGCTCAGGCTATTGCCGTCATCGCGATTGTAAGCGTCATTGATAACAGAGGCTTACATAGGAACTACGTTTGCCGCTGAAGGACCTTTAGCGCCGTTTTCAATAGTGAATTCGACCTGCTGGCCTTCGTCCAGAGTTTTATAATCGTTGCTCTGGATTGCAGAGAAATGTACGAATACATCTTTGCTGCCGTCCTGAGGAGAGATAAAACCGAAGCCTTTACCCGCGTCAAACCATTTTACTAAACCAGTCATTTTATTAGACATCGATATTTCCTTAATTTATGAGCCACAAGTGGCGAAGATGGCCTGTCTTCCAGAAGGTTACTTACCAGGATTTTAGGAGGAGACTCATGAAGAAGGGGTATCTTGAGATATCGCTTGCACTGAGGACTGCTTTACTAAAACTGCTTTGATAAGGTCTGTGTTCCAAACCGAGGTCGCTATTAAGTCATGCCTGAGCGACTTAAGCAAACATTATTTTAATTTAATTTTAACATCCAGACGTCCGGAGCGCCCTGATTGATTTTTAAAGCCTTTTCAATTTTCAGGGCTGTCGGATGGATAATGATTGCTGAATGGTCTGATTAATTAAAACGACGTGATTAGCGTTGCAGAAAAATAATACCTCAGGTCCGGGCAAATGCGGCGCAGCGGCCATGTCTGTCGCTGCGCCCTGCACTATTTCGGTCAGGCTGGCTGTACCTGCTGACGCGCAGCATGGCGCGCCGTCATTACAAACACCATCAGACCGGCCACACCCAGCGCCACGCCGACCCAGGCTGTGGAGATCCAGCCATAGCCCAGCGACACCGTCAGGCCACCGAGATAAGCGCCCATCGCATTGGCGATATTCAACGCCGAATGGTTCATTGCAGCCGCCAGCGTTTGTGAATCATTGGCGACATCCATCAGGCGAATCTGTAACGACGGCAGCAGCACCGAGCAGGAGCCAATCAGGAAGGTCGCCAGCAGTCCGGTGGCCACATGCTGAACCAGTACCGGGAAGGCCAGCATCACCAGCACGTTCCATAACAGCGTCCAGCCAATAATGTTGAGCACCGCACCATCAGCCAGACGGCCACCGACCAGATTACCGATGATCATTCCCAGTCCAAACGCCACCATCGCCCATGGGATGAGTGAAGGAGAGATGCCAGCGATATTAATCAGCGTCGGCGCGATGTAACTGAAGATCGCGAACATGCCGCCAAAGCCGACCGCGCCCACCAGCAGGGTCAGCAGCACCTGCGGGTTTTTCAGCGCACCCAGTTCGCGCATCGGATGTGCATCCGCATCGCCTGGCGTGTAAGGCACATAGCGACCAATCAGCAGGCAGGTCAGAAGACCAATCGCGCCCACAAAGGTGAATACCACGTGCCAGCTGAAGAGCTGTCCAATCCAGGAGCCCAGCGGCACGCCAATCAGCGTTGCGACCGTCAGGCCCAGCATCAGAGACGCCAGCGCGCGGCCGCGCCGTTCAATCGGTACCAGTGAAGCCGCCACCAGGGAGGCCACGCCAAAATAAGCGCCGTGCGGCAGCCCGGTCAGAAAGCGCGCAATTAGCAGCCCGTGATAGCTGTCGGCCATTGCGCTGGCGACATTACCGATGCTGAACAGCGCCATCAGGATCAGCAGCAGCGATTTACGCGCCATGCGCGCTGCCAGGACGGCAATAAACGGTGCGCCCACCACCACACCCAGCGCGTAACTGGCGATGGCGTTGCCCGCCTGCGGTTCGGTGATCGCCAGAGAGCGTGAAACATCGGGCAGCAGGCCCATCATGATGAATTCACCGGTTCCGATACCAAAGCCGCCCAGCGCCAGAGCGAGTAATGCCCAGCGGATAAAGCCGGCATCGTCGGTTTTATGATTTTTTCTTAACAAAATTGATTCCCAATGGCCTGAACTGAAAAGCTGACGTGAGCCGGCGGGAGAAAGCAGAACGTGTTCCCGTCCGGATGAAGCGGTTTGACTATAGAAAGTCATGCCGCGCTAAGCAACCCATTTTGTGATCTGACGCACAGTTAAGGCTGCGCCAGCGGCAGGCTTCCACTGTGCAGGTCTCGAGCGAATCGTTATGTGCCCGCTCACAATCCAGAGAGAGCAGGCAGGCTTAAGTCGGGAATGTCTGCTTAACTGACCGGTTAACGAGTCTTTATTTAACAGGTTACTGAACAGGAATCAGCAGATGACGACCAGAGTGATCCTTCTTACCGGCGCCAGCGGACGCATTGGCCGGACCTTCTTCGCAGCCACCCAGAATCGCTACCGATTTATCCTGACGGATGTGCGGGAGCCCGATTACGCAATCCCCGCCCCGCATCGGTTTATCGCAGCGGATTTGTCGCAACCTGATCAGGCGGCGAAGTTGCTGGCCGAAGAACCTGTCGATACCGTTATCCACCTTGCCGGTATCCCTGATGCACAGGCCAGTTTCGACTATCTACTGCCCGCGAATATTCTCTCCACCACCTGGTTACTGAAGGCTGCCGCAGAGCATCGCTGTCGTCGTCTGGTGTTTGCCAGCAGTGCGCAGACCATAGAGGGCTATCCGACAGATGTTCAGATACATCCCGGCATGGCTGTCTGTCCTGCAAATCTGTATGGCGTCACCAAATGTTATGGGGAAGCCCTTTGCGCTTTCTATGCCAGCCAGCAGGGTCTGAGCTGCGTGGCACTGAGAATCGGAGCGTTTGAAGCAAAACTGGATAATAGCCAGCACACTGCGCGGGATTACAGCGCATGGCTGAGTCCGGATGATGCCGTCCGCTTGCTGACCGGTGCGGTCGAGGCAGAGAACATCACCTTCTTTATTGGCTACGGCATTTCCGATAACCGCTTTAAACGCTTTGATCTGACACAGACGCGCGAGGTGCTGGGCTATATACCGTCCGATAACGCATTCAGAGCCTTTACACCGGGTGAACTGGATTATTAACCCAGCTCCCGCGGTAATTGCGGTGCCGGGTTTTGGCGCTTTATCTTAACAACCGCCGGGAACTCCGGCAGTTGCTTCAGCTTTGTGCCAGAGATCGGCAAATCAGTGCGTGCCGGTATTCACCCGACGGCCAATGTCTTTGAGCTGTGAATATTTCTCCAGCAGCTGAGGGCCATCATCCAGGCTCATGGCAAACATCCACATATAGGTCATCACCGAATAGATATGACCCGCATTAGTACCGCCACGGCCCGACATCACCGCGATGGTGACCGCAAACAGTAGTGCCGCCACGCTACCGATAGCCAGATAGCCGCACGCTTCCCGATCCGAGAGGCGGATCCGCAGACTGGCCAGCACGCCATAATGTCGCCCCAGTGACGCGGCGTTCGCGTTGCTGACAAAGCTCACCTCTTTCTCCAGCCGGTTGTTAAGACGGCCAAACAGCGCATCGTTCTTGCGGGTAAATCCCGGCAGGAAACAGGCGAAGAACAGAAGGATCGCCAGACAGGCTGCGCCGGTCCAGAACTCGATAGCCAGCAGCATCACTGCCGCACCGGTCATTGACGCCAGCGAAGTAATCAGCACCGGCAGATGCTTCTCGAAAAAGTCGACAAACTCGCGAGACAGCGCCACCCGCGCAGCAATCGTCGACGCGCTCTGTTTTTCATTGCGCTGTGCCACAATCACCGGCACGGCCAGCTCAGCATAGATGCGGGCAAAAGTACGGGTATCGACACTGCGCCGCGCTGCGCCGATGGCCCACATGGTAAAGACCATCGCCGCATAGAGCACCGCATGCCAGGTCCTGCCGGAGAGTATGGCGTTGATAGCGAAGCCCGCCAGCAGCGGATAAAGCAGATACATGACGTTTTCCGCCACCACCAGTAGCAGCGTGAGGAATAGCTTGCGGCTATGGCGGCGGCCAAGCATTTTTAATGTCAGAATAGCGCTGCGGGGAGCCGCAACGGGCAGGATCGTTTTTGAGGAAGACATAGTTTCTGTTTCTGATTGAGTTACTCTTGAGCGGTTGCTCAAGTACGAAAAGCAGTCTATTTGAGCAGTTGCTCAAAGTCAACGTGGCAGTGATAGAGAGAATAATGAAAGAGTCGGCTGAGGTATTAAGAACCAAAATCCTGGATGCAGCGATAGTGCTGTTTATTGAGAAAGGGATCGAAAAAGTGACCACCCGTGAACTCACCGAGTCGGTAGGTATTTCACGCAGTCATATTTACCACTACTTCAGCAACTGGCAGACACTCTGCCTGGCGGCGCTGGAACGCTTTATGCGGGTCGATTTTGAAAGTTTTGCCGACACACTGGCCGTGCTCACACCGCGTCAGCGGCTGCATACCCTGTTTGAAAGCCATCTGCCAAGTGCGCCGGATGCCACCTGGCAGCTCTACGCCTCTTTCTGGCAGACGGCAGCGCACAATGCTGCTTATGCTGCACTGGCTGAAGAGATGACTGAAGTGTGGCAGGCACTGATGGAGGGGATAATTCGTGACGGTGTCACCGACGGCACGCTGCGATGTGATGATGTTCCCCGCACCGTCAGGCAAATCAGCGCCATGCTGAACGGCTATGCGGATTTGCTGACCATAAATCCTTCAGAGTCCAAAGCTCGCGAAGCCATGACAGACCTCGACCAGTTTGTTGAATTTGCCCTGGGGCCATGCCGTTAATCCCGCTTAATACGGTTTACCTTTCGCCATATATTAATTAAATGTTAAAGAAAGGTTTATTGTTTTAATTAGCGTGCAGTTTTAAGCGGCTATAAATGCGAGTTCGTCAGTTAAGCTGACTTATGCTTTTTACGTCTGAAAAGCCCCCTTTTTGATAGCGTTTTTCGCCGGAAACAGCTGTTTACACAGATTATAATCATTGACTTAGCGCCTGGTGAAACGGGTAAGCTGGTGTTTTTACGCCATTTATTAGAAAGCCGTTAGCGTAGCGGCAATAATGCATGCGGTCATAAACCCACCAACTGATTGATTCCTATAGCAAAGAATGTGTTATCTGCCGACAAAATTAATCATTGAGTCGGACCTGAAAAACACCTATATTGGCCGCGCTTTACACATAGCCACCCATTTTAATTCATTTATTCAACTGTGACGCTACGCCCGTCCCGGTTGTAGGAGAGATATGATGACGGATAAAGTCCGTATTGATAGTTTGAATGCACAGAACTTAAACGCAACCAACGAAACCTATTTAGCCCGTCAGGCTGAATTTGAATCAAACGTTCGAAGTTATCCTCGCAAATTGCCGTTCGCGATTGCGAAAGCTCAGGGTGTCTGGATCACCGACGTCGAGAATAATCAGTATCTCGACTGTCTTGCCGGTGCCGGAACGCTGGCGTTGGGTCATAACCATCCAGACGTTCTGCAGAGCATTCAACATGTCATTACCAGCGGCTTGCCGTTACATACTCTCGATTTAACTACGCCGTTAAAGGATGAGTTCTCTGAGTACCTGCTCTCGTTATTACCAGGTCAGGGCAAAGAGTACTGCCTGCAGTTTACCGGCCCGTCCGGCGCAGATGCCGTTGAAGCGGCGCTGAAACTGGCGAAAAAGCACACCGGCCGTTCCGGTATCATCAGCTTCTCAGGTGCCTATCACGGTATGACCCACGGCGCGCTGTCGGTCACCGGCAACCTGTCACCGAAAGAAGCCGTAGACGGCATGATGCCGGAAGTGCAGTTCATGCCTTATCCGCACCTTTATCGCTGCCCGCTGGGTATTGGCGGTGAAGCGGGCGTGAAAGCGTTGACCTACTACTTCGAAAACCTGATTAATGACGTTGAAAGCGGCGTTCGCAAACCTGCGGCGGTGATTCTGGAAGCGGTTCAGGGTGAAGGCGGGGTTAACCCGGCACCGGCTGAGTGGCTGCAGCGCATCCGCAAAGTGACCAAAGAGCACGGCATTCTGCTGATCATCGACGAAGTCCAGGCGGGTATTGCCCGTACCGGTAAATTCTTCGCCTTTGAGCACGCAGGAATCGAGCCAGACATCATCGTAATGTCCAAAGCGGTCGGCGGCGGTCTGCCACTGGCGGTACTGGGCATTAAGAAAGAGTTCGACGCCTGGTCTCCGGGTCACCACACCGGCACCTTCCGTGGCAACCAGCTGGCGATGGCTACCGGCCTGACCACGCTGAAGCTGCTGAAAGACAACAACATCGCTGACAAAGTCGCGGCACAGGGCGAATGGCTGAAAGGCAAACTGGGCGAGCTGCAGCAGCGCTACCCGGTTATCGGCAACGTGCGGGGTCTGGGTCTGATGATCGGCATCGAGCTGGTGAAACCTGACGAGCCTGCTGACCACATGGGCAGCTTCCCGGCAGACGGCGAGCTGTCAGCGCTGGTACAGAAAAAATGTTTTGAGAACGGCCTGATTCTGGAGCGTGGCGGACGTCACGGCAGCGTATTACGTCTGCTGCCTTCCCTGCTAATCACCGATGCAGAACTGGACGTGTTCCTGGATAAATTTGAAAACGCCCTGCTGTCCGCTGGCGTGAAAGCAGTTTAAGTGGAGTGAATGCAATGTCCCGGTTAAACCCGATTCTGGCGGCCTCAGCACAGAGTACCGAGGCCTACCAGCAGGCGATTGCCCAGAGTAGCGCGGCCGTCGTTAAGTGGCTGGAACAACCTGAGATGTATCAGGGAAAAACCGTCGCAGAGCTGCGCGAGCGCATCACGCTGGACTTCAATCCTCAGGGCCTGGGTAACCAGGCCGCGATTGAACGCGCCATTGAGTATTTCCTCAAAGACAGCCTGTCGGTGCATCACCCGCAGTGTGTGGCGCACCTGCACTGTCCGAGCCTGGTCATCAGCCAGGCGGCGGAAGTGCTGATCAACGCCACCAACCAGAGCATGGATTCATGGGATCAGGCACCGTCTGCCACCCTGATTGAGATGAAGCTGATTGAGTGGCTGCGCACCCAGGTGGGTTATCAGCCTGGCGACGCGGGCGTCTTCACCAGCGGCGGCACCCAGAGCAACCTGATGGGTCTGATGCTGGCGCGTGACGCCTGGTTTGCGCGTCAGGGGCATTCTGTTCAGCAGGATGGCTTAACCGGCGATCTGAAGAAGATTAAAGTCTTCTGCTCAGAGAACGCGCACTTCTCCGTACAGAAGAACATGGCGCTGCTGGGTCTGGGCTATCAGTCCGTCACGCAGGTGAAATGTGATCAGTTTGCCCGCATGGATATGGATGACCTTCGTCAGAAGCTGGCTGCATCCAAAGCTAACGGCGAAAACATTCTGGCGATCGTTGCCACGGCGGGAACTACCGATGCCGGTGCAATTGATCCGCTGCGTGAAATCGCGGCACTGGCGGCGGAAGAGAACATCTGGGTGCACGTCGATGCGGCCTGGGGCGGCGCGCTGCTGCTTTCAGAGAAGTATCGTGACTATCTGGATGGCATTGAGCTGGTCGACTCCATTACCCTGGACTTCCACAAGCAGTTCTTCCAGACCATCAGCTGTGGTGCCTTCCTGCTGAAGGAGGCACGTCACTATGAGCTGATGCGCTACCAGGCGGCCTATCTGAACTCGGAGTTTGATGAAGCACAGGGCGTGCCGAATCTGGTATCCAAATCGCTGCAGACCACCCGTCGTTTTGATGCACTGAAACTGTGGATGGGTCTGGAAGCGCTGGGTCAGAAGCAGTATGCCGAAATCATCGATCACGGTGTGACGCTGGCGCAGCAGGTGGCACAGTACGTTGAAGAGCAGCCTGCTCTGGAGCTGGTGATGAAACCGCAGCTCGCCAGCGTCCTGTTCCGTTATCGTCCGGCGCATCTGGCGCACCTCAGCAGTGCGGATATCGCCCTGCTGAACCAGCGCATCGGGGATGCCCTGCTGGAGTCAGGCCGCGCTAACGTCGGCGTGACCGAGCACGATGGCGTCACCTGTCTGAAGATGACCCTGCTGAACCCAACGGTAACGCTGGAAGATATCAAAGTGTTGCTGACGCTGGTGGAAACGACGGCACAGCAGCTGGTGTAATTCATCACATCGGTTCACACCACAGAGGCGCCTTCGGGCGCCTTTTTATTTTTCTGCCACGCTTTTTGCTTTTAATATCATGATGACCTGTTCATCCCTGTCCCCTCCGTTCCGTTACATGGCCTCTTCATCTCAGGTCTTGTACTGGCTGATCCATTCGGTGCAAAAATCGAGGTACGCGAGCGTAATGGCCGAAGGATGTTTGTGTCGCACATAGAGCAGATGCAAAGGCGTCGAATAAGGCGGGCTTTGAGGCAATAGCCGCACCAGCTTCCCACTTTCCACATCCGCTTTAACCATGAAATCGAACAACAGGGATACGCCGGCACCGCTGAGTGCATAGTGGCGCAAAGCCTGTGCACTATTGGAGGAAAAGAATGGCTCAAATTTTACCGTCTCGTTACCGGAAGACCATTCGAAGTAGCCACTGTTAAGCCCTTCCCAGCTGGCTATCGGGCAGGTTGTCAGGGCCGCCAGCGTCTGCGGATGACCAAAACGTTCAGCCAGCGCGGGGGTTGCGACAAACCATGCCTCAATATTCATAACCGGTCTGGCAATAACATCCTCGGTATGCAGAGCACCCAGCCGGAGTGCTACATCAATCCCATCCTCATAGAGGTCGACCACTCTTTCCCCTGAGTGGCAAAAGACTCTGATATCAGGATAACGTTGCTGAAACGCATGCAGTAACTCCCACCATAACGTGAAATCCGCTGGCACCGATATGCGCAGTTTACCCGCCAGTTTGTGCGCGGATGTCACCGTTTTTCTGGCATCTTCCAGTAACTCCAGACCCGGGCGCGTCTGCTCAAAAAACTGCTGGCCTTTATATGTAGGCCTGACGCCCTTTTTGGATCGCTCCAGCAGCTGCACACCCAGAGCCAGCTCCAGCTCGTTGAGTTTACGCACCAGCGTAGAGATGGGGATCCCCGTCCGGTCACTTGCGGCAGAGAAGCTGCCTGCCTGAACAACAGTGATAAATAACTTCGTGGCGTTAAGATCCATTATCTTTCCATATATGGCAAACACCTGCCCAATTTTGCCCATTTACTTCATATTTTCAACTATTAAACTGCCTGTTCTGGCGGTGAAGTGAAGAATAAAACGGCCAGGGGATCAGGTAACGCGGTCTGGTTCAATGAAATAAGTCTGGCGATACGCTCAGCAGAAAAGGAAAAAACCGATGAAAAATCGTGTGACGGAAATTCTGAATATTCGCTTTCCCATTATTCAGGCACCTATGTATTTTCTGACCGATGCAACCTTTGTTGCCGCGGTGTCTGACGCAGGGGGGTTGGGAATTATTGGCCCAAATGCCGGGCAGGACACCCTGCCCGAGTCACGCTTCGATGCGCTGGAACGCATGCGTGAGCAGATTCGTAAAACGAAGCGCCTGACCGACAAACCTTTTGGTGCAACGCTGATCAATGGACCAGATATGAGTTTCTGGCGGCCAACGGCTGAAATGTTTATTGATGAGAAGGTTGAGGTGGTGTTAATTAATGAGCTGCTTGATCCCGAAATATTCCATTTATTAAAACAGCACCGCATTAAAATCATTTATCGTGCGCTGACTCCCGATGTCGCCAATTCACAACAGGCCGAAAAACTGGGCGCCGATATTATTGTCGCTACCGGATTTGATGAGGGGGGAACCGTACCCGCACGCATTATTGGTACATTCAGCATTGTCCCCATGATCGCTGACAGTGTGAAGATTCCGGTGCTGGCGGCCGGTGGCATTGGTGATGTACGTGGCGTGCGTGCAGCGCTGGCGTTAGGCGCAGAAGGCGTCTGGATAGGTAGCCTGTTTTTAACCGCGCAGGAAAACCCGGCAGATGAAAAGGTAAAGCAACTCATCGTGGCCTCAAGCGCGGAAGATTTGCTTCTTTTCCGCACCCTGCCCGCGTATTACCGGACATTACCCACCCCGCTCAGCCCCAGGCTGGCAGAGCTTGATGAGCAGGGAGCCGATCGTGAAACGCTGTTCAGCGCAATGAATGGCTATCACGCATTGTGGCAGGCGATGCGTCTGGGCAATGTTGACAAGGGCGTAGTTTCAACAGGCACCGGCATCTCAATGATAAAATCAGTGCGTTCCGTCGCAGCTATCATTGCCGATCTGGCGCAGGATTTTACTACCACGCCCGACGCACGGAAATCAGACGAAACGGTTCACAGCCTCAGGTCTGCTTAATCCTGCACCGGAATCAGCTCGCCGCCGCCGGCCAGCCAGATTCCGGTCTCCTGCATGTCGCTTTTAACAATGCCCTCACGACGTAAACTATGTATGTTCAATTTTTATTGATCAAACGCGCGGAAGAGAAACCGACGGATTTAATGATTCTGTTTAGCGCGCGTTTAATATAGAACCCGTACAGACTCTTTATTTCATCTGATATGGATAAACCGCATCACGATCAAAAAATAACGCTTACCTTTTAGCCATAATAGACCAATATTCAAATTACCTCTTTGATTAAGCCACAATAACGGCTATTCACTGGGTGAGTTAATTCAACAGGAGTAATGGCTTATGCTGCTGCGTAAATTAATCATCATTATTATGGGTCTGATTATGGCGGCCGTGATTATCATTGCCGATAACCATGCTGATAAAGTCCGCTCGCGCGATCAGGTTTTCAGTTTATCGTCATCGCAGGATCGCTAATCTGTTCTGAATAACCAACGCCTGCACCCTCGCGGGCGTTAACGCTAACAGGCAGCCTGATACACAGGCAGCCTGCCCGATTATCCTTTACCGCTCACAGAACTTAGCGTGACGGCGGCTCATCCAGCAGTCGCAGATGATCATCTTTATTCAGCGTCATCAACGCAACAATACTGACCAGCGCAGTCGCCATCACATACCAGGCGGGAATATCAGGATTACCGGTCTCTTTGATCAGGCTGGTAATGATCAATCCGGCGCAGCCGGAAAAGACCGCGTTAGAGAGCGAATAGGCCAGGCCCAGCCCGGTGTAACGCACGCGCGTCGGAAACATCTCGGCCAGCATCGCGGGCCCTGGCCCCGCCAGCAATCCGACCACGCCACCTGCGATAAAGACCACCAGCGCTTTGGGCAGCAGTCCGGTACTCTCTGCCTGCAAAACGTTTAACAGCGGCAGAGAGAGCACCAGCAACAGTACCGCCGCTGCGACCATCACGGCGCGGCGGCCAATCCTGTCGCTCAGCATCCCGGCCGGGATAATGGTGGCGGCAAAGCCGAGGTTCGATATCACCGCAATCAGCAGTGCCTGGTTAAATCCGGTGTGCAGCGATGCCTGCAGATAAGTCGGCATGATCACCAGCCAGGTGTAACCTGCCGCCGACCACACCATCAGCCGGCAGATGCCCAGCAGAATCGTTTTCAGCGTGTCACCAAGGCTGGCGTTCACTTTTTCCTGGGTTTGTGCCTGCTGCTGAACAAACGCGGGCGTCTCTTCCATCTGCACCCGCAGCCAGAGTGCCAGCGCGCCCAGCGGCAGTGCGATAAAGAACGGGATGCGCCAGCCCCAGCTCAGCATCTGCTCTGGCGTCAGCAGCACGGAGAGCAGTGCCACTATGCCCGCACCTGCCAGTAATCCCAGCGCCACGGTAAAGGATTGCCACGCGCCATACAGACCGCGCTTTCCGCGTGGTGCAAACTCGGTCATCAGCGACACCGCCCCGCCATACTCGCCACCCGCGAACAGGCCCTGCAGGATACGCAGACCGGTAACGATCAGCGGAGCCAGGATACCCAGTTGGGCATAGGTCGGAACCAGACCGATAGCGGCTGTCGCCAGCGTCATCATTATCAATACAAAAATCAAGGTGGGTTTTCGCCCGATGCGATCGCCCATCCGGCCAAAAACAATGGCACCCAGCGGACGGAAGAAAAAGGCGATGGCGAACGACGCATAGGTCAGCAGCAACCCGGTCAGCGCGGACTCGCCCTCCAGCCGGAAAAAGTTCTGCGCAATCACCGTGGCCAGAAAGCCATAGACCGCGAACTCATACCATTCAATGAAATTACCGACCGAACCGGCAAGCAGAGCACGTTTTCGGCTGGCGGAAGAGAGCAGATTATCAGCAGGAGCAGACATGGCAGGCGATCCTTTTGAAGCCTCATCAGTCGCTTATGATTAGCACAATCGCTGCTCATCTGCGCAAACTTCTGCCCGTCACGTTACTTCAGGCACATAAATCTGCGGTTGCACACCCCCCACACGCTCTTTTTCACCTTCAGTTCTTGCACAACCGCTGTGCGATTGTCAGGATACGCGGCATTGAATGAATCAGGCGGATAGATGATGAACGCACACACCTCAAAAGATCCTCTGCATGGCATCACGCTGGAGATGCAGATAAACAGTTTAGTCGCGCAGTATGGCTGGGCGGAGCTGGCAAAACAGATCAACATTAACTGCTTTAAAAGCGATCCCAGCGTTAAATCGAGCCTGAAGTTTTTACGCCGTACGCCGTGGGCGCGCGCTGAAGTCGAAGCGCTCTATCTGGCCTCGTTAAACGTGCAACCGGCAGCACGCGACGAAGCGGCTGGAGAAGCCGATCGGCCACCTGCTGAAGATCCATGGGGCAAGTGGCGCGGGAACACGCCAGAGTAACACTGAAAATGAAGCAATAAAAAAGCCCGCGCAGGTAAACCTGGGCGGGCTTTTTTCACGTCAGGCTGCTGTTACAGCGCCATGTCGTGTTTCGCTGAAGGCGCAGCCTGCTGAGGCTGTGCTGCCGGCGCGTCTGCGGTTTTGCCTTCCATGTTGATCACGGGCGGCGTGGTCAGCTGCAGAGTCGCTGCGGTCTCATTCCAGACCTGCTGCAGCAACGGCACGTTATCATTCAGTTTCTGACCGTAGCCTGGGATCATTTTGTGGATCTTCGCCTGCCATTCCGGTGACTTAAACTCTTCCGGGAACAGTTTCTGCATCACGCTCAGAGAGATTGGCGCTGCGGTTGATGCACCAGGAGAAGCACCCAGCAGAGCCGCCACAGTTTTCTGCTGATCGGTCACAATTTCTGTGCCCAGTTTCAGCACGCCACCTTTATCAGCATCTTTCTTGATAATCTGTACACGCTGACCGGCCTGAATCAGTTTCCAGTCCTCTTTCTTCGCGTCCGGGTAGTACTCTTTCAGCGACTCGAAGCGATCTTCATCACTCAGCATCACCTGTCCGATCAGGTATTTCACCAGGTCGAAGTTATCCATACCCACATCGGTCATTGGCACGATGTTATGGGTAGTGGTGGTGCTCAGCAGATCAAACAGCGAGCCGTTTTTCAGGAACTTGGTTGAGAAGGTCGCAAAGGGTCCAAACAGCACGACGCGTTTGCCATCCAGATAACGGGTATCCAGATGCGGAACGGACATCGGCGGTGCACCGGTTGAAGCCTGACCGTAAACTTTCGCCAGATGACGATCGGCGATAGCACTGTTTTCGGTGACAAGGAAAGAACCACCGACCGGGAAGCCTGCATAGTTATCGGCTTCCGGGATGCCGGTCTTCTGCAGTAATTTCAGCGCGCCGCCGCCTGCACCGATGAAGACATATTTCGCGTCAACCGCACGTTCGTTGCCGTTTTTAGCATCTTTAATCGTGACGTGCCAGGAGTTGTCGCCGTTACGTTTGAAGTCGGTCACTTCCGATGAGGTTTCCAGACGGAAGTTATCATTCTTCTTCAGGCTGCCGATCAGCTGACGGGTAATTTCACCGTAGTTAACGTCGGTGCCGACTGGCGTCCAGGTAGCGGCCACTTTCTGCTGTGGATCACGACCTTCCATTACCAGCGGTGCCCACTGCGCGATCTGTTTGTGATCGGTAGAGAACTTCATCCCCTGGAACAGCGCAGTTTTCTGCAGCGCCGCATAGCGTTTGGTCAGGAAGTCGACATTGTCGCCCCAGACAAAGCTCATGTGTGGCGTTGAGTTGATGAAAGAGCGCGGGTCGTGCATTACGCCCTCTTTAATCTGAGAGCTCCAGAACTGACGTGAAATCATAAAGGCTTCATTGATTTCCAGCGCTTTAGACACGTCGATCGAGCCGTCTTTACGCTCAGGCGTATAGTTCAGCTCCATGTTGGCAGAGTGACCGGTACCGGCGTTATTCCAGCCGTTAGAGGATTCCAGCGCCACGCCATCCAGCTTCTCGACCATGATCTGTTTCCAGCCAGGCTGCAGCTCTTCCAGCATGGTGCCCATAGAGGCGCTCATAATACCGCCGCCAATTAACAGGACATCGGTTTTCTCTGGTGAGGTTTCAGCGTGGAGGGCTGAAGAAACTAACAAGGCCGCGAGGGAAAGGGTGGGAATAACTTTCTTTGAATTCATCATTTTAATCTACAGCTCAGACGGTACTGGTTAAAAAAAGTCCTTAAAGTTTAAAATAATGTTATTTATGAGTTAATGTGAAAATAGTTATAAAATTAAAAATAGCAATTTAGCCTTAATTTAATTACAAAAGGCTACCGAATTGCTCACATATTTTAACCACACATTAAGGGTGTCCTTTGAATTATACAATCCCCTAACCCAAATATTGTTATTGCGCTGTCGCCCGCGCGCAGACTGCTAAAACTGTACTGATGCGGTGAGTTAGCGTATGTTTCCAGCCGATCCCCCACCCGTGCTGAACATCGATGACAAGCCAACCACAGAACCGACATGCCGTGACGAAACGACCCATGAAACTCAGTACCCTGACCACCCTCATGATGACTGCGGTGATCGTTACCGTGCTGCTCGCTGTCCATCTGCTCTATTTCGTTCAGATTGATAACTTTGCCCAGTCGCATCTTAAAGATAAAGCGATGGCGGTGGCGCGAACGCTGGCAGACAGCCCGGAAGTGCAGCGCGGGTTACTGTTGCCAGACGGCAGCAGCCAGATTCAGCCGCTGGCGGAAGCCGCGCGCAAACGCAATGGCCTGCTGTTTGTGGTGGTGACGGACATGCGCGGCATTCGCTTTTCACATCCCAATGCCGCGGTGATCGGCAAACATTTTGTCGGCAATGACATCTATCCCACGCTGAGTGGCCGGGAAAATGTGGCGGTTAATCATGGCGTGCTGGTGGAGGCACTGCGGGTGTTTACGCCGGTCTATAACGCACAGCATCAGCAGATTGGCGTGGTAGCAATCGGCATTGCGCTGAATGATGTGGCAGCCCAGATTGCAAAGAGCCGCTGGAATATCGTCTGGACCGTCCTGTTTGGTGGTGTGGTCGGGCTGCTGGGTATTCTGATTCTGGTCAGGCGACTCAAGAAAATACTGCTGGGGCTGGAGCCACACGAAATCTCCAGCCTGTTTGAACAGCGCCAGGCGATCCTGAATTCTATTAAAGAAGGGGTGATTGCGGTCGATGATCAGTCACGCGTCAGCCTGATTAACCACGCGGCTCAGCAGTTGCTGCATGAAACCACCCGCAGGATGCCGTTAAGCGGTGACCTGATTGCTGAGGAGAGCGTCATGCATCGTCATCAGCAGGATGCGCTGCATGCGGGTAAAGCCTGGCACGATCAGGAGCTGACGCTGGGTAATCGCATCCTGATCAGCAACACCGTTCCGGTGCGCAGTCGTGACCGCATTATCGGCGCGGTAACGACGTTCAGGGATAAAACCGAAATCAGCCAGCTGATGCAGCGTCTGGACGGCATGGTAAACTATGTAGATGCGTTACGTGAGCGGTCCCATGAGTTCATGAATAAGCTGCATGTGATTCTGGGCCTGCTGCATATGAAAAATTATGCACAGATGGAAGAGTACATTCTGAAAACCGCTAACGCCTATCAGACGGAGATCGGTTCGCTGCTGCAAAAGATCAAATCGCCGATCATTGCCGGTTTCCTGCTCAGCAAAATCAATCGGGTAACCGATGAAGGTCATCAGCTGATTATCGATGAGGCGAGCTTTCTGCCTGACTGCGGCAGCGAGGAGCAGAGCGCAGTTCTGATTACCGTGCTGGGCAATTTAATTGAAAATGCCCTTGAGGCGCTGGATCCGGAAACCGAAGGGGAAATTCACCTCATGCTGCATTATCAGAATGGCTGGTTAGCCTGCGAAGTGAGTGATGACGGGCCAGGTATCGACAGCTCGCAGCTCAACGCTATTTTTGAGCGCGGCGTCTCGTCAAAAGGTGACGATCGCGGTGTCGGACTGTTTCTGGTTAAGCAGCAAACCGAAAGCCTGGGCGGTAATGTCAGTGTTGAGTCGGAACCCGGTGTATTTACCCAATTTTTAGTGCAACTTCCGTGGGAGAGAGGAATGATTACCCAATGATCAATGTGTTAGTTGTCGATGATGACGCCATGGTAGCCGAGCTGAATCGCTGTTATATCGGGCAAATCCCAGGCTTCACCTGCTGCGGCACGGCCTCAACCTTACAGCAGGCCAAAGAGCGGCTGGCCGAGGCTGAACCACAGGTTGATCTGATCCTGCTGGATATCTATATGCAGCAGGAAAACGGTCTCGACCTGCTGCCGGAGCTGCGCAGCGCAGGACGCCCGGTTGACGTGATTATCATCTCGTCAGCGGCCGATGCCGCCACGATCAAGACCTCGCTCAACTATGGCGTAGTGGATTATCTGATCAAGCCCTTCCAGTTTGCCCGCTTTGAAGAGGCGCTGACCGGCTGGCGGCAGAAAAAATCGCTGATGGACAATCATCAGTTCTATCAGCAGTCGGACGTTGATCAGCTGTTGCATGGTAACCCACCCGGTGCCAGCGAACAGAAACGTCTGCCGAAAGGATTAACGCCGCAGACGCTGCGTACCCTGTGCCTGTGGATCGATGCTCATCCCGGCACCGAGTTCTCTACCGACGAACTGGCAACGGAAGTAAATATCTCGCGCGTTTCGTGCCGTAAATACCTGATCTGGCTGGCGCAGATTAATATTCTGTTCACCAGTATTCATTATGGGGTCACGGGCCGTCCGGTTTACCGCTATCGCCTGCAGCCGGAGTATCACACCTTACTCAAACAATACTGTCAGTGAACCAGCCGGTAGTCCGTGTCGAGTAACTGAAACGAAAAGTGACGTTGTGACGAGCAGATGATCTGCCTGTCACGGGTCACAAAGATAGCTTCAATGCCCGGTTTGTCGGCCAGGCAGGCGATACCCTTTTCAACGCCCAGCCCGTACAGCAGCGTCGTATAGATGTCGCCATCCAGCGAGCGCTCGGAAATCACGGTCACGCTCAGCAGCTCGTTATCCAGCGGATAACCGGTCTGTGGATCCAGGATGTGGTGATAACAGATCTCATCCAGCTCGAAATAGCGCTCATAAATACCGGACGTCACGACCGAGCGGTTATTTACACCGATGACACCGATTAGCGCATCGGCCTTACCAAACGGCTTTTTCAGACCGATTGCCCAGCCCGCCTCTTCAGGCGGCGCGCCCACCGTCTGAACGTTGCCGCCCAGATTGATCAGCGCACTGCTGACCTGCTGCTGACGCAAAAAGGCCTGGACTACGTCGGCGATATAGCCTTTGGCGATGGCACCCAGGTCAATCTCCATTCCTGGCCGTGCCAGCATCACGCTGCGGGTGGCAGCATCAAGGATCACGTCCTGCGGATTAATCAGCGTCATGCGCGCCTGAAGATCGGCTTCTGACGGAACGCTGTGGCCCTGAAAACCAATTTTCCAGCACTTCACCAGCGGACCGATAGCGAGATTAAACAGGCTGTCGGGCAACAGACTCACCGCATGCGCACAGGCGATCAAATCAAACACTGGCTGACTGACGACCACCGCATGCTCTCCTGCCGCGTGGTTAATCGCCATGACTTCCGATGCCGCGCGATTTACCGTGAAGAGATTCTCCTGCTGTTTGATCAGGCGGAAAACCTGTCCGGCTAGCGTCTGGTTGTCTTCGAAGAGTTTGAGCAGGATGGGCGAACCCATTAGTACAGCGGAGTAAGCATAGACACGCGCATCAGTTAACATAGGCGACTCTGCTTTATAGGGGAAAAACCGGCACCCGCAGGATGCGGATGCCGGAGACTACCGTTAACGTCGGGCGTAGGCGGCAGCGTTACCGCCGGCCAGGATACCGAAGATGATGATATCTGCAACGGCGTTACCGCCGATACGGTTCGCGCCGTGAATGCCGCCAATCACCTCACCACACGCCCAGGCACCGTTAATCACCTGTTTCTGGCTGTCCAGCACCGCGGTGGTGGTGTCGATGGTGACACCGCCCATGGTGTGATGCACGCCCGGTGCGACACGAATCGCGTAGAATGGCGCTTCACTCAGCGGATGACGCAGTGCAGTCTGGCGACCGAAATCTTCGTCTTTCTGCATGATGACGAAGTTGTTGTAACGGGCCAGCGTCGCTTCCAGCGTGTGATGCTCACTCATGTTGAGTTTCACCGCCAGTTCCGCCACGGTTGGCGCGCTGACCACAAAGCCTTTGGCGATATATTCATCAGCCGCTTTGTTATTCATACGTACCTGCTCGTCAAACACAATCCAGGCACTCTTCTCTGGCAGAGCAATAATCTGCGCCGAGACTTTGTCGCGGGTTTCCATTTCGTTATAGAAACGCTTACCGGCCTGGCTGACCAGGATAGCGCCGCCGCCACGAATCGATTCAGAGACCAGATAAGAGGTGGTCTGCTCAACCGTCGGGTGAATCTGGATTTCCTTCATATCCACGGTACCGGCACCAATTTTCTCCAGCATCGCAATACCGCTGCCGGTCGCACCTTTGTGATTGGTGGTGACAAAGCCATCGAGTTCAGGACGGTATTTCACCACCAGCTCACGGTTTGCACTGAAGCCACCGGTTGCCACAATCACGCTTTTAGCGTTCAGGATACGGCTGTCGTTATATTCATCGACGACTTTCACGCCCGCAACTGCGCCATTCTCATAGAGGATCTCAGCAACCGAGGTTTCCAGCAGGACTTCGATGTTGCGGCTGTTGATGTTTTTCACCAGGCCGCTGATCAGGAAGCCACCCACCGCTGAACGGTCAGCCGGACGGTGAGTTCGGTCGATGCTCATCCCGCCGGTAATGGTGATGTCGTTAAGCTCAATGCCTTTATCCGCCAGCCACTCTATCGCCTCAGGTGCCAGGTCAACAAACTCACGCAGCAGCACCGGATTGTTTTTGAACTGACCGCCCTTCAGCGTCTCCTCAAAAAACAGCTCTTTGCTGTCTTCGATGCCTTTGAGTTTCTGGAAACGGGTTTCAGCGGCGTTCATGCCCACAGACGCTTTGATGGTGTTGCCGCCGATGGTCGGCATCTTCTCGATGATGACCACGCGTGCGCCTTCATCATGCGCCTGAATCGCGGCCGCCAGACCGGCACCGCCGCTACCCACAACCACCACATCGTAGTTCTGAGGTGCGTTAGGGTTACCACCCTCTTCAATCACATGCTCTTTGCTGGAGGTGGTCAGCGCACGGGAAACCGCTTTTTTCAGCGCTTCACTCTGGGTGGTCGCGCCGGTAATCGCATCAACGTGGGGACTGTTAGCCACCAGAATGCGGTTACGCAGGCTTTCAAAGGTGGTGGTGAAATCCACATCCAGCGTGTCGTCCGGCACCAGCGAGATGTCGGTAATACGGTCGGTATCCAGTGTAACGTTGATTTTCAGCTTCAGCGCTTCGGCTTCCACTTTCTCCTGGTAAACACCCGCTTTGTATTTACGGCCCGATTCGCTCATGTCGCGGATCATCGCGTCAACCAGTGAGAAGCGCCACAGCGGTTCCGGGATCTGCAGCTCTTCGCGTTTGTTGCTGTCGATGTAGAGTTCGAGATGTTCGTTATTGATGATGCGGTCAGCCCAGTTCGGATAGGCGATACAGGCTTTACCAATCGCTACCAGATCGTAGCCTTTTTCCAGCGCCAGCTCGGCGTCGGCTTTATTTACCACGCCGCCCACACCAATCACCGGCACTTTTGCCAGCACGGGCGAACGCATCGCAACGAATTTCTCGATCAGCGGCGTCGGGTCCTGCGTATCGACAATGGACGGGCGCAGCAGTTGACCGACAGAGAAGTGAACATAGTCGAGTCCGCGCGCAGCCAGTTTTTCCAGCAGATAGAGAGTGTCATCAAAGCGGATGCCAGGGACTTCGATCTCCTCTGGCGAGAAGCGATAGCCGATGATGAACGAATTATGGGCGAAGCGCTCCGCCATCTTGTGGGTGATCTCCAGCACTTCCAGCGGGAAGCGTGCGCGGTTATCGCGGCTGCCGCCCCACTTGTCATCACGCTGGTTAGAGTTCGGAGAATAGAACTGCTGAATCAGATAGGTGTTAGCACCGTGAATTTCGACGCCGTCGAAACCGGCTTTGATAGCACGGTTCACCGCATCACCAAATTTGGTGATCATGGTTTCAACTTCTTCGGCGCTAAGCGCCAGGGGTTTAGTTGCCCCTTCACGCGGTGCGGCAATGGCGCTCGGCGCAACCGGTGTTTTCCCGCCGATCAGTTCCGGCTCGACCATGCGGCCACCGTGATAGATCTGCAGAATGGCTGTAGAGCCTTCAGATTTAATCGCGTCCGCGATGCGTTTCAGGCCGGGAATTTTGTTGTCGCTGTCGATAGCGATGGCACCCGGAAACGCCGGGCCGCGGTTATCAATGAAGCAGCACTCGACGATCACGGTTCCGATGCTGCCTGCACGTGCGCGGTAATACTCGACCAGTTCGCTGGTGACCGTTCCGTCATAAAAACCGGTGCAGGTGGTCATAGGAGCCATCACCAGTCGGTTTTTTAACACAGCGCCGCCAGGCAGGGTAAGGGGATTAAGAATGGGGGTGAGAGATTTCATTGCGATAAACTCCAAGATTTAAAAGTCTGGAAATTTTTAGCGGACGCAAATTATCGCTTAATTAAGTGGTCCGATGTCATACATCTAATATACCCTTTTCTTTGCTTTCATAAGCGATAAATTTACTTTTTTAACTTTTAATCGATTCAGAGTTTTTATTTGCTGAATTCAGGAAGTGAAGTTATATTAATTGTTAACCATGGGTAACTAAAAATCAACCATCCATTTACATAAATAATTTACCCTTCATGATCAGAATGTTAAGATGAATACTTCGGGTCAGACCTTCCGAAGATTTGTCGATTAGCTTCACAAAACTGTCAGAATGTCGATGCCAGAAATATAAATAAAAAATAAATGTTAAAAATGGGGAATAATGAATAAATTTCTTTGATCTGGATCAAAATCTATATTTGCAAAAATCGCATCATATTTACATGGATTTAAATATGCTGCTCAATAGTGCAGCAGCAGATTAAAAAAATCAGTGCATCGCGGTTTATTCACACCATTAAGAATAAATAAGAAAGTCATCAGTGAAGGTCCGGGGCGCAAATCGCATTCTTCTCAACTTGCAGATAAAATACTATGAAACCACTCTCAGCTGTAACTGAACCCCCTAAAGCCGCACCTGCGGCGGCGGGTAAAAAGAAAGCTATCATGCTGGCTCTGCCAGTCATCGTTGCCGTGTTGCTGTTGCTGGTGCCGACGCCGGCCGGTCTTGAACCCTACGCCTGGCACTTCTTCGCCATCTTTGTCGGCGTGATTGTCGGATTGATCTTTGAACCGCTGCCGGGTGCTGTTATCGGCCTGACCGGCGTCGTCGCTATCGCCCTGTTCAGTCAGTTTGTCCTTTTCAGCCCGGCGGAACTGGCTGACCCGAAATTCAAAGTCGCCAGTGAGTCCTTTAAGTGGGCGGTCAGCGGTTTCGGCAACTCCACCGTCTGGCTCATCTTCGGTGCCTTTATGTTCGCCGCCGGATATGACAAGACGCAGTTTGGTCGTCGTCTGGCCCTGATTCTGGTGAAGTATCTGGGTCGCCGCAGCCTGACACTGGGTTATGCCATTACTTTCGCTGATCTGCTTCTGGCACCCTTCACACCGTCCAACACCGCGCGCAGTGGCGGTACTATCTATCCGATTATCGCTAACCTGCCTCCGCTGTATGGCTCTAAACCCAACGACCCGAGCGCCCGTAAGATCGGTTCATATCTGATGTGGGTTGCCATCACCGCAGCTTGTATTACCAGCTCAATGTTCCTGTCAGCGCTGGCACCTAACCTGCTGGCACTGGCGCTGGTAAAAAGCATCATCGGTTTCGATATCTCATGGGGTATGTGGTTCCTGGCCTTCCTGCCGCTGGGTGTGCTGCTGATTCTGACTATGCCGCTGCTGGCTTACTGGTTCTATCCGCCTGAAGTCAAAATCAACGATGAAGTGCCGAAATGGGCTATCGCTGAACTGGAAAAACTGGGCCGCCTGACCCGTAACGAAATCCTGCTGCTGGTGTTCGTGGTCTGTGCCCTGCTGATGTGGATTTTCGCCACCTCATGGATTGAGCCTGCGATGGCTGCCCTGCTGGTGGTGGTACTGATGCTCTGGACAGGCGTCCTGAACTGGAACGACATTACCAGCAATAAACCGGCCTGGAACACCTTTGCCTGGTTCGCAACGCTGGTGGCGCTGGCTGATGGTCTGGCCCGTGTCGGTTTTATCGCCTGGTTAGGTAAAGAAGGTGGCATGCTGCTGCAGGGTTACGACCCACAGATTTCAGCCGTAGTGCTGTTAATCGCCTTCTTCCTGCTGCATTACCTGTTTGCCAGTACCACCGCGCATACCACAGCCCTGTTACCGGCCATGCTGACCATTGCAGCCTCAATCCCGGGCATCAATATGCCGGTCTTCTGCCTGATGCTGTGTACCTCTCTGGGTGTGATGGGCATCATCACCCCTTACGGCACTGGCCCAAGCCCGATTTATTACGGCAGCGGTTATCTGCCGACTAAAGATTACTGGCGTCTGGGTACCATCTTTGGTGCCATCTTCCTGGTCTCCATGATGGTGATTGCTTATCCGTGGATGGTTTGGATGTTCTGACGGATACAACATGCAGATCAACGCGTTATAAGATACCATTCCTTCACTTCCCCGTCGCACCCGCGGCGGGGAAGCATAATAAACAATGAATTCGCCTATGATGTTGCGCCCCGCAGCCTGCCCGCGGAGGTTCAGCCGGTCATTAAGTGAGAAAAAATGTCGAACAAACCTTTTGTCTATCAGAACCCTTTTCCGCTGTCCCACGAAGATACTGAATACTATTTGCTGACTCGCGAGCATGTCTCGGTCGCCGAGTTTGAGGGTCAGGAGATCCTTAAAGTCGACCCGCAGGCGCTGACGCTGCTGAGTCAGCAGGCTTTCCACGACGCCTCTTTCATGCTGCGTCCGGCCCATCAGCAGCAGGTAGCCTCCATCCTTGAAGATCCGGAAGCCAGCGACAATGACAAATATGTCGCCCTGCAGTTTTTAAGAAACTCTGAAATTGCCGCCAAAGGCGTGCTGCCGACCTGTCAGGATACCGGCACCGCGATCATCATGGGCAAAAAGGGCCAGCGCGTCTGGACCGGTGGCGGCGATGAAGCCGCGCTGTCACAGGGTATCTATAACACCTACATCGAAGACAACCTGCGCTATTCACAGAATGCTGCGCTGGATATGTACAAAGAGGTGAACACCGGCACTAACCTGCCGGCGCAGATCGACCTCTACAGCGTCGATGGCGATGAGTATAAATTCCTCTGTATCGCTAAAGGTGGCGGCTCCGCTAACAAAACCTATCTCTATCAGGAAACCAAAGCGCTACTGAGCCCCGGCAAGCTGAAAAATTACCTGGTGGATAAAATGCGCACCCTCGGCACCGCAGCCTGCCCGCCTTACCATATTGCGTTTGTTATCGGCGGCACATCGGCTGAAAGCACACTGAAAACCGTTAAGCTCGCCTCTACGCACTATTACGACGGCTTACCAACCGAAGGCAATGAGCACGGTCAGGCTTTCCGCGACGTTCAGCTGGAGCAGGAACTGCTGGAAGCGGCGCAGCAGCTCGGCCTTGGCGCGCAGTTTGGCGGCAAATATTTCGCGCACGACATCCGCGTGGTGCGTCTGCCGCGTCACGGCGCATCCTGCCCGATCGGCATGGGCGTCTCCTGCTCGGCTGACCGTAATATCAAAGCGAAGATCAACCGCGAAGGTATCTGGATTGAGAAACTGGAAGCCAACCCGGGCCGCCTGATACCGGAAGCGCTGCGTCAGCAGGGCGAAGGTGAGGTGTTACAGGTTGATCTCAACCGTCCAATGGAGCAAATTCTGGCGCAGCTTTCTGCGTATCCTGTTTCTACCCGTCTGTCACTAACCGGTAACATTATCGTGGCGCGCGACATTGCTCATGCCAAACTCAAAGAGCGCATCGATAACGGCGAAGGATTACCGCAGTACATTAAAGATCATCCGGTCTATTACGCCGGTCCGGCCAAAACGCCTGAAGGTTATGCATCCGGTTCACTCGGCCCGACTACCGCAGGCCGCATGGACTCCTACGTTGATTTGCTGCAGGCCCACGGCGGCAGCAAGATCATGCTGGCAAAAGGTAACCGCAGCCAGCAGGTGACGGATGCCTGTCATAAACATGGCGGCTTCTATCTGGGCAGCATCGGTGGCCCGGCCGCGGTGCTGGCGCAGCAGAGCATCAAGAGTCTGGAATGCGTGGAGTATCCTGAGCTGGGAATGGAAGCGATCTGGAAAATCGAGGTGGAGAACTTCCCTGCGTTTATCCTGGTCGATGACAAAGGTAATGACTTCTTCCAGCATATTGAGCGCGCGCACTGCGCGAAATGCGTGAAGTAAAAACTGCGTCAGATAAGAAAAAAGCCCCGTTTTCGGGGCTTTTTTTATGAGGAAAATCAGGCCACTTAGCTGTCAGAGAGATCCTGCACATACTGATCCTCGTGGTGCCAGATCTGAAGCTCAAACTTGATTGTCAATCCAGACAAAATGGTTCTTTACCCACCAATTTTGCACTCATGATAATTTGCCATTATACCTCACAGGTTATAAGCTAATCATAGCTTTCAGGTTATATGGAGATGGATTAATGACATGGGAAGTCATCATAAGAACGCTGTTTGATGTCTGGTATGAAAAGCAGAACGACGATGTTCAGGAAGAGATTGCAGCCTACTTGCTGATACTTGAAGAGATTGGTCCTCAATTAGGGCGTCCGCATGTGGATCAGGTTAAAGCGTCTGAATATAAAAACATGAAAGAGTTGCGAGTACAGGTTGGCGGACATCCATTTCGCGCGTTCTTCGCCTTTGATCCTGAACGCAAGGCGATTGTCCTGTGTGCAGGAGATAAAAAAGGTGAAGATGAAAAACTGTTCTACAAACGTATGATTAAAATTGCAGATGCCGAGTTCACCTCGCATCTGGCATCACCGGAGATTAAAGACGATGGCAACGCTTAAAGAAATGATGGCTAAACGCTCCCCGCAGAGCCGTACGCGAATAGAATCCCGTGCTGCTGAAATCCGTCAGGAGATCACACTTGCCAAACTGCGTGAGGAATTATCTGTTTCACAGACGCATCTAGCTGAAGTTTTAGGCGTCAAACAACCTTCTGTTGCTAAAATAGAAAACGTTGATAACGATCCTAAGCTCTCAACGCTGAGACGCTATATTGCCGGTCTGGGAGGAGAGCTGACTCTCGATGTCACGTTACCCGACGGCAAGCGTATTGCTCTAAGTCTTTAACAGACTCTGCTTCAGGCCGCATCCTCGCTCCGCTACGGTGGGGTTTTTAATGGCTGTCCTCATAAAGTGACAAGCTGAGAATAACGACAGAAATGTCCTGAATTTAGAGAGTTAAAAATAGCCGGCGCTTACTTTCATTTGCAGTCACTTAATGAAAGCGCCGCTATCAGACCTTGTTAACCCCGCTGCAACCGTTGCAGCGCCACATCGATCTGCTCATCGCCTTTGGTGAGTTCGACGATCTGATACTTAATCGCCGGATTCTCAATCAGCCCGACCAGCGTCGCCGCCACATCTTCGCGCGGGATCTCACCATAGGGGATCGCCAGATCTGCATGCACCCGACCCGTACCAGCTTCATCGGTCAGCGTGCCAGGCCGCAGGATCACCCACTCCAGCTTACTCGCTACCAGCTCTGCATCCGCCAGACGCTTCACCCGCATGTAGTTCTCAAATCCCTCAGATGGCGTTTTACCGCGGCCTGCATCCGGAAAAGCGGATACCAGCATAAAGCGCGACACGCCAGCCTGCTCCGCAGCGGCGACCGCCAGCTTCAGCCCTTCACCGTCGATGGCATTGGTCAGCGCGATACCGGCACCGCCCGCACCCGCTGTAAAGACCGCCACGTCGTGACCGGTCATCAACGCTACCAGCGCCGTCACGCTAAGCTGCTGAATATCGCCCGCGACAGGCTTAGCGCCTGCGGCCTGCAGGGTATCAGCCTGTTCCGGCTTACGGTGCAATGCCGTGACAGTGTGACCTTTGCTGCTCAGCTGACGGGTCAGCTTTTGGCCCACCTTGCCCGCCGCACCGATAATGAAACATGTCGCCATAAGATCCACTCCTCCATTCACTGATCAGGTGTCAGAGTATAGCTATCTGCCAGAAACGAAACAGGCGCCTGATGCGGCGCCTGCTGGGTTTATTCCGGAATCACTTTTTCCGCTTTCAGTTTATCAAACAGCTGCGTAAAGGAGTCCAGCGTACTGCGGTAGCCGGTAAAGCCCGCTTTGCGGCTCTTACTCATGTCGGTGAAAGCTTCCATGGGGCGGCCCAGGTCGGCATCGGTATGCCACCATGAAGCCAGCTTAGTGACATCAGCCTCACGCAGCTGATGCTGTTCTGCAATCGCCCGCCATGCGCTGTCAGCTTCCTGCATGCGATTTTCCAGCGGCATCATCTGCGCCGGGTACTCTGCGGCTTCGATACCGAAGTAGTCAGCCAGTTTTGGCCACATCCAGTTCCAGCGGAACACATCGCCATTGACTGCGTTGAAATCCTGATTCGCGGCGTTCGGTGACGTTGCCGCCCAGTGCAGCTGCTCGGCCAGCAAACCGGCATCGGTCATATCCGCGACACCATTCCACTGCTCCGGCGAACCCGGGAAGATAAACGGCCAGCCCTTCTCTTTGCACAATGTTGCATAAACCGCCAGCGTCTGCCCCATGTTCATCGCGTTGCCTACGGCATAGCCGATGATGGTGTGCGGACGGTGCACGCTCCAGCGAAAGTCATACTTCTCTGCGCCCGCGAACACTTCATCTTCCTGCGCATAGTAGAAGTTATCGACCGGCTGACGCCCCTGCTCTTCACGGAACGGCGTAACCGGCACGGCACCTTTGCCATACGCTTCAAACGGACCCAGGTAGTGTTTCAGCCCGGTCACCAGCGCGACGTGCGAACCTTTCAGGCGATCGCCGAGGGCTTCAATCACGTTGCGAACCATGCCGCCGTTAACGCGGATGTTCTCTTTCTCATTTTCCTGACGCGCCCAGACGCTGAAAAACAGCGCGTCCGGTTTGACCTCTTTCAGTGCGTCACGCACAGCATCTGCATCGGTCAGATCGGCGGTCAGGCTGGTTGCGCCTTCAGGTACTGCACCACGTCCGCGTGACAGGCCACTGACCTGCCAGCCCTCCTGCTGTAATTTATCTGCCAGTGCGCGACCAATAACGCCGCTGATGCCCACAATCAAAGCGTGCTTTTTCATTTGATTTCTCCTCGTTTTGCGTAATGCTAAGCCTAATAGAGAATTCAGTTCTTATCTCTGGCATTTATTCACAGCATTCTCAACCTGAGTTCACTAATCGATGCACGATCATCGCCTCAAAGATATTCTGCCCTTTGTCGCCAGCGTGGAGTGCGGCAGCTTTACCGCCGCGGCTGAACGTCTGCACGTGACCGGCTCGGCGGTCAGCAAAAGCGTCAGCCGCCTGGAGACGCGCTTAGGCTCGCGGCTGCTGGAGCGCACCACGCGTAGCCTGAATCTGACCGACGCGGGCAGCGCCTATTATCAGACCTGTCTGCGGGTGCTGGAGGATCTGGCCGAAGCCGAGGCGGTACTGGCCGCCCAGCGCACCATTCCATCCGGCCGTCTGCGTCTGGCAGTACCCACCACCTTTGGACGCCTCAACGTCATGCCGGTGCTGATGCCCTTCTGCCAGCAAAATCCGGAGCTGGCACTGAGCCTGAGTTTGTCCGATCGCTTTGTTGACTTGTTTGAGGAAGGCGTGGATGTGGCAGTGCGGATCGGCGGTGCGCCCGACCTTCCCGCGTCGCTGGGCTGGCGTAACATGGGTCGCGAAAAGATGCAGTTCTGTGCTTCTCCCGCCTATCTTGACCGCGAAGGCCGTCCTGAAAATGAAGCAGCGCTGCTGAACCATCCTGCCATTCTTTATGAGCGCGTGGATGGCACAACCAAACCCTGGCTGTTTACCACCGAAGATGGTCAGCCCCACTGGCGCGACGTGCCCTATCGGCTGGCACTGGGCGACGTCGATGCACAGCTTCAGGCAGTCATTGCCGGGCTGGGTGTCGCGCAGATGCCCTCCTGGCTGATTCAGCGCGCCGTGGCCGCCGGTGAACTGGAAATTATTATGCCGCAGTTACAGCCCGACGGGCTGACGCTGAGCGTGGTGTGGCCACGCCGAAAACAGTTCCTGCCAAAAGTGGATGCACTATTATCGGCACTCAACGCCCTCGCCATTCGCTGACACCGGCTTATTTCTGATTAATATGGTTGGGATATTTCATCCTGACCCTGTTCCTCTGCTCTTTACGGCCCGGCACTCGTGCCCATTCTTCCCTTCCTGAAATTTCCGCAATCATCTATTCCCCTAAATAACACGCTTAAAACTAATGGCTTTATTTCTGATTTGATGGAATCCCATCAAAATAAAAAGCGCGGAAGGCTTGAACTCACATAATGAAAACTAAGTTTCAAATATAATTTAACCCGAAATAAAAATATCAGTAGGGTGATGGCTTCTTCATGTTCTGACGTTTTGTCTTTGTTGTTATTACCAGGAGTTTTCATGGAAAAAGAACTTTATATTTCGTCGAACCCGGCCTCCGGTCCAAATAGCGCCACCCGCACCGAGCCTTTTGTGAAGATTATTGCGCTGGTCGCTACCCTGGGTGGATTGCTGTTTGGTTATGACACGGGCGTGGTTTCGGGCGCGCTACTGTTTATGCGCGGCGATTTGCATCTCACCCCGTTTACCACCGGGCTGGTCACCAGTTCCCTGCTGTTTGGTGCCGCCTTTGGCGCGCTGGCGGCCGGTCATCTGGCAGATGGCCTGGGCAGACGCCGCATCATCATTGCGCTGGCGCTGATCTTCGCCTTTGGCGCTATCGGCTCTGCCCTGGCGCCGGATGTCACCTGGATGATCGCCTCTCGCCTGTTCCTGGGCTTTGCCGTGGGCGGTGCCGCGGCCACCGTGCCGGTTTACATCGCAGAGATCGCCCCCGCCAATAAACGCGGCCAGCTGGTCACTCTGCAGGAGCTGATGATCGTCAGCGGTCAGCTGCTGGCGTATATCTCAAACGCCACCTTTAACGATATCTGGGGCGGCGAAAATACCTGGCGCTGGATGCTGGCGCTGTCGATAGTTCCCGCCGCTCTGCTCTGGATCGGCATGATATTTATGCCTGAAACCCCGCGCTGGCATGTGATGAAAGGCCGCAGCCAGGCTGCACGTGAGGTGCTGGAAAAAACCCGCGCCGCTGAAGATGTTGAGTGGGAACTGGAAGAGATTGAAGAAACTATCGAAGAGAATCGCCAGCGCGGCAAAGGCCGTCTGCGCGATCTCGCGACACCCTGGCTGATGAAAATCTTCCTGCTGGGCGTCGGCATCGCCGCGATTCAGCAGCTGACCGGTGTCAATACCATCATGTATTACGCGCCCACCATGCTCACCGCTGCCGGGCTGAGCAACGATGCCGCGCTGTTCGCCACCATCGCCAACGGGGTGATCTCCGTGGTCATGACGCTGGCCGGCATCTGGTTAATCGGCAAAACGGGCCGTCGCCCGCTGGTGTTAATCGGACAGATGGGTTGCACCTGCTGCCTGTTCTTTATCGGGCTGGTCTGCTGGCTGATGCCGGAATATCTCAACGGCACAGTCAACCTGGTTCGGGCTTATCTGGTGCTGGCGGGCATGCTGCTGTTTCTCTGCTTCCAGCAGGGTGCGCTGTCACCGGTCACCTGGCTGCTGCTGTCGGAAATCTTCCCGGCCAGGATGCGCGGCATCTGTATGGGCGGCGCAGTCTTCTCGCTGTGGATTGCGAATTTTGCCATCTCCATGGCCTTCCCGCTGTTATTAGCCGCATTTGGTCTGGCCGGTGCCTTCTTTATATTCGCCGCAATCGGCATCGGCGGTTCTGTTTTTGTTGTGAAGTTTATTCCCGAGACCCGGGGAAGAAGTCTTGAGCAGGTCGAGCACTATTTCTATGCGCTCTATAACGGCAAAAAATAACCCCTGCTCGCTGTGAAAGAAATAAAAAATGTCATGAGGCATGACGACCCGATCGCCCTTAACACCGCACCCATAATTTAAGGAAACTGTTATGAGCCTGAATATTCCCAATGCGCGTTTTTGCGTCAATCGTAAAATAGCGCCCAGCCTGAGCATCCCGCAGTTTTTTAAACTGGTCAGCCAGCTCGGTATTCACAATGTCGAATTACGCAATGATATGCCCGGCGGACGCGTCACCGACGATCTCAGCGGCGATGAGGTGAAAGCGCTGGCGCGTGAGTCAGGCATCCGGATTGTCACCATCAACGCGCTCTACCCGTTTAACCAGCTGAATGAAGAGGTGCTGCAACGCGCCCGCCAGCTGTTAAGCGATGCGCAGGCTGTCGGCGCAGAATCACTGGTGCTCTGCCCGCTCAATGACGGCACGCCCATCAGCGCCGCCGACACCATCAGAGCGCTGAAAACACTGGCCCCGCTGTTCGCCGACGCAGGCATTCAGGGGCTGGTTGAGCCGCTCGGCTTTCCACAAAGCTCACTGCGTTCAGCAACCCAGGCGCAGACGCTCATCCGCGAAGCGGGCGTGCCGTTCCGCTTGCTGATCGACACCTTCCATCATCATCTGTTTGAGGATGCGGAGCAGACCTTTGAGCAGGAAATCGACATTCAGCAAATTGGTCTGGTTCACCTCTCCGGCGTCACCGACCCGCGCCCGGTCAGTCAGTTGACAGACGAAGAGCGCATTATGCTCAGCGCAGATGACAGATTGCGCAGCAAAGAACAGGTCGAACGCCTGGAGAAGATGGGCTACACCGGCCTTTATGCCTTTGAGCCGTTCTCCTCGGTGATGAACAGCTGGCAGGAAGCGGACATCACCCGCGAAATTCGCAACAGCATCCAGCTGTTAAACCACTCAGCGTAAGGAATCATTATGACCATTAACATTGGTGTTATCGGCACCGGCGCAATCGGCCGCGAACATATCCGCCGTTGCAGTACCGTTTTACAGAATGCGCGCGTGGTGGCACTCAATGACATCAACCGCGACAACTGCCAGCAGATTGTTGACGAACTGACACCGGAAGCGCGCATTTATGACAATGCGATTGATCTGATCAACGACCCGCAGGTTAACGCGGTGCTGGTCACCTCCTGGGGTCCGACGCATGAAGCCTTTGTGCTGGCCTGTATTGAGGCGGGCAAAGCGGTGTTCTGCGAGAAGCCACTGGCCGTTACCGCGCAGGGCTGTATGAATATCGTGGAGGCGGAGATCAAAGCGGGACGTCAGCTGGTGCAGGTCGGCTTTATGCGTCCTTACGACAGTGGCTATCGTGCACTGAAAGCGGTGATCGACAGCGGCGAGATTGGTGAGCCTTTAATGCTGCACTGCGCGCACCGCAACCCGGAAGTGGGTGACAGCTACACCACCGATATGGCGATCACCGACACGCTGATCCACGAACTCGATGTGCTGCGCTGGCTGCTGAATGATGACTATGCCAGCGTGCAGGTGATCTTCCCGCGTAAAACCCGTAAGGCGTCGTCCCACCTGCGTGACCCGCAGATCGTACTGCTGGAGACCACTAAAGGCGCGCGCATTGATGTCGAAATTTTCGTGAACTGTGAATATGGTTACGACATTCAGTGTGAAGTGGTGGGTGAAAGCGGCATTGCACGCCTGCCGGAGCCGGTTTCGGTGCAACTGCGCAGCGCGGCAAAGCTCTCGACCACCATTCTGACGGACTGGAAAAAGCGCTTTATCGATGCCTATGACGTGGAGTTACAGGCCTTTATCAACAACGTCATCAGCGGTGAGATGACCGGTCCCTCCGCGTGGGATGGCTATGCCGCTGCCGTAGCCGCCGATGCCTGCGTTGCGGCGCAGACGTCCGGCGGGATCGTGCCGGTTACTATGCCAGCCAGACCAGCGTTTTATCGCTGACAGGAAAAATGCACGGTGGAATTCCACCGTGCACTTCGCTGTCCCGCCCCCTTTTCAGTAACGCTTCCAGCTATGGCTAATCAGGCAATCCACTATCTTAAATGCGGGCCGCAAAATTATGCGGCCGCTGAATAGTTACGGCGCGGTGATGACAATGGCCACGCGCCGGTTCTGCGCACGCCCCTGCGCGCTGTTGTTGCTGGCAACCGGTGAACTCATACCCAGGCCACGCGTCACAATATTCTCACGCGGTATCGCCGCGCCTTCCGCCCACTGAGCCGCGACCGCGTTCGCTCTTTTTAGCGACAGCTGCTGGTTATAATCGGGTTTACCGTAATTATCGGTATGTCCATCTATGCGGACATGTTTGATACCGGTCGACGCCAGATTTTTCGCCATCCCCTGAATGGTGAGCTTACTGGAGGGTGTCAGCTCTGATTCGTTCACACCAAAAAGGATCTTATCGGATAAGCCTAATCCCCAGCCTTCCATATTCTGCGTGAATCCGGCACTTTTCATCGCTGCGATTTGCGCGTCGCTGAAACGCGCTTTTGACTGACAACCGACCAGCGCCAGCGTAAGCAATAGCAGGGAAAGGTTTCTCTTCATATTTACGCCCTATTTTTTCGCTTATTTTTGTACATGTTCATATCGGCACGTTCAAGAATAGATTCAACCGTATCACCAGGCTGTGACCACGCGTAGCCAATGGTTACCGAGGTCGTAACCGGCATGCCCTCTGCAATAAGAATGTGTTCCCCGATGGTGTCGTCAATGCGCTGCATAAGCTGCTGTAACTGCGCTTCACTGGTCCGGCTGCTGACCAGCATGGCAAATTCATCCCCACCTAAACGCGCGACTAAATCCTGTTCAGACGCCAGCGATAAAAGACGCGAGCCTATCGCTTTTAATACTTCGTCTCCGGCGGCATGACCCCAGTTATCATTGATGCTCTTGAAGCGATCGCCATCCAGAAAGAGCAGCGCAAAGCGTTCGTGCTCATGTGGCTGGTCAAGGCGCTGAGTCAGACGAGCAGAAAAGGCGCTGCGGTTGGCAAGACCGGTCAGCGGATCGGATAGCGCTTTCGCTGCCAGCGAGCGATTGTCACGAAGCAACGACGCCTTGAGTGACTGCATCTCCATCAGCAGGGAGTTGAGGTCATCGGAAAAGAGCTGCAATTCTCTGATCGGGCCACCCGGAATACGCAGGGAAAAATCACCCGAGTGAATCACATAGTGAATCGAACTGGTAATGGTGCGGAGCGACGCAATAATACCCCGATGCAGAAATTCACTCAGCATCAGTGAAATAATCAGCACGCAGAGCATCCCGACAGAGAGGATCATGAATGAGTATTGAAGGAAACTCACCGCGCCGGTCACGGTGCCTTCCAGCGTCAGGGTGCCGACAACGACATCAGCATGAATGATATTGACGTTAAGCGGTTTGAGGTAAATCCACTCACGCAGCAACCGTGAAAACCATCCTGTCTGTTCCCGCTGTGCATGCCACTTAGCCAGAACGATGTTATCGCGGGTAACCAGCTTTGCAGAGTCATACATGCCCTCATTACCAAACCGTTCGATTTTATTACGCGCATCGTAGCTGTCGGCAAATACGGTTGCCGCAGTGAGCGTGGTGCTCAGCGTTGAGCCTATTAAATCAAGGTTACATTTCTCATAGTTTTTAATAAAAATGAGCGACGTCGATGACAGCAACAACCAGCACAACAGTAATATCACCGCCGAATTGATGGTGCTTATTTTCCGCAGTTTATTGCGGATGGATGATTTATCGTGCTTGAGTTTATCGAATTTCATTTCATTCACTTCCCTCGCGGGAGAGTAAAAGCACATCCGGATTCACTCTGACACCGCTTCTGGCAAGTGAATCGAGATTAACGGAGAAGTGCGTATGGTCCGGTTGAAAAATCAGGCAAAAAGCGGCACCCACAGCGCATTCCGCATTGTTCTCTGTCAGGGTAAGCACCGCTTTTCCCTTCAGCTGCTCAATAATGTCCACCTGCTGCCGCGGTGTCTGATCGCCGAAATAAAGAGCGTCGCAGCGATGCGACGCGAGATCACCTGCACCCGTAAGATAGACAACGGTGAATGTCGCTGCTGCAGCGGCGCTGTTTTCCGGCAAAGAGAGATGACGCGCTGAAGTAAAAACACATAATTCAGGCGGTTTATTTAAATTTTGCCAGTGGGTAAAACTGATGATGCCGCTGACGATACGATTAGCCTTGTTATCCTTTATCCCGGCCAGCGCAACAGAGGGATGAAGACTCAGCAGAATAAGTAACGTTAAGGCGATCTGGCAGATGCGGCGCAGCAGAAGCAGCACATCGACGTCATGATGAAGGTAATATTTATCGTTCATACTGCGTTCCAGTAATGCTACGCAAGGCAGGAGAGCTGAATAAGCGCACAAATATTAACATAGCGCGGCTTACGCTTGCACACAGAATTTTCTTAGCTATAGATCCTTCTGCTTATACTTTCAGACAGGCTTATTCACGGAATAGTCTTTGGTCGTAACGGCTTTTGACAGAGACGGCCGACAGAGGATTAACGCATTTTACCGACTATTTGTGGTGGGTAATTACGTCTCTCTTCTGGTGCAGCAATCCGCCTGGCTGTTCGTTGTAAGGCACAGACTGCATAAAGGCGCCAGAATAAACGTGATGCTGATAATCCATCGCGCCTGCGATATTCCGCAATTAATCTTTCCCCCTAATACCCTCAGACATACCCCATCATTTTCAGCAACGACTGCACCTGATTCATCGCTTCGCTGCGATGTGACACACCCAGTTTCTGATAGAGATTGCGGATATGGGTTTTGATGGTGGTAGACGCCACCGCCAGCTCACCGGCAATCTGATCGTTGCTGTAGCCCGAATAGATTAACCCCAGCACCTGCCATTCGCGCTGCGTCAGCGGGCTGGTGCGGATCAGTTCCGGCACGTCAGGATGGTTAAGCAACCGGCTGACAAAGCCTTCATCGAAATGGGCGAACTTGTGACGGTGGTATTTGTTGATCTCCAGCAGGATGCGGCGGGCGCGGTGGCTGTCCAGCTCATTCAGGGTATTAAGCTGTATCAGCTGCCGCAGTTGCTGCGCCATCATCTCGCCTTCAATCACAAAGTGGCTGATAAAGCCGGTGCTGCGCGCCAGTTTCAGCGCCTCGATCAGCACGCGCTGCGCCTCCGCCTTGCGGTCGGTCTGCCAGTAGATCTGATTCAGCAGCAGCAGATTACGGTTTAAATCACTCATCAGGCGCAGGGCGCGGGCGTTTTCGTTCAGTTCCTCCAGCACCACCTCCGCCTGACTGACATCGCCCAACAGAATCTGCGCGCGGGCAATGTTTCGCCACTGCCCCTGCAGAAAATGGTTGTTGGCGAAGGCGGGTTTGGGTGTCTGCCGCATCCAGTTGCGGGCGTTCTGGCTTTCGCCCGTCATCTGCCAGTAGATCACCCGGACTTTATCGGCATTGGCGATCCAGTCGCTGTGCCAGTTGCCGTTGTTCAGCAGGTTTTCCAGACGGTTCAGGTAGCTGCGGGCGTTATCGAGATTGCCGCGCGCCAGCGAGCACTGCACCAGCAATCCCAGACACTGGATTTGCTGCTGCGGCTGATAACCGTTCAGCACCTTGATGCCTTCGCGCGCCGCCTGCTCTGCCTCTTCCAGTCGTCCCCAGGCCCACAGCAGCTGGGAACGTATGCGTAGCAGAAACTCATGCAGTGGGAACTGCGCCAGATGCTGCTCTTCCACCAGCACAAAGGCGCGGCTCTGAATTTCATAAGCGGCCTGCAAAAAGCCCTGCGCAAACAGAATTTCGCTCTGCTGAATCAGGCTCCAGAGCGCGTAGTGCCACACTTCATCGCGACGCGCCATCTGTTCGGTCTGTCGCATCAGCTTGAGTGAATCGTCCAGTTCGCCTTTACAGTGCATCACTTCACCATGCACTGAAGTTGCCACAATGCGGCTGTAGTGACGGCTGGCTGGCAGGGTATCAAGCGCGACTTTGGCCAGCCGCTCCGCTTCATCGGCCTTGCCATCGTTGATCGCCACCTGAGCGCGCAACGCATTAAACTCTCCGCGCAGTGCCGCATCAATCTCGCAGTGGCTGGCCTGCTCAAAACGCGCCAGCAGGCTGTCAACTTCTGAAAAGCGATGCTGAGTCTGCATCAGCCACGCCTGCAATAGCACCAGCATCGGGTTGTCGAGCATCATCTCCCACGGCAGCGCTTTTAAAGAGTTCTCCAGCAGCGGCAGTTCGCTTTGATTAAACAGCGTCCAGGCATGCTTCAGCAGCACGTCCCGCAGCATGGTGGCATCGCCCGAGGCGAGCGCATGGTGAATCGCCTCGCCGGGAAAGCCCTGCGCCATCCAGCTCTCGGCTGCCGCCCGATGCAATGCAGGTAGCTCCGCCGCCAGTTCCCACTGACAGCGCTGACGCAGGAAGTTGCCAAACAGCGGATGGTAGCTGAACCAGCAGCCGGAGTCGTCCATGCGCTGCAGAAACAGTCCCTGGCGTTCGATCTCCTCCAGCCGCATCTGACCGTTCTCTTCGCGGGTCACGCAGGCGATCAGTTCATCATTCATTGAGCGCAGCAGCGCGGTTTTCAGCAAGAAATGGCGGGTCGGCAGATCGACGTTATCCAGCACCTCTTCAACCAGATAGTCGGCGAGATGGCTGGCATTGATGCCGGAGAGACGCCGGGCGGAATGCTGCGCCGAATTGGCTCCCTGGCGTGCCGATAGTACAATCAGCTGCAGCGCCGTCGCCCAGCCTGCGACATCATCACACAGGCGGCTGCTCTCTTCGCTTTCCAGCGGGGCCGCCAGACGACAGTCAAAAAACTGGCGCGCCTCCTGATGGGTGAACGCCAGCTGCTGGCTGCCCAGTTCGATCAGCTGCTCCCGCACCCGCAGATTAGCGATACCGAGCTGCGGCAGGTTACGAGACATCAGAATCAGGGTCAGATTTTCAGGCTGATGGCGCAGGAAAAAGCGCATCGCGTCATGGATAACCGGATTGGTGATCAGATGGTAGTCATCAACGATCAGCCACAGCGGCTGCTGCCACTCCACCAGCTCGATAAACAGCTGGGAAAACAGCGCGTTGAGATTCACATATTGCCGCTTCTGCGCCAGCAGCTCACTGCGGGGACAGCCGCCGTGTGTTGCCTGTTGCAGTGCCGCGATCAGGTAATCGGCGAAGCGCTCTGGCTGATTATCACCCTCGTCTAAAGAAACCCAGCCCAGATCGCTTTTCCCCGCCGCCCACTGTGACACCAGTGTGGTTTTACCGTAGCCCGCCGGACTGGTCACCAGCACCAGCCGATAGTTACCGGCAGCGGTGAGCTTTTGCAGCAATCTCTCGCGGATCACGGTGCCTTCAAGACGCACCGGGCGACTGAGTTTGGCGGGTATTAACATGGGCGCGCGTTTCTCCATTTGTCGAGCGCATCATTATTTTACGCTTCGTAATTATTCCTTACACAGGTTCAGCATTTCGTCAGATGAATGCAAGCAAACCCATTAATTAAACTTTACAAAAGCGGGCGCAATCACACTCCTGCGACGATTTCGGATTAGCCTCATCCTCTCAACCCTCCCTATCCTCCTGCCCTAATTCTTTGCAGGAGGATGAGCAATGATTTCCACCCGGGCAGACTGTCGCCACATTGAGCCATTTTTTGTTTTTACAGGACATCAACCATGACACAGCCCGATTTCAACCCGACTCAGTTCAACGCGGCCCTGACCCGTCAGTGGCAGCGTTTTGGCCTGCGCGATGCGCAGGAGATGACCCACGCACAGTGGTGGCAGGCACTCAGCGGTGCGCTGGCCGATATGCTGGCCGCACAGCCTGCTCCCACGGCCCCGACAGATCTGCGCCATGTTAACTACCTGTCGATGGAGTTTCTGATTGGTCGCCTGACCGGCAACAACCTGCTGAACCTGGGCTGGTATGACGCGGTTAACGATGCGCTCTCGGCCTGGAACGTTTCACTTACCGACGTGCTGGAAAACGAAACGGATCCGGCGCTGGGCAATGGCGGCCTGGGTCGGCTGGCGGCCTGCTTCCTGGATTCCATGGCGAACGTGGGTCAGCCTGCGACGGGCTACGGTCTGAACTATCAGTACGGACTGTTCCGCCAGCGCTTTGAGCAGTGCGCACAGATTGAAGGCCCGGATGACTGGCAGCGCGATCGCTATCCGTGGTTTAACCACAACGTCGCGCTCAACGTGCGGGTCGGGCTGGGCGGTAAAGTGGTGACCGTTGAGGGGCAGCCGCAGTGGCAGCCGGCGTTTGAACTGACTGGTGAAGCCTGGGATCTGCCGGTGGTCGGTTATGAGAATGGCATCAGTCAGCCACTGCGTTTGTGGCAGGCGAAACATGCGCAGCCGTTTAATCTGGGTCGCTTCAATGACGGTGACTTTCTGCGCGCGGAACAACAGGGCATTGATGCAGAAAAACTGACCAAAGTGCTCTACCCCAACGACAATCACCAGAACGGCAAAAAGCTGCGTCTGATGCAGCAATATTTCCAGTGCGCCTGCGCGCTGGCTGACATTCTGCGTCGTCATCATCTGGCCGGACGCAGCATTGAAACCCTGGCCGATTACGAAGTGATCCAGCTGAACGACACCCATCCGACGCTGGCGATTCCGGAGCTGATGCGTCTGCTGCTGGACGAGCATCAGCTGAGCTGGGATCGCGCGTGGCAGATCACGCAGCACACCTTCGCCTACACCAACCACACCCTGATGCCGGAAGCACTGGAGTGCTGGGATGTCCGGCTGGTGCGCAGCCTACTGCCGCGCCATATGATGATTATCAACACCCTGAACGCGCAGCTGAAAACGGCTGTCACGGCGCGCTGGCCGGACGATGACGCAAAATGGGCCAAACTGGCGCTGGTGCATAACAACCAGCTGCGGATGGCCAATCTCTGCGTCACCAGCGGCTTTGCCGTTAACGGCGTGGCAGCGCTGCATTCGAAACTAGTGGTGCAGGATCTCTTCCCGGAGTATCACCAGCTGTGGCCGGAGAAATTCCATAACGTCACCAACGGCATTACGCCGCGCCGCTGGATTAATCAGTGCAACCCGGCGCTGAGTGCGCTGATCACCCGAACACTGAACAAGCCGTGGCTGAACGATCTCGATGCCCTGCAGGGACTGGAAGCCTTTACAGATGACGCCGCCTTCCGCGCGGACTATCGCGCCATCAAGCAGCAGAACAAACAGGCGCTGGTCGGCTGGATCAAAAACCGCACCGGTATCGAAATCGACCCGACTGCGCTGTTTGATGTGCAGATTAAGCGCCTGCATGAGTACAAACGTCAGCATCTCAGCCTGCTGCACATCATTGCGCTGTGGCAGACGCTGGTCAGCGATCCGCAGGCGAATCGCGCGCCGCGCGTGGTGCTGTTTGGTGCCAAAGCCGCTCCGGGCTATGCGCTGGCAAAAAATATCATCTACGCCATCAACAAAGTGGCTGAGGTGATTAATCAGGATCCGCGTATTGGCGACCGGCTGAAAGTGGTGTTTATTCCCGACTACAACGTCTCCGTTGCCGAGCGACTGATTCCCGCCGCCGATCTCTCTGAGCAGATCTCTACCGCCGGAAAAGAAGCCTCCGGCACCGGTAACATGAAGCTGGCGCTTAACGGTGCGCTGACCATCGGCACACTGGATGGCGCCAACGTTGAGATCGCTGAGCAGGTCGGCAGCGAGAACATCTTTATCTTCGGGCATACCGTGGAACAGGTGAAGGCGTTAAAAGCCGATGGCTATGCCCCGGCGCAGTGGCGCAAAAAAGATCCACTGCTCAATCAGGTGTTACAGGCGCTGGAAGATGGCACCTTCAGCCAGGGCGACCTGCACGCGTTTGATGCGATGCTGCACAGTCTTGGCCCTGAAGGCGGCGATCCTTATCTGGTGCTGGCTGACTTCCAGCCCTACCTGGATGCGCAGGCGCAGGTGGAACTGCTGTGGAGCGATCAGGAGGCCTGGACGCGTGCCACCATCCTCAATACCGCACGCTGTGGCATGTTCAGCTCCGATCGCGCGATCCGCGATTACCAGCAGCGCATCTGGCAAGCGAAACGCTAAGGAACGCCATGAAAGTTTTGGATGAATTTTCCCTGGCAGGCATCGCTGCTGAGTATATCAATGCACACGGCAAGCCACAGGCGATTCCGACCCTGACCCGCCAGCGGTTGCTGGCGGTGATGCAGCCTTCCCATCCGCTAAGCGCGCCGCTGCCATCGGCGGTAATTTTTCGCAGCGGCGAGTCTCTCAGCCTCTCGCCGCAGCTGAGCGACGATGCCCACTGGCATCTCATCAGCGAGGCGGGTGAGATCAGCTCCGGTCGCTGCCAGCCCGCCCAGCCGCTGCATCTGCCGCCGCTGCCCGAAGGCTATCATCAGCTGACGCTGCAACAGGGCGCGCAGCAGTGGTCATGCCGGGTGATTATTGCCCCCGCCCGCTGTTATGAACCGCCGGCACTGCTGGCTGGTGAGTCTTTTTGGGGCGCCTGCGTGCAGCTCTATACCCTGCGCTCGGCCGGGAACTGGGGCATTGGCGACTTTAGCGATCTGCGCCAGATGCTGCCGGAGGTGTCCGCACGCGGCGGCGCGTTTATCGGCCTTAATCCTGTTCATGCGCTGTTTCCCTCCAGCCCGGAGAGCGCCAGTCCTTACAGCCCGTCGTCCCGGCGCTGGCTCAATGTGCTTTACATCGATGTGAACGCGGTGACTGACTTCCGGCAGAGCGCCGCCGCACAGGCCTGGTGGCAGTTGCCGGAGACGCAGCAGAGGCTGGCGCAAGCTCGCGCAGCCGAATGGGTCGATTATGCGGCAGTGACGCGGCTGAAAATTCAGGCGCTGAGCCTGGCGTGGCCGCAGTTTACCCAGCGTGACGCCATCGATCCTGAGGTGCAGGCGTTTAATGCGTTTATCAGGGAAGGCGGCGAGAGCCTGCTGCATCAGGCGCTGTTTGATGCGCTGCATGCGGATCAGATAGCGCAGGACAGCGGGCGCTGGGGCTGGCCGGTCTGGCCGGAGGCGTTACAGCATCCCGGCAGCCCGGCGGTGCAGACGTTTTTAAATCAGCATCAGGATCAGGTGCGCTTCTGGCTCTGGCTGCAGTGGCTGGCTGCGCAGCAGCTCGCCGATTGCTGGAACGTCTGTCAGCAGCAGCAGATGCCGATTGGACTGTACCGCGATCTGGCGGTAGGCGTCGCCCAGGGTGGCGCAGAGACGTGGAGCGAGCGCGATCTCTACTGCATGGAAGCCAGCATCGGTGCACCGCCAGACATTCTTGGCCCGCGCGGTCAGGACTGGGGATTGCCGCCCATGGATCCGCAGGTAATGCGTCAGCGCGCGTGGGAGCCGTGGATCGCCCTGCTGCGCGCCAGCATGCGTCACTGCGGCGCGCTGCGTATCGATCATGTGATGGCGCTGATGCGGCTGTGGTGGATCCCGGCGGGAGAAAGTGCCGACCATGGCGCTTATGTGCACTATCCCATCGACGATCTGCTGGCGATTCTGGCGCTGGAAAGCCAGCGTCATCGCTGCATGGTGATTGGCGAAGATCTCGGCACCGTGCCGGAAGCGATTGTCGATAAGCTGCGGGATGGCGGCGTTTACTCCTATAAAGTGCTCTGGTTCGAACAGACCTCCGACGCCGGTTTTCGTCCGCCCGCCATCTGGCCACGTCAGGCGATGGCTGTCGCCACCACGCACGATCTCCCGACGCTGCGCGGCTGGTGGCAAAGTGACGATCTGACGACCGGCGCGCAACTCGGTCTTTATCCCGACAAAGTGGTGCTGGCCGGGCTGTATCAGGATCGACGCCGGGCGAAACAGGCGCTGCTGAACAGTCTGCATCGGGTCGGTGCGCTGCCGAAACGTGCCGGACGCGATGCACGCCGCACCGGGATGAGTAAAGCACTGAACCGGGCGATGCAGCGCTATCTGGCGGACAGCCACAGCGCCCTGCTGGGTCTGCAACCAGAGGACTGGCTGGATATGGCCGCGCCGGTCAACATTCCCGGCACCAGCGACGAATACCCGAACTGGCGACGCAAGCTGAGCGTGACTGTGGAGGCACTGTTCAGCGATGCGGAAACTGATATGTTGTTAAGGGATTTGACGGCTCGCCGTAAGCGGCTGCTGCGGGGTTAAGGCTGGAGTTAAGATTAAAAGAGCAAACCCCGAAATTTTCGGGGTTTGCTCATTTGATAGCAAATCATGTCGTCATCATTTACAGACGAAAACCTGCTCACGGATTATTACGTTTAGGCGGAGAAAATTTCAAACATGCAGGGCTGACAACAAAAATGACTCTTACGGAGACAAAAACGATAATCGCCGCAATACAGCAGCAATGACCTCAGTCGTGGCATCACCAGTAGCGGCAGATACCGTTAATTCTTCGAGTTCATTATCTTCATCACGTATAGCTATGCCGTTACGATTCAAAAAAACCATCGTGACGAAAAATGCAGTTCGCCTATTACCATCATTAAAAATGTGTCCCCGGGATATAGCGATGAGGTAGATGGCGGCTAATACAAAGATATCTTCCACACCTTCATAATAGAGCTGGTTCTGTACCCTATAAATGATAGCTTCTGCTCTCTGGGGTTCTGGCATACCCTTGATACCTGGCAGAACAGCCAGCAGACGATCATGAAAAGCTATCACCTCCTGAGCACTAACCCATTTCATCGGTCAGCCAGTGCCTTCACCGTACGTGAATGTCGCCCCATAATGTCGGCAAATTCGGCATCCAGTTTTGCTTCCTGCCAGGCATTAAAATCGTCGCGACTGATAAGTACAGCAGAAGAACCATCGCGCCGGGTTATTTCTACAGGCTCACCGGCCGTAGCTGTGTCCATGACTTCAGCAATGTTTTGTCGGGCCTCAGTGGTGGTGTAACTACGCATATAGCCTCCTGAAATCAGATAATGAAATGTACATCAGTAACGTACAACTCGCAACTTCAGAGCATTATGTTTGCTCACCCGTTTTTATACAGATTGCTCAGCCAGACAACACCAGGGCAAGGGTGCGTGTCGCAACAAAAAAAGGTGCGCCAGAGCGCACCAGATGGGACAACATCAATAGCGTCGGGGCAGCATCACCCCTTGCCTTTAACACTACTGATAAAGGTTTGCCGTGCAGAGGTAGAACCCAGCCGCTCGGCTTCATCCAGCAGTTTCAGCGCCTTGTCGATGTTGCCGCTGTTCACCGCCTGAGTGATCTTCTGATTAAAGTAATGCTCGGTGTCGCTCATGATGGGTTCAGCACGGGCTTTTGGCCCGGGCGCGGCGGCCGGAGCAGGCGCTGCGCTGTAGGCCGTTGCCGCCGGTGCACTGTTACCCACTGTGACCGGGCCTGGCCCGGATGAGCCAAACAGTGGCCCGACCAGAATCGAGGAGCCGGAACTGGTCTGCATTTTCAGCTTAATGGTGCCTTCGCGGCTGTGGCTGGCAACGGGATCGGGGATATCCGGTACGGCATGACCGGTGCCCTGGGCATAGGCTTTGGCCGGATCGAGCAGTGTGGTGGTCTGTGTCAGATCGCTGTCGGTGGTGAGCACCAGCAGGTAAATCTTCTGCTGGCCCAGCGCCGGCGTGAGTTTCATCACGCCTTCCAGCCGATCCGCCGTCATCACACCCGGCTTCTGATAGGTAAAGTAGCGGCTGGGAAACCAGGCCGCCGGACGCAGATTTTCATCCAGCACCAGCACGTTAGGCGCAAAAACCTGACCGTTCTCCACAAGGCTGCTCAGCGTCAGCGTCAGTTCGCCAATCGTGGCGGGCAGACTGTAGGCCGCGACCGGCCCGGCAATGTGCGGCGCGTTCAGCGTCTGGCCGCTGTTCGAAAGTGTAGTGGTCTGGGTCTGAGAAGCCGCCAGCGGTTGCCAGCTCAGGCGTTGTAACGTTTCGGGAGCCACCACGGGTGCAGCGGAGAGATCCTGCGGCACCAGATTAACATCGGCCAGGGCAGGCAGAGCGTGCCCTGCCAGCAGCGCCGCACTCAGGCAGAGTGCAGCCAGTTTTTTCATTTTCATTATGCGTACCTTATTGCAGGTCGCGGTGTGAACCAGGCAATGGCACACCACGACCAAAGAGATCCCTCAGGCGCGAGGCCGCGCCTGTCAGAAAAGGTTTACCACCAGATTTCCATCTGCGCGCCGAAGGTGACTTCGTCGTTGTTGCCACGGCTGTTAGTCAGGATGCCGTTGCCGGTGGAGTCAGCAGAGGCGAAGGTAGTGAGATCGCCAGCGTTGTCTTTACTGTAGCCCCACTTCTCATCCCATTTGGCGTAGGTTGCGAACAGACGCAGCGCCGGTCGTGACCAGATGCTGTCACCCGCCTGCCACTGCTGCGCCAGCGTCACTTTGTACTGTCCATTACGCTCGCCGGCCTGCTGCGATTTCACGTTGTCGTAGCCCAGCTCCAGCAACGTACTCATAATCGGCGTCCATTTGTACATCGGGCGCACACCGACGGTGTACCACTCGGTGCCACGGTTGTTGTCAAGATCGATGTTCTGATACATGGCGACGTACATCAGGTCCCAGCGTTCCGCCAGCGAGATTGCGCCGTGATCGAGAATACGATACATGTCACCGTTATTATTAAGGCTGGTGCCCTGCGGCACGCCTTTGCCCTGCGAGGTCAGCGCGTCGGTTGCGTATTGCAGCACAAACTTGTTGTAGCCTTTCAGCATGCTCTGGGTATGTTCAGCCGTGAACATCCAGCCATCTTTCGACGCACCATCTTCCAGACGGTAGTCATCACGGGCATTGGCACGACCGTAATCGACACCCAGTTCCAGCACGCCATCCGTGTTAGTTTCCAGACCGGCCAGACGCACATCAAACACGTCGTTGGCGGTGCTGGTGGCGAAGTCACGGATACGATCGCTGGAGAAGGTGTAAGAGCCGCCGGCTTCAGACGAACGGGTTGCCGCGAAAGAGAGCTTACCAAAGCCGAGATCAACATCTTCCAGACCCGCGCCCGGACCGGAGATATCCCAGTAGTAGAAGTCGATCATATGAACGTCGTGACGCTGGTAGAAGCGCTTACCGGCCCAGATGGTCGAACCTGGCAGCGCGTCGATCAGGTTTTTACCTTTAACGTTGGCTTCGCGGAAGGCGGGTGAGGTCGCTTCCCAGTCATTCTGCTGTGCTACGGAGTAAGCCACGTTGGTGTCGAAATAGAAGCTTTTGTCGCCCTCTTTCCACACTTCCTGGCCTAATTTCAGTTCGGCGTAGGTTTCACATTCGTTACCCAGACGGTACTTACTTTGAGCGCCGGTCGCCTGGAAACATTGCTGCTCGCCACCGCTGCCGGTCCAGCCAATGCCGGAACGGGCGTAACCGGTAAAATCAACCGCCATCGTCGGGGCGGAGAGGGTTCCCACCGCGACGGCAACGGCAATGGGAAGTTTGCGCAGAGTTAACATTTTCTATCTCCTGAGGTCATTGCTTTTATTGTTTTTGGCAGGGCTATACACCCGGCTCCTGATACAGCCTGCGGCACGCGCTCCCGTCCTCGCGGAACAGGTGACAACGCTCGGGCGGCAGGCCAATACCGAGGATGGCGCCCTCTTTTACCAGCACGACGTCCTCCTGGCGGTAGACCAGGTTCTGACGGATAGCGGGAATCTCGATGTGAATCTGTGTTTCATGCCCCAGCTGTTCCACTACCTGCACTTCCCCTTCCAGGGTAACGTCGGCGATATCGCTGGAGAGCAGATGTTCCGGGCGAATACCCAGTGACATATTGCTGCCAACCTGGACCCCGGCACTGTCCACCGGCAGCCAGACCAGCTGCTGATTCGGCAGCCGCACCTGCACCTGATCGATGGCGGTGGCGGTCACTTTGACCGGCAGGAAATTCATTTTGGGTGAGCCGATAAACCCGGCGACAAAGCGGTTGGCGGGATAGTGATACAACTCAAGCGGCCTGCCGATCTGCGCAATGCGCCCGGCATCCAGCACCACAATCTTGTCAGCCAGCGTCATCGCTTCGATCTGATCGTGGGTGACGTAAATCATGGTGCGCTTCAGGCGCTTATGCAGACGGGAGATCTCAATGCGCATCTGAACGCGCAGCGCGGCGTCGAGATTCGACAGCGGTTCATCGAGCAGAAAGACGCGCGGCTCCGCCACCAGCGTGCGACCAATCGCCACGCGCTGACGCTGGCCGCCAGAGAGGGCTTTGGGACGGCGATCGAGCAGGTGCGCCAGTTGCAGAATCTCAGCGACCTGATTGACGCGCTGATGGATCTCCGCTTTTTTCACCCCGGCCAGCTTCAGGCCGAAAGACATATTCTCCGCCACCGACAGATGGGGATAGAGCGCATAAGACTGAAACACCATGCCGATGCCACGTTCAGCAGGCGGCACCTCATTCATGCGCCGGTCGCCGATTAACAGTTCGCCGCTGGTGATGGTTTCCAGTCCGGCAATCATGCGCAGCAGCGTCGATTTGCCACAGCCCGACGGGCCAACGAAAACAACAAATTCCCCTTCACGAATAGTGAGATCGATATCTTTCGACACCACCGTATCGCCCCAGGCTTTTGTGACATTGCGTAGCACAACGCTCGCCATGATCCCTTCCCTCTTAGCTGCACATTCGTGTCTGCCGGGCGGCAGACGGGTTCCGGGGCTCACTATGCGAGAGGAAACAGGGAGTCACATCCTCCGCCGCCACGCAATCTGCTGGGGGAGGAGGCGGGAGGAGGAGAAACGCGGGCTGACGCGGCAGGCCGCGCGGTGCCGCGCTTTTTTGTGATCGCTGACGCAGACCTGCAGGATTTTTTACCGCTTCAGCTCGCGCTTAAGGCGCTTTTTGCCAGTGCGATCACAGCGATTACGCCAGGGGCGTAGAGCGCGGGAGGATGAGATGCCGGTGTGGATACGCACAATGATGCCGACAGAGCATTCACCACTTCCGCTAACAGGATGGATTTATGACGATGAAAACCGGAGCACGAATTCTGGCCCTTTCTGCCCTCTCTGCCGTGCTCTTTTCAGCAGGCGCGATGGCAAAAATCGAGGAAGGTAAACTGGTCATCTGGATCAACGGTGACAAGGGGTATAACGGCCTTGCCGAAGTGGGTAAGAAGTTTGAGCAGGAGACCGGTATCAAAGTCACGGTCGAACATCCTGACAAAATGGAAGAGAAGTATCCGCAGGTCGCAGCGACCGGCGATGGCCCGGACATTATCTTCTGGGCGCATGACCGTTTTGGCGGCTACGCGCAGTCGGGCCTGCTGGCAGAAGTGACGCCAGATGCCAGCTTCCGCGAGAAGATCTTCCCGTTTACCTGGGATGCGGTGCGCTTTGACGGCAAGCTGATCGGCTATCCGATTTCCGTTGAGTCGCTGTCACTCATCTACAACAAAAAGCTGCTGCCGACTCCGCCAAAAACCTGGGAAGAGATGGCCGCGCTCGACAAGCAACTGCGCGCCAAAGGCAAAAGCGCCATCATGTTTAACCTGCAGGAGCCCTACTTCACCTGGCCGCTGCTGGCTGCGGGCGGGGCTTATGCCTTTAAGCTGACCGACGGACACTATGACGTGAAGGATGTCGGCGTCGATAACGCCGGGGCGAAAGCAGGCATGCAATTCCTGGTCGATCAGGTTAAAGCCAAAACCCTGAATGCGGACACCGATTACTCGATTGCCGAAGCCGCATTCAACAAGGGCGAAACCGCCATGACCATCAATGGTCCGTGGGCATGGGGCAATCTGGATAAGAGCGGCATCGACTATGGCGTCACAGAACTGCCGACGCTGAACGGGAAACCGTCTAAAGCCTTTGTCGGCGTACTGAGCGCCGGGATCAACGCCGCCAGTCCGAACAAAGAACTGGCGAAAGAGTTCCTGGAGAACTATTTGCTGACCGATTCCGGGCTGGAAACGGTTAACAAAGACAAGCCGCTGGGTGCCGTGGCGCTGAAATCTTACCAGCAGACGCTGGAGAAAGATCCGCGTATCGCCGCCACCATGAGCAACGCGAAACAGGGCGACATCATGCCAAACATCCCGCAGATGGCGGCCTTCTGGTACGCGATGCGCACCGCGACCCTGAACGCGCTGGGCGGACGTCAGAGCGTTGACGCCGCACTGAAAGATGCCCAGGCCCGTCTGAAGAAGTAATTCTCCCTTTTGCAGCCGGGGCAACCCGGCTTGAGTGATCGTTAAGGAAAACCGCATCATGTCAGGAAAACCGAAAACGCGCAGTCTGCTGCTGAAAAGCGTTCTCATCGGGCTCTGCTGTCTGCTGGTCGGCTATCTGCTGGTGCTGATGTATGCGCAGGGCGAATATCTGTTTGCGCTGCTGACGCTGATCCTCAGCGCAACCGGACTGTGGATTTTTGCCAACCGTCGCGCTTATGCGTGGCGCTATGTCTATCCCGGCGTCGCCGGCATGGTACTGTTTGTGCTGTTCCCCCTCGCCTGCACCATCGCTATCGCCTTTACCAACTACAGCAGTACCAACCAGCTTACCTTTGAGCGGGCGCAGCAGGTGCTGCTGGGCCGCACCTTCCAGTCGGGTGAGGCGGTGAATTTTTCACTCTTCCCGGCGGGCGATCGCTGGCAGCTGGTGCTGAACGATGGCAAAGACAATTTTGTCTCTCCGCCATTTGCATTTGGCGCCGATCAGACACTAAAAATGGCTCCCGCGGCACTCCCTGCAGCCGAACGTGCCACCTTCAGGGTGATCACCACCCACCGTCAGGCGCTGAGCCAGCTCCGCGCCGAGCTGCCGGATGGCCGTCAGCTGCGCATGAGTTCGCTGCGCCAGTTCTCTGGTACCCAGCCGCTCTATCGGGCTGGCGCGCAGGATGAGCTGATTAACCAGCAGAGCGGCACGCGTTACCGCGCTAATCCGCAGACCGGTTTTTATCAGGCGGTGAACGCAGACAATAACTGGGACAACGAAACGCTGAGTCCTGGTTTTACCGTGAATACCGGCTGGAAAAACTTCGTGCGGGTCTTTACCGACGAAGGGATTCAGAAGCCGTTCCTGGCTATATTTGGCTGGACGCTGCTTTTCTCGCTGATCACCGTGGTGCTGACCGTGGCTGTGGGCATGGTGCTGGCCTGTCTGGTGCAGTGGGAAGCGCTGCGCGGCAAAGCGGTCTATCAGGTGATGCTGATTCTGCCCTATGCCGTTCCGGCCTTTATCTCGATCCTGATTTTCAAGGGGCTGTTTAACCAGAGCTTTGGTGAGATCAACGTGATGCTGAGCGCGCTGTTTGGCGTGAAGCCCGCCTGGTTCAGCGATCCGACGCTTGCACGCACCATGCTGATTATCGTCAACACCTGGCTCGGCTATCCCTACATGATGATCCTCTGCATGGGGCTGCTGAAAGCCATTCCCGACGACCTCTATGAAGCCTCGGCGATGGACGGTGCAGGACCGCTACAGAATTTCTTCCTGATTACGCTGCCGCTGCTGCTGAAGCCGCTGATGCCACTGATGATTGCCAGCTTTGCCTTTAACTTTAATAACTTTGTGCTGGTGCAACTGCTGACCAACGGCGGGCCGGATCGCCTGGGCACTACCACGCCAGCCGGTTATACCGATCTGCTGGTGAACTATACCTGGCGTATCGCCTTTGAAGGCGGTGGCGGGCAGGACTTTGGTCTGGCGGCCGCCATTGCCACGCTGATCTTCCTGCTGGTGGGTGCGCTGGCGGTGATTAACCTGAAAGCCTCGCGGATGAAATTCGATTAATAGCCTGATGGACCAGGCGCTAAGGAGTTGTTATGGCTATGGTACAACCCAAATCGCAACGGCTGCGTCTGCTGACCACGCATCTACTGCTGCTGTTATTTATTGCCGCGATTCTGTTTCCGCTGCTGATGGTGATCGCGATTTCCCTGCGGGCCGGTAACTTTGCCACCGGCAGCCTGATCCCGGAGCAGATTTCCTGGGAGCACTGGCGGCTGGCGCTGGGCTTTAGCGTTGAACATGCCGACGGACGCGTGACGCCACCACCCTTCCCGGTGCTGCTGTGGTTATGGAACTCGATCAAGATTGCGGCAATCAGCGCGCTGGGCATCGTGGCGCTCTCCACCACCTGCGCCTATGCGTTTGCCCGTATGCGCTTTACCGGTCGCGCCAGCCTGCTGAAAGGGATGCTGATTTTCCAGATGTTCCCGGCGGTGCTTTCGCTGGTAGCGCTCTATGCGCTGTTTGATCGTCTCGGCCAGTATCTGCCCTTTATCGGGCTCAATACCCACGGAGGGGTAATCTTCGCCTATCTGGGCGGCATTGCGCTGCATGTCTGGACGATTAAGGGCTATTTCGAAACCATCGATGGGTCACTGGAAGAGGCCGCCGCGCTGGATGGCGCAACGCCGTGGCAGGCGTTCCGGCTGGTGCTGCTGCCGCTGTCGGTGCCGATTCTGGCGGTGGTATTTATTCTGGCGTTTATCGCCGCGGTAACTGAAGTGCCGGTCGCCTCGCTGCTGCTGCGCGACGTCAACAGCTATACCCTGGCGGTGGGGATGCAGCAGTACCTCAATCCGCAGAACTACCTGTGGGGAGATTTTGCCGCGGCGGCGGTGCTCTCCGCGATTCCGATCACCCTGGTTTTCCTGCTGGCACAGCGCTGGCTGGTCAGCGGACTAACCGCGGGCGGGGTGAAAGGCTAAACGATCATCATTGTATGTTGCCACTGCTTACACAACGCCTGTTGTGGTTGAATGATTCGGCGGCCTGCGGGCCGCCTTTTTTCTAATCCACTTCTGACGCCAGACTGTCTGCCACCAGCGCCATCACCATAGCCGCTATCGCCTGCTGACCTTCCGGTTTACTGATATCGCCGCGTGCCACTGCGCCTGCGATGGCATCCGCGCCCCCCAGCAGACCCCACATGCCGGCTTCCGCAATACCACTGCTGCCAGCAAAAGGCGCAAGCCAGCGCTGACAGCGGGCAATAAAGTCGAGCTGATAGTGGCGTTTGACGGCGGCCAGTTCCGGTGAGGTACTGAGCGCGGAGAGCAGTTCGGGGATTTCGCGCCCCTCCGTCATCACACAGTCGACATAACAGGCCGCGAGCACGTCCGCTTTTTGTTGCAGCCTGACTGGCGCGGCATCCATCGCCGCATTCATCCGCTCGCTCTGGCGGCGATCAAAATCGTCATACAACGCCGCCAGCAGCCCATGACGGGTAGTGAAATGGTCATACACCACCGGTTTACTGACACCCGCGGCGTCGCCGACCCGCGCCAGCGTCAGCGCCTCGCTGCCTTCCGTCTGCATTATCTGCCACGCGACGTCTGACAACTGCCTGCGTCGGGCCTCACGTGACAGACGCTTACGGGGTGTTTTTTCTACGGTCATGTTTTTCCTGATGGGCGAACAGACGCTGGCCCAGAGCCTGCGCCAGCTGATAGTGCGACTCAGGATAACCTTCATCGCCGATCAGTAACAGCTCACTGGTCACCACCGGCGCACCGCAGTAGTCAAAGATGCCGTTTTCAATCTGATTACGCATGCTGGTGAAATAGCCGCGCCGCAGAAAGGTTCGGGTGTCCGCCGCGCCAATCGCCAGCAGATGCACAGGCAGATGGCCAAGGCGTTTAATTACCCGACCATCCTGTTCGCTGAAGGCCCAGTCCTGGATAAACACCCGGTCGATCCAGCCTTTTAGCTGTGCCGGGAATGACCACCAGTATATCGGATAGACCAGTACCAGCGCATCGGCGCGGTCCAGTCGCTGCTGTTCCGCCAGCACTTCGGGCGATGCCATAGCCTGACCGTTGAAACGTCGATGATCATCGAGCGTGAAGCGGGGATCAAACTTTTCTGCCGCCAGATCGGCCTTTTCAACCGTATGGTGCCCTGTCGAGATTATGCCCTGCGCCAGCTGGTCCGCCACGTGGTGGGAATGCGCATCCTGGTCAGGATGGGAAGTCACTATGAGTGCATGCATCGTTGTCACCTTACCTGATTAGCCAATAAGCTACTAAAAGTAAGTTACTATTGGTAGGTTGGCAAGCGGCAACGTCTGTTCTTCTGACTAACCGTATTTACGGTTTAAACGCAGCCGTCGCCAGCAGAGCCTGCTCCAGTTGATGAGGGTCGAACGTAAAGGGAAGATGCGCCAGGCTGGCGGCGGGAAAGTGGATTTGCTGCGCGATTTGACGCACGGTGTCGGCGTCGATAGCCGCGGGCAGCGTCAGGGGCGAGTGGAAAAGGCGCAGCAGCGACAGCAGTTCCGGCTCAATCTGTTTGCCCTGCTGTTCAATCCATGACTGGATAAGCAGGCTGAAACCGACCTTTTCGCCGTGCAGCCAGTGATGCAGTTCCGGCTGGTGCGTCAGACGATCATGGATGACATGGGCAAAGCCGGGCGTCGCCATTGCGTCCTGAATACTGTTCGCCAGCCCCGCCAGCACAATATTGGCTTCAATCACCTTCTCCAGCGCTGGGGTCACCTGTTGCGCAAGGTTATCGGCCACCGCCGTTTCACCCCACTGTTTCAGCACCGTCACCGCCTGCCAGGCGGCGGCGACTTTAAGATCCAGCGCCATCCGGTGCGACGTCTGTCGCTGATAAGGTTCAAACTCAAACCATTTTGCCAGCGCGTCAACAATACCGGATCGCAGGTAGCGGACGTCGCTATGGGCAATCACTTCGCTGTCCACCAGAATCCATTCCGGCATGGCATTAAGTGGCTGACTGCGAAGATGCCCGCCCTGCTCGTTATAGATAATTGCCAGCGGAGACCAGGCCGCGCAGGTGGCAGCCAGCGTGGCGAAGTTGACCAGCCGCACATCCGGCAGGGCATCGTTGACCGCTTTGGCACAGTCCAGCACCCGCCCGCCCCCGACGGCCAGAATCAGGGTGGCTCCGTGCGTCTGCACCCGCTGTTGCAGTGCAGCTATCGCGGCATCGGTGCATTCACCGGTCAGCATGTCGAGCTGCCAGCGAATACCTGCCTGTTCCAGGCTGATGCTCAGTGCCGGATTCACCGCCTGCCAGGCGTTCGGCGACGTGAGGATGTGAATATGCGAGGCCAGCGGCCGGATAATCTCACCCACTTCAGACCGGAGTCCAGGCCGTTGCAGGTAGCCTTTCGGCGACATTACACGAAACATCGATGCCCCTTAACGCCGATAAGCCAGCGAACGCACCAGGCGGTCACCGAGTTTCTGAATCAGCATCACCAGCGCCAGCAGCACCACAATGGTGGCCGCCATGATCTGGTTATCGAAGCGCTGATAGCCGTAGCGAATCGCCAGATCGCCCAGTCCGCCACCGCCGACCACACCCGCCATCGCCGAGAAGCCAATCAGCATCACAATCGTCAGGGTAATGCCCGCCACCAGCGCAGGGAGTGCTTCCGGCAGCAATACGCGGCTGACGATATGCCACAGCGTGCCGCCCATTGAGACTACCGCCTCAATGCGGCCGCGATCGACCTCATCCAGCGCGTTCTCCACGATGCGGGCAAAGAAGGGAAAGGCGCCCAGCGTAATCGGGACAATCGCGGCGGTACTGCCGAGCGTGGTGCCGACCAGCAGGCGGGTAAAAGGAATCAGTGCGATCAGCAGCACCACAAACGGCAGCGCGCGCCCGGTATTGACCAGCGCATTGAGCAGCAGTGAAATCGCGCGGTTAGGCAGAATGCCCTGGGGACGGGTCAGGAACAGCAGCACGCCCACCGGTAAACCTATTGCAACCGTAAAAAGTGCCGCCAGCAGCACCATATATAATGTTTCGCCTGTGGCGTTCAACAGCAGTTCCTGAAACCGATCGCTACTCATGCTACGCATCGGGTTAATGCCTCTCGCTGATACTTTTCAATAAACGCCCGGTCCGCTTCGCCATCCTTCAGCAGCATTTTGCGCAGGCGTCCCTCTTCACGTCCCATAATCTGGCTCAGCGTGCCGCTCTCGACCAGCTGGCCATTCTCCAGCAGCGCCGCACCGTCACAGATACGTTTTACTACCGCCATTTCATGGGTAATCAACACAACTGTGATATTGAGCTGCTGCTGAATATCGGCCAGCAGATCGAGAATCGAGGTGGTGGTTTCGGGGTCCAGCGCGCTGGTGGCCTCATCGCACAGCAGATAACGCGGTCGGGCGGCCAGCGCGCGGGCGATGCCGACGCGCTGTTTCTGTCCACCTGAGAGCTGCGACGGCCAGGCGGCCGCAAAGGACTCCAGCCCCACCAGTTTCAGCAGCGAGGCGACCCGCTGGCGGCGCTCCGCCCTGGGCACACCGGCAATCTCCAGCGCCAGATCGACATTGTCCTGCACGTTACGGGAATGCAGCAGATTGAAGTGCTGGAAGATCATCCCCATCTGCTGGCGCTGCTGACGCAGCTGCGCCAGGCTCAATGTGGCGAGATCCTGACCATCTATCTCAATCCGCCCGCTGGATGGACTCTCCAGCCGGTTCAGGCAGCGCAGCAGCGTACTTTTGCCCGCCCCGCTCCGGCCCAGGATGCCAAAGATGGTGCCCTCTTCGATGGTCAGAGAGATATCGTCTAACGCTGGCGCAGGTGCGCCAGCGTAGTGTTTGCTGAGATGACTGAGCTTAATCATGCTGCTGGTCCGCGACCGGAATCACAGAGCCCTGATAGGTTTTACGGATGAACTCTGCAACCTGCGGCGAGCGCAGATCTTTCGCCAGCTGAATCACTCGCGGATCTTTCGCCAGTTCAGGCGTGGTCACCAGCAGGTTGGCGTAAGGGTTATGCGCCGCGGACTCCAGCCCCAGCGCATCTTTCGCCGGATTCAGACCCGCTTCCAGGGCATAGTTGCCGTTGATAATGGCGGCATCGACGTCATCCAGTGACCGTGGCAGCTGCGGTGATTCGATCTCAACAATTTTAATTTTCTTCGGGTTTTCACTGATATCTTTCGGCGTCACCAGCGTCGAACCCGCCTCGCCCTGCGCGTTAAGTTTAATCACCCCTTTATCCTGCAACAGCCAGAGTGCGCGGCTCAGGTTGGTAGTGTTGTTCGGCACGGCAATGCTTGCGCCCTCTGGCAACGCTGCCAGCGATTTCACCTTACGCGAGTAGATCCCCAGCGGCTCAATATGCACACTGGCGACCACGGCAAAGGTTTTTCCCAGCGCTTTCTCCTGATCTTTTAAATAAGGCAGATGCTGGAAGTAGTTGGCATCGACATCCCCGGATGCCAGCAGTTCATTGGCATTCACGCCCCCGCTCAGCTCAACAATTTTGATATCCAGTTTCGGATCCAGAGTTTTGACATACTCAAGGATTTCCGCATGCGGCAGCGGATCGGCCGCCACGCGCAGCGGTGCCGCCTGTAAACTTTGAGCAATCAGCAGTGAAAGACCAGCCAGAACCAGAAAGCGCTTTTTAATCATCATCATTTATCTCTTATCGTTATCAGTCGTAGTTTTTAGTGGGTGTTGTGTTCGGGATAGAAACGCTGGGCAACTTCCGGATGCGAACGCAGCCGGCCTTTAAGGTAATTCCAGCCAACTTCTCGCAGGAGCGGGTTAAGCGGATCGCTGCTCGGTCCCTGCGCCAGCTCAGCCAGCTGCGGGGGAAGCTGATAGATTGGCACGACGGCGTCGAGCTGTGCGCCAAGGAAGAAGGCGATGGATAACCGCTCATTGTTCTGCTGCGGCGACACCACGCGGTGTACCGTCGCGCGCAGATAGCCGTTGGTCGCCAGCTCCAGCAGTTCGCCAATGTTGACCACAAACGCGCCCGGCAAAGGTGAGGCATCGATCCAGTTGTCCGGCGTCACTTCAACCTGCAAGCCCGGCTGGTCGTCCTGTAATAGCATGGTCAGGAAACCCGAATCCTTGTGTGCACCTACACCCTGGCGTGATTCACCCTCGGTGCGGCCCGGATAGCGGATCAGTTTGATGTGTTCGTTGGGATAGTCGCCGTAAAGGTTATCGAAGGCGTTACATGGCAGGTTCAGCGCTTCGGCAAAGGCGCGCAGCAGCTCCAGCGCCACGGCAGTCATCTGCTGCTGCCAGCGGGTCACCACCGTCTGCAATTCAGGCAAGGCTTCAGGCCACTGGTTCGGCCCCTGCATGCGTTGCCAGGTCGGGGAATCGGCGGTGACGGGCAGCGCTTCGCGCTCTGCGCCAATATCGAACTGCTCACGATAGTCGGGCTGGCTACGGGTGATTTCCACGCCCGCCAGGTTGTAACCACGAAAATGCGGTGAGTTGGCCATGGCGACCGCCGTTTTGTCCGCCTGCGGCAGAGCAAAAAACGTCCGTGCGACCCGCTGAACCTCATCCAGTAATTCACGGTCGATACCGTGATTAATTAAGTAGAAGAAACCGACATCACGCGCGGCCTGGCTTAATTTTTCCTGAACCTGTCGCTGCTGCTGTTGATTACCTGACAATAATGCGAAATCAATGACCGGCAATTCTGATGGGGTTAACGCACTCATGATTAACACTCTGTTGGCATAGAATCGTTTTACCTTGCCATTTCAGTTATGCGTTAACTACCAACTAATCCTGCTATGGATATGCGGCGGATGGGAATATCCCACCGCCCCTTAAGTCCCCGCCCGCAGATTACTCTGTGGTCGGGATCACAAATTCCGGTGGCGACCACGCTGTGATTTCAGGCAGGGTCTCGTGGTAAAGCGCAATCTCTACAAAACAGGTCTGCGCGCTGCACCCCTGGCCCAGTCGTGAACTGCCGCGATCCTGGGTCAGCACATTAGGATTGCCATGTTTATCCAGCGGCTTGCCCTCCTGCTGTTCGAGCGGGTCATACCAGGCCCCGGTCGACATCTGCACTACCCCCGGCAGGATATCCTGCGTCAGATGCACGCCCGCCAGCAGCGCGCCGCATCCGTTGAACACTTTCACGATGCTGTTCTCCTTAATGCCACGCGCAGCCGCATCCTCAGGGTGCATCCAGAGCGGCTCGCGCCCGGCAATTTTGGTGGCCCGGCTGACCCGGCCATGATCGTATTGGCTGTGTAGCCGGGTTCGCGGCTGGCTGGAGAGCAGATGCAACGGCCACTGCTGCTTCTCCTGCTGCTGAGCCTGATATTCCGGCGGATACCAGAAGGCAAAGCCGGGCGCTTCTTCATAGCCAAAGTCAGCCACCCGCTGCGAAAAGAGTTCGATTTTTCCCGATGGCGTGCTGAGCGGGTCCAACTCCGGATTATCGCGGAACGCTTTGAGGAGGATCTGCGGTGTGTCAGGCGCGGGATATTCCACCACGCCCTGTGACCAGAAGGCCTCAAAGGGCGGCAGTTCGATGCCCTGCGCCGCTGCGCGTGGCCGGGAGTCTGCGTAGATGGCTTCAAGCCACTGGCGCTCATCGCGCCCCTGAGTAAATACATCAGCAAAACCGAGCCGCTGCGCCAGCTCAGCAAAGATGGCGTAATCCGATTTTGCCGCCCCAAACGGCGGCAGATGCTGCGGCATGGCGATAATAAAGCCGTCGTTGCTGGCGCTGCCAATATCCTCACGCTCCAGCGAAGTGGTGGCGGGCAGCACGATATCGGCAAATCTGGCCTGCGCCGTCCAGAACTGCTCATGCACAATCACGGTATCTGGCTGCTGCCAGGCGCGTATCAGCTTGTTGATATCCTGATGATGATGGAAGACGTTGCCGCCCGCCCAGTAGACCAGTCGGATGTCAGGATAGGTCAGCTGCTGCCCGTCAAACGCATAGAGACCGCCGGGATTAAGCAGCATGTCAGCGATACGCGCCACCGGTATAGTCTGCTGTACGGCATTATGGCCGGCAGGCAGCCGGGGCCCGGAGAACTGTCGCCGGGCGGCCCCCGCCAGATTGGTTGAGGCGTAACCAAACCCCAGCCCGCCGCCGGGCGTGCCAATCTGCCCCAGCAGCGCAGTGGTGGCGACGGTGGCCCAGAACGCCTGCTCGCCCTGCCGCGCACGCTGCACTGACCAGGCAATATTGACCATCGTTTTGTGAGCCGCCATCTGCCGTGCTAATCCGCGAATCTGATCGGCTGCCAGCCCGGTTAGTGACGCGGCCCATTCGGGCGTTTTGACGAGACCATCATGCTCACCCTGCAGATAGGCCGCGTAGATTTCAAAACCCACGGTATAGCGCGACACCAAGGCCGCGTCATACAGGGACTCCGCAATCAATACCTGCCCGATGGCCAGCAACAATGCCGTATCAGAGCCGGGCGTTATCGCCAGCCACTCCGCATCGGCCACCCCGGCGAGATCGTTTCTGACCGGACTGATGTTGATAAAGCGGGTGCCATTCTGCCGCAGTGTGGTCAGCCAGTGAGCCAGCGCATGATCGTTAGCCCCACCGCCATTGACCTGCGCATTGCGCAGCGGCAATCCGCCAATCGCCACAAACAGTTCACAATACTCCGCCAGTACCGGCCAGTGAGTATGGTGACGTTGTAACTCATCCAGATTACCGATGATGTGCGGCAGCGTGCGTTCACCGGCCGCAATGCTGTAGGTATTGGTGCTGGCGGTGTAGCCGCCGTAGTGGTTAAAGAAGCGATGCAGCTGGCTCTGGGCATGATGAAATCGTCCGGCGCTGGACCAGCCATATGAACCGGCATAGATCGCCTCATTGCCGTGCCCGGTTTTCACCCGCGCCAGCTCGTCCGCCACCAGCTGCAGTGCCACTTCCCAGCTCACCTCGACAAACGGCTCTTTGCCGCGCCTGCTGCGTGAAGCGCTTCTGTTCTGCAGATAGCCGAGCCTGACAGCCGGATTTCTGACCCGGGTTTCACTCTGCACCGCGCCCGGCAGCGACTGACCGATAGCGGACGGATTACGGTCCCACGCCACCGGCCTGACCGACGTCAGCGTATCGCCGTCGGTGGTGACGTGATAGGTGCCCCAGTGCATTACCGCTAAATCATTCTTCTTCATGGTTTACTCGCGTCGGATACGGCGTGAAATACGCGTCCCCAGGGTTTGCAGAAGCTGGACAATAATAATGAGAACCAGCGCAGTCGAAATCGTGGCAAAGGCGTCAAAGCGCTGATAACCGTAGGTAATGGCGAGGTCACCGATGCCGCCGCCACCCACCGTGCCCGCCATCGCCGTGGCACCCAGCAGTCCAATGGTAGCGGTGGTCAGCGCCAGCACCAGTGAAGAAGCGGCCTCCGGTAACATGAAATACCAGATAGTCTGCAGCGTGGTAGCCCCCATCGCGTTGGCTGACTCCAGAATGCCTTCGTCGACTTCCAGCAGCGCGCTTTCCACCAGCCGCGAGATATAAGGCGCAATAAAGATCACCAGCGGCACAATGGCACCCGCCGTGCCAATCGTCGTGTTCACCAGCAGGCGCGTCAGCGGCAGGATAGTGATCAGCAGAATAATGAACGGCAGCGAACGGATGATATTCACGACGGGGTTCAGCAGCTGATGCACCAGACGCTGCGGCTGTATTCCGCCCGGCCGGCAGACCACCAGAATAATGCCCAGCGGCAGCCCCAGCAGCGAACCAAAGCCCAGCGACAGCCCCACCATAATCAGCGTGTCCTGCATCGCCGTCAGGAACTGATCGCCGGTTACAGCCGTTTCAAAGAGTTCAGACATCACTGATTTTTACTCCGGTCGCGGTGAGAAACTGAATCGCCGCCTCGCGCTGCGCGGGTTCACCTTTGATCTGCACAATCATGAAACCCAGAATGGTGCGCTGCACCTCCGTCATGCTGGCGAACAGAATATTCACCTCCACCTCATAGTTACGAATCAGCTGATTGATTACCGGCTGCTGTGCCGTGCTGCCGACAAACTCCAGCCGCAACGCGTCGGCTGCCGGATGCTCGCTGAGCAATTCAAGCGTCTGCTGTGGCAGGCGATCGTGAATGACCGACTGCACAAAGCTGGCGCTCACCGCCTGCTGCGGTTCGGCGAACAGCGTCAGGACATCGCCCTGTTCAACAATACGCCCCTGCGCCATCACCGCCATCCGGTTGCAGATCTGCTGCACCACTGACATCTCGTGGGTGATCAGCACAATGGTGATGCCATAACGCTGATTGATTTCCTGTAACAACAGCAGAATCTGCACCGTGGTCTGAGGATCCAGCGCCGACGTCGCCTCATCGCACAGCAGAATGGCAGGATTGGTTGCCAGCGCACGGGCAATCCCGACGCGCTGTTTCTGACCGCCGGAGAGTTCGTCCGGGTAGCTGTTGGCTTTGTCGCTGAGGTTCACAAACGCCAGCAGTTCCGCCACGCGGGTGGCGATAAAATCTTTACTCCGCCCCTGCAATATCAGCGGGATGGCCACGTTGTGAAATACGGTACGGGCATTGAGCAGATTAAAGTGCTGAAAGATCATCCCAATCTGCTTTTTGACTTCAATTAACCGCTTTTTGCTGACCCCCTGTAACGCTTCACCCTGCACCTCCACCGTGCCGGTTGTCGGCGTTTCCAGATGATTAATCAGGCGCAGCAGCGTGCTTTTTCCGGCACCGCTGGTGCCGATAACGCCAAAAATATCGCCCCGGTTGATGCGCAAATTAATATCCTGCAGCGCCTGTACTTCTGTCCCGTTACGTGCAAAGGTTTTGCTGACCTGGTGAAACGCGATAGCCGTCTGACTCATTTGAAATAGTCTGGCAACAGATAGCCCGCATATTGCGCATTACTGATGATATACGCTTTGAATTCCGGCGAGTGATAGCCGGCAATAATGTCACGGGCAAACTGAGCCTGCTTATTTTTACCCGCTACCGTTACTACGTTAATAAACTGGCTGGTTGGTGCCTCCAGTTTCAGCGCGGAATTGAGTTTCAGGCCACTGGAGACCGCGAAGTTACCCTGAATGACACCATAATCCACATCAGGCAGTGCGCGCACCTGCTGGGCATTATCCATCTCTTTCAGCACGATTTTGTAGGGGTTCTCCGTAATGTTTTTCTGCGAGAAGGTTGCGGCATCACTCTCCGGACTGATTTTAAGCCAGCCTATGCTCTGAAGTAACAGCGCAGCCCGATACTCATTTGAGGGTTGATTCGGCACAGAGACCGTGCTGCCTGGCGCGGGCTGCGTCAGCGTTTTTGCGCGTTCAGAATAGAGCCCCATTGGCGGGGTCGGCACCTGCACAATACCGACATTATCGATGCCAAGCCGATCGTTAACCGACTTCAGATAGACCGGATGCTGCATGATATTGGCGTCAATCGTGCCGCGATGAACAGCATCATTAACCTGAATGCCATCGCTGAAATCTTTATATTCCAGCGTATAACCCTGCTTAATTAACAGAGGCGCCACGCCTTTTTCAAACTGCTCTTTATACGGACCCGGATTAAAACCGATGCGTATTTTTTTCTGGTCTGCGGCTTGCGCAGCAGAGATAAAAATTGAAACAGCCGTTAGTGAAAAAATAATTCCCCGTGAAGTAATGCGCATAATGCTTCCTGATTCATTATTGTGAGAGCAATCGATTTAATCACAGCCCTTACAATCAGGAACAGGCAAAACCGGCCCCGACTTTGGCTTATTTATGCTAACGATAGTCACAGGCTGAATATCCAGATGGCGGCAATCTTCAGCGTTATTTCTGCTAACGAAATGAAACGCGGCTGTGTCATTCTTTTCCGCTTCACACTCTTTATTGCGGGACGGTTATGGCGGAGTTTGCAGCTTCAGATTTGGTCGCAGGGCTGGAAGAGAATCTGTTCAGCTTACTCGAGAAGCAGGCAGCAGAACTGGATGCATCGCAGTTACCGCTTATCGATCTCTCATCGGGCAGCCCGCGACAGCCTACGCCGCCTGCGGTCATCGCCTCCTTACAGGCTGCTGCGGCGAGGCCGGAAAATCATGAATATCCCTCTTTCTGGGGAAAGCCCGCCCTGCGTCAGGCTATCGCAGACTTTTACCAGCGTCACTATGGGGTCATGCTGGATCCCGATACCGAAGTTGCGCTGTTTCAGGGCGCGCACGTTGGCGTCAACGGCTTTCCCCGCGCCCTGCTCAACCCGGGCCAGGTGTTAATCTCCACCGATCCCTGTTATCCAATCTATCGCTCAGCAGCACGCCAGGCCGGTGCCAATTTTTATGGCATCCCGCTGGAGGCGCGCAACGCTTTCCTGCCCGATTTTACTCAGGTGCCGGATGAGATTGCCGCGCGCGCCGGTATGGTTATGCTCAATTATCCCCATAATCCCACCGGCGCACTGGCGACGCCCGCGCTGTTCGCCGACGCGCTGGCTTTCGCCCGCCAGCACCATATTCCGCTGATCCATGACTTCGCCTACGCCACGCTGGGCAGTGAGTCGGGCGAGCAGCCGCTGAGTCTGCTGACCCAGCCCAATGCCAAAGGTTGGGGGGTGGAAATTTACACCCTGTCGAAAAGCGCGTTGATGGCAGGCTGGCGTGTGGGCTTTGCGGTGGGAAACGCCTCGATGATTGCGGCTTTTAAAAAACTGCATACTCACAGCTACAGCACGGTGTCTGGCGCGGTGCAGGATGCCGCCATCACCGCCTTGTCGCTCTCTGCTGAGCAACTTAACCGTCTGGCTGATCCTTATCACCAGCGGCGTCGCGTGGTACTCGCCAGGCTGGCAGCGATGCACTGGCCGGTGCGCGCTCGTCAGGGCACCTTTTTCCTCTGGCTGCCTGCGCCACCCGGTTTTACCGGCAAGGAGTTCGCCAGCCTGTTACTGCGAGAGTGTCATCTGCTGGTGGCACCAGGTCACGGCTTTGGCCCCGCCGGGCGAGATTATATCCGTATCAGCCTGACCGCCAGCACGGAACAGCTGCTGCAGGCGCTGGACCGCATTGACGGCCTGAAGCTGATTAATGAGCGCAGGCGTGGCTGATGAAATCAGCGCCAGACAGCATCTGAGCCAGAAACGCGGGATATGACCAAATGTTTATGAGCGTAAGCAGGCATGAGTAAGTGCAGTGTGCTGGTTTTGTCAGCAAAGCCAGTTATTTCGGCTGAAAACTTGCAAAACCTTACATTCGTAGTCTAAGGTTTACCGGCTGCGGTTTCTGCCGCTTCACTTAAAAATTATTCGGCTTCTTATAGCTTTCATTTCCACGGTTTCTTCTGAACATTATTTGCGGCTGCGAAAGCTATAAGACTCCTTCATTGAAGTACCTGAGGAGAATATGGACACCAGAAACACATCGTCTGAACACCCAAAGAAACATTTCTGGAACAGGAAGCCCAAAGAGCTGACTGTTGACGACATTACCGTTATTGATAACGACATGCTGAAGCGCGCAGTTGGCGCAGCGGCGCTCGGTAATGCGATGGAATGGTTCGACTTTGGCGTATACAGCTATCTTGCCGTCATCATCGGCAAAGTCTTTTTCCCGGATGCCAACAACGCGGTGCAGCTGATTGCCACCTTTGGTACGTTTGCGGCGGCCTTCCTCGTGCGTCCGATTGGCGGCCTGGTGTTTGGCCCGCTGGGTGACCGCATCGGCCGCCAGAAAGTGCTGGCGATGACGATGATCATGATGTCGATCGGGACATTCTGCATCGGGCTGATCCCGGCCTATTCGTCGATCGGGATTATGGCCCCGATTCTGCTGCTGGTTGCGCGCCTGATTCAGGGCTTCTCGACCGGCGGTGAATATGGTGGTGCAGCGACCTTTATCGCGGAGTACTCCACCGACAAACGCCGTGGCTTTATGGGCAGCTTCCTGGAGTTCGGTACCATTGGCGGCTACCTGCTCGGGGCCAGCCTGGTCACGGTGATGACCACCGTGATGTCGAACGAGGCGATGATGTCCTGGGGCTGGCGCGTGCCGTTCTTTATTGCCGCGCCGCTGGGTCTGTTCGGCCTCTATGTCCGTCTGAAGCTCGAAGAAACCCCGGCATTCCAGCAGCACATGGAAAAGCAGGAAGCGCTGGAGCAGAGCAAACCGCGCCTGACGCTGATGCAGATGCTGAGCAAGTATCGTGCGCCTATGCTGAAATGTATCGGTCTGGTGCTGCTGTTCAACGTCTCTAACTACATGCTGACCTCGTATATGCCGAGTTACCTCACCGGCGTGCTGGGACTGCCAGAGCTGAGTGGTCTGCTGCTGGTTATGGTGGCGATGTTCGTGATGATGCCGCTGACGCTGCTGTGGGGGCGCTGGACCGATCGCATTGGTCGTCGTCCGGTGATTGGCTTTGGTGCAGTAGGCCTGATTCTGCTCGCGATTCCGAGCTTTATGCTGATTGGTTCCGGTAACATGTGGGCGGTATTTGGCGGCCTGCTGATTCTGGGCGTGCTGCACACCTGCTTCAGCGGCACCATGCCTTCGACGCTGCCAGCCCTGTTTACAACCGATATCCGTTACAGCGCACTGGCTATCGGCTTTAACCTGTCGGTGTCGCTGTTCGGCGGTACGACACCGCTGATTACCGCGTGGCTGGTGGATACCACCAAAAACAACATGATGCCCGCTTACTACATGATGGGCGCAGGTGTGATTGGCCTGCTGACCATTCTGACGGTACGTGAAACGGCGCGTCAGCCGCTGACCGGCTCCTCACCTGCGGTAGCAACCAAAGCGGAAGCCCATCGACTGATTGATAAGCTGCGTAAACGGCAAAAGCCCGCCACGACAGCGGCTAAATAACACTTCTGACACCCTGCTCTGCAGGGTGTTTTTTTATCTGGCAGACGCACGCTCTACCCACCCGATTTTACTGCCCTGAAACGCGCGACTTTCGCCCGATTGCCACACAGCGCCATGCTGCACCAGCGGCGGCGATGCGCTTTGGTGCGATCGTAAAACCACAGGGTGCAGTCGGGATGTTCACAGGCACGGACTCTGCTGAAATCTTCCTGCGTGAGCAGCATTGCAGCCTGTTCTGCAACCTGTCCCAGCCGCTGCCTTACGTTCTGGCTAGCGTAAACGCGCCGGATAGTCAGCGAACCCGACTCCCCGCTCAGTTGCAGGTGACTCGTTGCCTGGCCCAGCCAGACATTCAGCGCCTCAGTACTCACATTCTCACCTGCTTTATGCTGCTGCACAGCGTCACGAACAATCTGACGTAACTGACGTGCGGCCTGCACCAGCGCGCCCGGCTCATACTGCGGCGCAGATCCGTCGGTTAGCAGTCCGGCCTGTTGCAGCCAGTCTTCAACATCCTGATCGCTTTGCAAGAAATCGTGTGGCCGCCCCTCTGCGATAGCCTCGGTGTTGATAAAATTCAGCGCCGGATGATCGGCCAGAAACCACGGCCCCTGGCCGGAGTGTGATTGCGTTTCCGCCATGATGTCGCCCTCATTATTGAAATCTTCTGACGCTACTGTAACCGATAAAAAAGCAGATTAGTAGTTACAAACGGCCTGATGTAACCACTAAATATCAATTTGACAGGTTACATAATCGCTGCATAATAAGCCCTTGTAACCCTATAAATGCTATTTAACCAGTTACAGGAAAATATCATGAATACACACTCTGTTTCTTATCGTTATCAGCAGGCCGACGGCGTTAATGTTTTCTATCGTGAAGCGGGCGATCCATCACTGCCGGTGTTGCTACTGCTGCACGGTTTTCCCACCTCCTCTCATCAGTTTCGCAATCTCATCCCGCTTCTGTTCGATAAGTTCCATATCATCGCGCCCGATCTGCCTGGCTTTGGTTTTACTGACGTCCCCGCCGAACGTAACTATTCATGGACTTTCGACGCACTCGGCCAGACGTTGACCGCGTTTGTCGATGCACTCGGGCTGAAACGCTACGCAATGTATGTTTTCGACTATGGAGCTCCCGCAGGTCTGCGGCTGGCGCTGGCCTACCCGGATCGCGTCAGCGGACTGATATCGCAAAACGGTAATGCCTATCTGGAGGGACTGGGAGACGCCTGGGCACCGGTTCGCGCATACTGGGCGGAACCCAGCGAGGAAAACGGTGAGGTGATCCGCGACGCCATCCTGACAGCCGAAGGGGTTAAGTGGCAGTATCTGCATGGGGTCAGCGATCCGCAGCAGATCGCCCCGGAAAGTTATACTCTGGACACGCTGCTGATGGAGCGTCCCGGAAACAAAGATATTCAGCAGGCACTGTTCCTTGATTACGCCAGCAATCTCAAACGCTACCCGGAATTTCAGGCATTCTTTCGCCAGCAGCAGCTCCCGACGCTGGTGATCTGGGGCAAACACGATCCTTTCTTTATTCCACCCGGCGCCGTGGCCTGGCAGCGCGATAATCCGCAGGCGGTGGTCGAGCTGCTGGATAGCGGTCACTTCGCGCTGGAGACCCATACCGATCACATCGCAATGCGCATCCGTGAGATGTTCAGCGGCGACTGACCCGCTGCGCACAGAGGCAGGCTACAGGTCACTGCCTCTGAAAACTCAACGCTTATTCGTTGCTGAAGCGGCCAACCGTGCTGGCCGCGCCCAGGGCGTGACCTTTCAGCTGGGCCACCAGCTCTGCCTGAGTTAACCCCGGCTTCAGCTGGCCCACCGGCAAATCAGTGGCGATCAGCACAAAGTTATAGTGATGCAGGCCGCTGCCTTTCGGTGGACAAGGCCCGTAATAGTGCAGTGTCCCGGGGGTATTTTTTCCGCCGGTATAGTCCTTGCCCTCTGTCAGCGCGCCCTGCGCAAACGACGAACGGCTGGCCGGAATGTTATAGGCCACCATATGTGTCACGCCCAGCCCTTTGGCCCCGACCGGATCGGTCATCAGCAGAGCCAGACTACGGGTGCCCGCCGGAATCGCAGACCAGTTAAGCTCGGGAGAAATATTCTCACCTGTGCAGGAAGGATTACTTTTATTGGCACCGGCAAACTTTTTGTCCAGTAGCGCATTATCGCTGAAGTCCTGTGATTGCAGCGTAAACACCGACGCTGCCAGCGTAGTTATTGGCAAAACGGCAAGCACCGTTGCGCAGAGTAATTTTTTCACCAGTCACTCCTTATCAGGTTAATTCCGGATGGATTGCATCACTGCCTGCTTACTATAACGGCTTTAACTCATTTAGCCCGGATGACCGCCCGTTTAAATATTGCGAAACGGCAAATCTATGATCGCTGTCGCGCTGGCTGAGGGTGCTGACACGTTGCCCTGAGACGTATTACCCGATATAAGTTAACGCCTGCGGCTGAGTTTTCGCCTGAAGCCCCGTCATTGTCACCGATAAGTAGACACTATGCAGATTGAAGATCTCCGGATTTACATCGCCGTGATACATGCTGGTAACTTCACTGCAGCCGCTGAGCAGCTGATGTTATCGAAACAGTATGTCAGCCGCCGCATGGCCGCACTGGAAGCGTCGTTAGGCGTACGTCTGCTGATACGTAACACCCGCAAGCTGTCAGTGACAGATGCGGGACTGCTGTTTGCGCAGCATGCTCAGCGCATTCTGGATGAGATTCAGGAAGCCGAACTGGCGGTGTCGGAGCAGCAGCAGACGCTGCGCGGCACTTTCCGCATCAATCTGCCGATGTCGTTTGGCATGAGCCGCCTGTCACCGCTGATTGCGGAGTTTCTGAGTCATCATCCGGCACTGCAGTTTCAGATTGAGCTGGCGGATCGCTATGTTGATGTAATTGGCGAAGGCGTCGATATGGCAATCCGTATTGGCACCCTGGCCGATTCCACGCTGATTGCCCGCCCGCTGGGCGAACTGAAGCGGGTGATCTGCTGCAGTCCTGACTACCTGAAACGGGCTGGCACGCCTCAACATCCGGATGAGTTACTGCAACACGCCTGTCTGCGCTATGGACGGGAAGGACAGAATGGCTGGGAACTGCAGGTTAATGGCAAAGCGAAATGGCTGGCGGTTCAGGGCCCCATGGTGAGTAACAATGGCGAAGTGCTGCGTGATGCCGCCCTGGCGGGACTCGGACTGGTCCTGCTACCCGCTTTTATCGTTGAGTCAGCCCTGCAAAGGGGTGAACTGGTGACGGTGCTGGACGGCTGCCAGCCGCCACCGCTCTCCCTGAATGCGGTTTACCCGCAGCACCGTCAGCGCAGCGAAGTAAACCGCCAGTTACTGGCCTTTTTACAGACGCGTTTAGCGCCGTAACTGATCTAAAGCGTTTTTAATGCCGCAAAAACGCTGGCGACTGCAACCGCACCGGGATCGGGCACGCCATTCAGGTTCGCGCTGTTGAGATAAGATGATCGGCCCGCCTTTGCTTTTCCCATGCTGGCGGTTGCATCACTGCCGTGCTGCGCCGCATCTGCTGCGGCTGCCAGCGATTTGCCCGCCACCAGCGCCTCAATCGCGGGCTGGAGCGCATCAATCAGTGTACGATCGCCCGGTTTAGCCCCGCCATACTGCTTCATTTTTTCCAGACCCTGTTGTAAAGCGATCGGTAAGTCGTCTCCTTCCGACAGGTGCTGTGCGGCGGCGGTGAAGAAGATAGCCATCAACACGCCGCTGGAACCACCCATAACCGTGGCCAGTCGCTCACCCGTTACCGCGAGCAGGTCGGGCAGAACATTCAGGGGCAGCTGATTATCGGCGCATTCACGCTGGATTTGACGCGCACCAGCAGCAAAGGTCGACCCGGTATCCCCGTCACCCACCTGCGCATCCAGTTTATTCAGCTCGCTTTCACTGGCGATCAGCGTTTCACAGATGCGGTTCACAAAGGCAGCGACCGCCGGGTTTTCGGAGGGTTGCACCGGATGCGCTGTCGACTCCCGGGCTGCGTTAACCGGCTCCAGTGATGTGATATCAACCGCCGGAACCCAGCCGGTTACTTCGACCGGGGCGCAGATCGCCGCTTCGAACAGCGGCGTCAGCGTCATGCGGGTGACGGAAAAGCCTTTCATGTCCAGCGCGGTCATCAGCGGTGCCGGACCTATCAGATAACGGCTTACCTGGCTAAGCGGCGACTCAATCAGATCGCGTGTGACCAGACTCATCTCCAACGCCGACATCCCGCCAAGGTTATTCACCAGCAGCGCGCAGGGCTGATCCTTGCCTGGCATCACCTTTTCCAGCAGATGCTGCACAATCTGCTGGCTGTTCTGAGTCGGCATGACGTCAACGCCCGGCTCGCCGTGAATCCCCAGCCCCATTTCCACACTGCCGTCGGGCACCCGCTGGCCGGTCTGTTCATCCGGCAGATGACAGCTGGAAAGCGCGACCCCCATGGTGGCGATAGCACGACTGGCGGCCTCTGCAGCCTCAGTTACCGCCGCCAGATCGTCACCCCGCTGGGCGACAAAACCTGCCACTTTATGCACCAGCAACGTGCCTGCTACGCCGCGTGGCTGAGGATTATCCGGTAAGGCCACATCATCACCGACAATCACCATATTGACGCTGAACCCTGCATTGCGGGCCTTTTCAGCCGCCAGCCCAAAGTTGAGTCGGTCGCCGGTGTAGTTTTTCACAATCAGCAGGCATCCCGCGTCACCGGTAAGGTTGATGATGGCGTTATAAACCGCATCAACGCTGGGTGAGGCAAACACATCGCCACAGACGGCCGCCGTCAGCATCCCTTTGCCGATGAAGCCGACATGGGCAGGCTCATGGCCGGAACCGCCACCGGAGATCAGTGCGACCTGCTGTTTTTTCCAGTCTCTGCGCATCACGATGCGAATGTGGGGATCGACCTGCAGCCGCACCAGATTACGCCAGGGACTGGCGTAAATCATGCCATCTAACGCGCTGTCGACGAGATCATCCTTCTTATTCATTACGAATCGGGTCATGTTTTCATTCCTCATGGGCGGACGGGTTTGTGATAAAGAAGTGTTGCACACAACGGACGATGGGCATAATTCACCACCTCTCATCGCAACCCCATCAGACGAAAGTCTTGTCTGAATGAAATGCGCGCATCACTTTTTACTAATTCATTGATTTTTATCAAATGTCCTTACCTGAAACTGAGAGGTTATGCGCAGAACCTGCACAGCGGATCACGGATCGTAGAAAACCATTTGTTAACAGAGGATGTTTTGATGACCCAACGTATGATTCTGAATGAAACCGCCTGGTTTGGTGCTGGCGCATTACGTCATTTGCCTGAAGAGGTACAGCGTCGCGGGATGCGTAAAGCGCTTATTGTCACTGACAAAGCGCTGGTTGCAGCAGGCGCGCTGAAGCGGGTCACTGACCTGCTGGAACAGCATCAGCTTGCCTGGGCGGTTTATGATGAGGTCGTACCGAATCCGACTATCCGGGTGGTGCAGCAGGGCGTTGCCGTGTTCAGGGAATCAGGTGCTGACTACCTTATCGCCATCGGCGGTGGCTCACCGCAGGACACCAGCAAAGCGATCGGCATTATTATCAACAACCCTGAATTCGAAGATGTCCGCAGCCTGGAAGGCGTCAGCCCAACCCGTCATCCGTGCGTGCCCATCATCGCAATTCCAACCACGGCAGGCACCGCGGCAGAAGTCACCATTAACTATGTCATTACCGACGAAGAGAATCGTCGCAAGTTTGTCTGCGTCGATCCGCATGACATTCCAAAAGTGGCGATTATTGATGCGGAGATGATGGCGAGCATGCCCGCCTCGCTGAAAGCTGCCACCGGAATTGATGCATTAACTCACGCAATTGAAGGGTACATTACGCGCGGTGCCTGGCCCCTGACTGACATGCTGCACCTCAAAGCCATTGAAATTATCAGCCACTCGCTGCGCGAATCGGTGGCGGGTAATATTGATGCTGTTGAACAGATGGCACTGGGGCAATATGTGGCCGGGATGGGCTTCTCCAATGTCGGACTTGGTCTGGTGCATGGTATGGCGCATCCGCTGGGTGCCTTTTATAACGTGCCGCACGGCGTGGCGAACGCCATTCTGCTGCCACAAGTGATGGCGTGGAATGCTCCGTCAACAGGCGAGAAATATCGCGATATCGCCCGCGCCATGGGTGTGAAACAGGTCGACACGCTGACGCTGGATCAGGCGCGGGAAGCGGCTGTCGCTGCGGTTCGTCAGCTCTGCCGGGATGTGGGCATTCCCCGTTCGTTGCGTGAGGTCGGCTTGCAAGAGGCAGATATTCCTGCACTGGCGCAGGCGGCACTGGATGACGTCTGCACCGGCGGCAACCCACGCACGCCGGATCTGGAAGCGGTGATGGCGCTCTATCGTCAGAGTTAAAACGCGCACGCTGTATCGTTATGTACTTCAATATCAGGCCCGCCCACCATCGCGGGCTTTTTTACGTCATGGCCACGGTCAGTCAGCAATCATTCGCCAGGAGTTATTCAGACAGGATCGCGGCATCAGCAAAGGTCCGACCCGCATTTTCCGGCACGGTTTTCAGCCTGAAATCGCCCGTTATCTTCATGGAAGTCAGAGAGCAAATCAGCCGCATTGACCGGTAATTTCTTTAGATGCTAAACCCTGATTCACTTGATCTGGATCACAAAACTCCGCATCATGCGCAGCGAAAACCATAATGACGCTGCGGAGATATCAATGACACTGTACCAGGGTATGCTAATTTTCTATGCCGTTGTTGCACTGGTCGCGACGCTGATCACCTTCTTCATCGCCAAAGATAAGCTGAGCATCAAACTGTTGAGCGCCTTTCTGGTGGGTGCCACCTGGCCGATGAGTTTTCCTGTGGCGCTGATGTTTGCGCTGTTTTAATTGACAATATCTCCTTAGCGACCACACTCAGGTAAGACGTCCCTGACCTGCCAACCGCCGATCACCGACGTGACCTTGCTCATGACGGTTAATAAGGAGCGGATATGCGCGTAGTCAGTGTGATGATTCTGGTTTCTCTTCTCAGTGCCTGTAGCGCCCCGTGGCACGCTGAAAAACCGGTTCCCGCGGCCGAAACCCGGCAGCAGACCTGCCAGCCCGGCTCTAATCCCAGCCAGAACGACTGTGGTCACTTCCCTGAGCCCGAGTTCCACTAATCAGTTTACAGCGATCGCTGAGGCGAGATCGCATTTACGCTATTTCATCACATAACAAGGCTTTACAGGCCGCTGACCGGTCAGTAAAGTAGCGCCCAGACATCAATTCTGATGCGTAAGCGTTAACGTCAACCAACGCCCCCGCAGCACTGCTGCATGTGATGATCCCTGCCATGATGCCTGTACAACAGCAAGCTAAACCCCTCGCTGCGTTTTCCAGCGCCAGCTTTTTTTTGTTCGTCCTGCTGCTCACCGCAGCGAATCTTCGGGCACCGATTACCGCCGTCGGCCCGGTGCTGCAGGATATTCGCCAGACTTTTGGCCTCAGCGCCAGCGAAGCAGGCCTGTTTAACTTTATTCCACTGATGCTGTTTGCCCTGCTCGCCCCCCCTGCCGCCTGGCTGGGAAATCGGGTCGGGCTTGAACGCAGTTTGTGGGGCGCACTGTGCCTGATTACTGCCGGTTCACTGTTGCGCTGGCTGCCCGCTGAAGCGGCGTTATGGAGCGGAACGCTGCTGCTGAGCGCAGGCATTGCCGCTGCCAACGTACTGCTGCCGCCGCTGATTAAGCGCGATTTCACCGCCCATACCGCCAGATACATTGGCCTGTACGCCGCCACCATGTCGATTACCGCCAGCCTGGCGTCCGGCATTGCGGTACCGCTGAGCCAGTACTCAACGGCGGGCTGGCGACTCTCACTGGTTGTCTGGGCGCTGCCGGGACTGGTTGCGCTGCTCGCCTGGCTGCCGCTTTTATGTCAGCGGCAGTCCACTTTAGCACCAGCTGACGAATCGGGTGCACATCGTCATGTGTGGCGCTCAGCTGGTGGCTGGCAAATCGCCCTGTTCATGGCACTCCAATCGCTGGCGTTTTATACCCTGATCGACTGGTTTGCCGTATTTGCTCAGGATAATGGCTTCACTCAGGCGCAGGCTGGCTGGCTGCTGTTCTGGTATCAGGCAATTGCAATCGTTGCTAACCTGGGCTGTATGGTTGCGCTGAAGCGGGTAAAAGATGCCCGGCTCACCGCATTCATTGCTTCCTCGGGTATTTTCCTTGGTATGTCAGGACTGCTGCTTAATCCGCAATGGGCGGTGATCTGGCTGACACTGGCCGGACTGGGCGCTGGGGCTTCGCTGGTGCTCTGCCTCTCGCTGTTTAATCTGCGCGCCACACATCACCTTCAGGCCTCACAACTTTCAGGCATGGCGCAATGTGTGGGCTATGCGCTGGCTGCCCTGGGCCCGCTGTTTTTTGGCGTGCTCCATGAACAGAGCGGTAACTGGACGCTGCCCTTCAGCGTGCTGGCACTGCTGAGCCTGTTACAGATGGTATTGGCTCCGCTGGCAGCACAGTCAAAACCCATCAGCTGAAAATGCGGCTCAGCGACTCATAACAGATGACTGACCGGGCGCAAATGCATAGCGCATTGCCGGTCAGCGAAAACCGACGGGAGAAAAGTGCGTGTCTGAACTGAATAATGCTCTGTTGCAGGAGGTCCTGGATCAGGTGCGTCCGCTGGTCCATAGGGGAAAAGTCGCTGACTATATCCCCGCGCTGGCCGATGTCGCGGCCGACAATCTCGCCATAGCCGTTTGCCTGCGTGACGGCACCCTCTTTCAGGCGGGCGATGCGGAGACGCGCTTTTCGATTCAGTCCATATCCAAAGCGCTATCGCTGACCGTGGCGCTGACCCGCTATGATGACAGTGAAATCTGGCAGCGGGTGGGCAAAGAGCCATCAGGCCAGCCCTTTAATTCCCTGGTGCAGCTGGAGCTGGAACAGGGCAAGCCGCGTAATCCGTTTATTAATGCCGGGGCGCTGGTGATTTGTGATCTTCTGGAAACCCGCCTGACCGCGCCGCGCCAGCGAATGCTGGAAATTGTGCGCCAGCTGAGCCAGCAGCCCGATATCAATTATGATCGCCACGTTGCCCGCTCTGAATTTGAGCATTCTGCCCGCAATGCCGCGATCGCCTGGCTGATGAAGTCGTTTGGTAATTTCGATAACGATGTCACCAGCGTCATGCAGACCTATTTCCACTATTGCTCGCTGTCGATGAACTGCGTTGAACTGGCGCGCACCTTCGTCTATCTGGCCAATCAGGGTAAAACACTGGATGGCAGCCAGATGATTACACCGCGTCAGGCACGGCAGATTAACGCACTGATGATCACCAGCGGGATGTATGACGGCGCAGGTGAGTTTGCGTGGCGGGTCGGGATGCCTGCGAAGTCGGGCGTGGGTGGCGGAATTATTGCCGTCATCCCTGGCGAGATGAGCATTGCCGTCTGGTCACCCGGGCTGGACAGTGCAGGTAATTCGCTGGCAGGTACCGCTGTACTGGAGTTGCTGACGGAAAAGCTGGGACGCTCGATATTTTGATTCTGAGCGCGCAAATAACAGGCTTGCCGTGATGAAAAGCGATGGTGTTCCCATGATTCCGGCAGGCTGATTTTTATATTTTCAGTGCAGTAAGCTGGCGATTTGAGTCGTCAGCGTTAATCGGCGCTCAAAAATTCTTAGTGCGAAAGCTGTGCCAGCTCTTCTTCTGTAAGACCGGTCATCTGCATGACGGTATTGCGATCCATACCGCTCGTCAGCATAGTGCGGGCAATTCTGAGTTGCATGCTTTGCCTTCCTTGCTGAAGCCCGATCTCTTTGCCTTCGATGCGGCCTTGTGCAATGCCCAGCTCAATGCCTTTCTCAAGCCCTATCTGCTCAAGCTGTTGTGCGATAGTCATAAGTACGTTCTCGTGTTGGGGCACACGCTGTGCCAGCTCCTGTACAAAGGTTTTGGCGTCTGATACTTCGCCCGCCTGCACAATGTAGTTTATCAGTGATATCACCTGCGATGAAGAGTGATCGCCTGCCATCAAAATGGATACCAGCCTGTCCATCAGTTCTGCCAGATCCCGCTGCCGGATATGTTTCTGCAACAGGGTCAGTGCCGCCATGCTGCGGTGTTGCATGATCTCATCGTCAGGAATCGTCGTGACATCGACCAGCGGAAAACTGTGGCTGTAAAGCCTGTCCGCCAGCAACGGGTCGTCGAACTCATCCAGCCACCGGGTCGAATAAGGATAGGGAGTGCGTCTGCCCGCGTAAAACAGTATGGGTATCACCAGCGGCAGTCTCTTATGCCCAGCTTCAAGATGGCGCTGCATGGCAGCCACTGCATAGCGCATCAGCCGAAATGCCATATGTTTGTCAGGTGATGACTGATACTCAATGAGTACATGGATATATCCATTGCCAGCGGTAGTTTTAAGACTGTAAAGCACGTCGCTGAAGTACTGCCGAAGGTCATCCTCGACAAACGACCCCGACTCCAGCTTCAATGTGCTGAGATCGCAGCATTCGCGCAGTTCTGGTGGCAGGTGCAGCGCCAGGAAATCGTGGGCAATATCTGGCTGAGTCAGAAACTGCCGGAATGTCGCATCATGAGGCGTGGGCGTGCTGTTGTTCTTTTTCACTGACCAGAATCCTTTCTGTTCCTGAAGCGCTGACAACGGCTGATTCAGCCAGTAAAAGGCGCTAAGTCCCGTAGCGCACGAACGTTTAAAGTACGGATGGAAATAAAGAAATGAATACTCTGATGATTGAACCCCGTAAAACGCTTTTACTGAATTCTACGAGGTTGCTCTGGATATCAACGAATAGCGGGCCTTAAAAAGCCATTCCACCCCGCTCAGCTCACCACATTAACCGGCTCGCCCTGAATAAAGGCCGCGATATTGGCCATCACGCCAGTTACCAGATTTTCTACGCCGCTGCGGCTCGCCCAGGCGATGTGCGGCGTCAGCAGCAGATTGGGCAAATCTGCCAGTAGCGGGTTATCGGCAGAAGGTGGTTCGCTGCTCAGGACATCCAGCGCCGCGCCGCCAATCAGCCCCTGCTTTAATGCCTCCGCAAGATCGGCCTCGTTAATCAGTCCACCGCGTGCGGTGTTAATCAGCAGCGCATGCGGTTTCATTTTCGCCAGCGCCTCACGGTCAATCATCTGACGGGTGCTGTCACTCAATGGGCAGTGCAGCGAAATAATATCGCTGGTGGCCAGCATCTGCTCAAAGCTGACATAGCCCTCACGCACGCTGTCGCTGCCTTTGCGCTCCGCGTACTGCACCTGCATTCCCAGCGCCTGGGCCAGCCTGCCGACCGCCTGCCCGATATCACCTCTACCCGCGATACCCAGCGTGGCGCCGCCAATATCCCCTATCGGCTGACGATGCAGACAGAAGTGCTGTGCCTGCGGCCAGTCGATGCGGGTATTAACGGCATAAGCCATTATCTGACGACGCAGGGCGAAAATGGCGGCGATCACCGCCTCCGACACGCTCTGGGTGGAGTAACCAGGAACATTACTGACCACGATGCCGCGGTCACGGCACGCGTTGAGGTCAATACAGTCATAACCCGTCGCCGCAACACAGATAAAGCGCAGTTCGGGAAGCTGCGCCAGGGTATCGGCACGCAATTGCACCTTATTGGTAATCGCAACCGTCGCACCCGCAAGCGAAGAGACAATGTCACTGACCGGTGTCTGTGCGCGAATCTCCCAGTCAGCCTGTTGTTGCCCGGTCGGCAGAGAGACAGGCAGCGTGTCACCATCCAGCATTACAATTTTCATCTTCAGTCCTTTATGGGTTTGGTTTAATGCAACCGACCCATCAATGTTATTTGTATGTATTTAACGGGTAACATCTAAGTTAAATGATGCTGGAATTAAAGTGAATATGTTCAAAGAGTGCGAAATTTTTCGGAACAGAAGCCACTTTATTTAACTCTTTTATCCCCTTCGCGTTACACTGCCGCCCGTAATTTTCACCCCTTGCGTCCGTTAAAATCATGCAGAAATCTTCACTCAGACATCGACTCACTGCCGGTATTGCGATACTGGCTGTGCTGCTGTTGTTTGTTGCCCCGATGATTTCAAAGAATCTGGCTGAGCATCACGCCACGATGCAACGTGCATCTGCCATGAGCGCAGAGATGCCGATGATGCATCATCACAGCGAGATGATGTCGATGGCGGACCATGGGATGATGATGGATCCTGGTTTTGCCTGTGGCTACTGCGATTTACTGGTGCATGTACCGCTGATGCTCTGGGTGTTTATCCCGTTCATCTGGTGGATGAGCCTGATCACCCGCGCCCCGCCGCCCTCTGCGATTAATCCGCCCCCCTGGCGATGGATGTTGCGTCGCCACCGACCACGAGCGCCACCTGCTTTCGCGTCACACTCACTGCTTTCTGATTCGATTGTGTGACAACGTCACCCAGTCGCCTTTGTCTTTTGAAAAGTGTGGAATGCTATGTCCTCTTCTCAGGAAATTATCCCTGCACCGCGCGGCACGCTGTTTAATCTTTTTCGCCGCCTGCATTTTTACATCGGCCTGTTTATCGCGCCGTTTATTTTTGTCGCCGCGCTCACCGGCACACTCTATGTTCTGACGCCGCAGCTGGAACAGGCGATCTACCACGATGCCCTGACTACCGATGCACAGGGCCAGGCGCAGCCGTTGTCAGCCCAGATTGCTGCCGCACGTGCGCGAGCGGGTGAATCAGCACGTATCTATGCCGTGCGTCCCGCGCCGGGTCCGCAGGATACAACCCGCGTGCAGTTTGCTGAGCCTCAGCTTGGCCCATCGGAATCGCGATCGCTGTTTATCGATCCTTACACGCTGCAGGTGAAAGGCGATATGACGGTGTATGGCACCAGCGGTGTACTGCCGCTGCGCATGTGGCTGGGTCAGCTACATCGCGGCCTGCTGCTGGGCGATTTTGGCCGTAACTACAGCGAACTGGCAGCCTCCTGGCTGTGGGTCGCCGCGCTGGGCGGGATCGTTTTATGGTCCGGCACCCGGCCACCGCGCACCCGCAGAAAAGTGCGCAGCGGTTTTGCGGCAACGCGTCACTGGCACGTTACGCTGGGCCTGCTGCTGGCTATCGGGCTGGTCTTCTTTTCGGTAACCGGACTGACCTGGTCACAGTGGGCAGGCAACAACATTGAAAAAATGCGCAGCGACTTTGGCTGGAAAACGCCGCAGGTTAATACCGCACTGAACGGTGACGCGCCCGCCGAAGCCGCCGATCCGCATGCTGACCATCGCGGTGCGATGATCGGCATGACGATGTCCGGCATGACCATGCCAGCCAGAACCGCCGCGCCGGTGCTCCTGAATCAACCGAATACCAGTTGGGATCAGGCGCTGGCAGAAGCACGCCAGGCCGGACTACACGCCGCGAAACTGGAGCTGCGTCAGCCTAAGAACGCAGAACAGGCCTGGACCGTATCGGAGATTGATCGCAGCTGGCCAAGCCAGGTTGATGCGGTTTCCATCAATCCGGCTGATTTTAGCGTGGTCGACCGCGTTGAGTTCGCCAGCTTCCCGCTGGTGGCGAAACTGACCCGCTGGGGCGTGGATGCGCATATGGGTGTACTGTTTGGTCTGCCTAACCAGCTGATTCTGGCCCTGTTCGGCTTTGGACTCTGTGCGATGATTGTGCTGGGCTACCGCATGTGGTGGATTCGCCGCCCGGCGGTTCCCCAGCTCAGCCCCTCGCAGACGCTGTTGTCCGCCTGGCTTGCACTGCCGCGCTATGCACAGGGCACCAGCCTGATAGTGACGCTGGCGCTGGGTTATGCGCTGCCTGTTATGGGCATCAGCCTGGTTGTGTTGATCCTGCTGGATATTCAACGCTGGCGCAGCGCGCAGCGCGCGTCGGTCATCCGGGAAGAAATTGCGCCAGATAAGCAGTCGCCGCTGGCTATCGTCCAGTCACGCTTCGCCGGAAAGCGCAAAGAGATGCGCTATTTTCTCCGCAGCGTCACGGTGCTGGCGCTGATTGTGATTTCAGTGATGGCGAATGCGATGATTGGCGGCGTGATTGACCAGTATCAGATCCCCTTTAGCCACTGGTCACTGACCATGTATATCACCCAGGCGATGATGATCCTGCTCTACTCCACGGTCTTTACCGGGCTGTTGTCGATCCCACTCTGGTATTTCTTCCTGGGTGAGAGCGACGAACAGGGCAAATAAGCCGATGGCGCCCCGCGTGATTTTTTATTCAAAATAACTGACGAAGCCGGGCAAATCATCCGGCTTCTCATTCTGCGCCTGAGGTCTATGATCGTTGTTATGCCTTCCTTTATCTGAGAATAAATCATGAACATTGTGCGAGCTAATCCTGAACAACTGTTTGAGTACGGTCCTTTTACCGTTCGTCGTCAGCGACCTGGCGAGGCGCTTAGCCCGTTGCTCACGGTTGACCTGATGTCGCTGAAACTGGATGCCCGACTCCCGATGCAGCAGCATCAGGATGAAGAAGTGTTCACCTACCTGTGGCGTGGTTCAATGCAGCATCAGGACAGCAACGGCGAGCGTACCCAGCTCTCTGCGAAAAAGGTGATGGTGGTGAATGCCGGTGAGGGCGTTCAGTACGAAGAGTCAGTGCCGCTGTATGAAGCGGAGTTGTTGCAGGCCGTTATCCGGCCTTCGCAGGCGGGCGGTGAAGCGATGACTCAGGTGCTGGAGCGCGATCAGGGCATTATGACTAACGGCTGGACCGAACTGGCCGGACCGGAAGAGTCTGACGCCCCGCTGGAACTGCGCCAGGAAGTCTATATCTACGATACGCTGCTGGAGCGCAATCAGACGGTGGACGTGCCCTCGATGCCGGGCTTTGTGGCTTATCTGACCGTGCTGGAAGGGATTATTCGCATTGGCGATCAGCGACTCAGTCGTGGCGATGCGGTGAGCGGACTGGATAGCAGCATGGAGATCACAGGCGACAGGGATGCCAATCTGGTTTGCTTCCTGGTCAGGCCAGACAACATTGCATAACATAGCGCGGGACGTTTCCCGCGCTTTTTGTTCCACACAGATTAAAGCGTATGGCGTTGCTGCATCGCCTGTACCCGCTTATAGGCATGATCAAACTGACGTACATCGTCGCGCAGCCAGTGGCGCTGTGTCAGCGGTGCATCATCCAGCGCCTGCGGCAGCGGTACACCCGCCAGCGATCCACGGCAGCAAAAGGCACGCGCCAGCGTCGGTGTAGCGATGCCAATGTAGCGGGCAAACTCTGGCAAGGTCATCAGTGCTGTACTCATTTTCCACCTCCTGTTAACAAAATATTCCCTGCATTTTCAGCCCAAATCTTTAATGCTTTTATTGATCTGAAACATAGATGTGGTACTAATCTTCTGCCTGCTGATGAGATAGCTCGCCTCGCCTGCCGTAAAACGAAAAGAAGTGAGGAACCCGTGCGCCATTATGGATTGATGATTGCTCTGCTGTTTTCCGGTTTTGCCACGGCTCACACGCTGACCACAGGCCAGCCAGTCCCGCCCGTCTATGTTGCCGATAAAGGGGAAATGCTCCTCAATGAGGGCGATATAAATTATCAGCGCTGGAACAGTCAGACACTGACCGGAAAAGTGCGTCTGGTGATTCATGTAGCGGGCCGGCTTTCTGCAAAAGACCAGAGCGCACCCTTAATCAAGGCCATTCAGCAGGCAAGTCTGCCGCGTGACCGCTTCCAGACCACCACCATCGTAAATACCGACGATGCCCTGCCCGGCAGTGCCATTTTTGTGGTGCGCAGCATCGCCTCCAGCAAAAAAGCGGCACCCTGGCAGCAATTTATCATCGACAGCAGTGGCGTCACTGCCCATAGCTGGCATCTTCAGCCGGAAAGCGCGTCCGTCGTAGTGATTGATCCGGAAGGGATTGTGCGCTTCGCTAAAGATGGCGCATTATCAGATGAGGATGTCGCCAGCGTGATGAAACAGCTGCGCGCATTGCTGGGCTGATTCAGGCAATATAGTGGTCAGGATGGCGCATCTAAACGCGGAATGCTGCTGAATTCGCCGACATTTTTATCGCTGTAAGCTACGCTTAGTTGTAATGGATTTACCCGCCGTTCTTTGAAAACCTGCCAACTATGCTGTGGCAGTCGGGGACGATTATTGAAGATGGCATCGAATCATTTCGACCTGCTGTGACTTCCTCTGTAGATAAGGACAGCCATGATGACGGTCTGTGCAGAACAACACGTCAATTTCAGCCACAGTGATGCAGCCAGCCTGTTGAACGACATTGAGCATCGGCTTGATCAGCTTTTACCGGTTGAGAGTGAACGTGATTTAGTCGGCGCGGCAATGCGCGAGGGTGCGCTGGCACCGGGAAAGCGTATTCGCCCGCTGCTGCTGCTGCTGGCCGCGCGCGATCTAGGCTGTAGCGCCACCCCTGCCGGGCTGCTGGATCTCGCCTGCGCGGTTGAGATGGTGCATGCCGCCTCCCTGATTCTGGATGACATGCCCTGCATGGATGATGCACAGCTGCGTCGCGGACGACCAACCATTCACTGCCAGTATGGTGAACATGTCGCGATTCTGGCCGCAGTGGCGCTGCTGAGTAAGGCGTTTGGCGTGGTGGCAATGGCTGAAGGCTTAACGGCGGCCGCCAGAGCCGATGCGGTCGCGGAGCTATCCCACGCGGTCGGCATGCAGGGTCTGGTTCAGGGTCAGTTTAAGGATCTTTCAGAAGGCGACAAGCCACGCAGTGCCGACGCGATTCTGATGACCAATCATTACAAAACCAGCACCCTGTTCTGCGCCTCGATGCAGATGGCCTCTATTGTGGCAGAAACCCCAAAAGAGGCGCGCGAGCAGTTACACCGCTTCTCGTTGAATCTCGGTCAGGCCTTTCAGCTGCTGGACGATCTCACCGACGGCATGGCGGATACCGGCAAAGATGCCCATCAGGATGACGGGAAATCGACGCTGGTCAATCTGCTGGGGCCTCAGGCGGTAGAAACGCGACTGCGCGATCACCTGCGCTGTGCCAGCGAGCATCTGCTTTCGGCCTGCCAGGACGGTTATGCCACTCATCATTTTGTTCAGGCCTGGTTTGAGAAAAAACTCGCTGCCGTCAGTTAAGGATGCTGCATGAGCCACTTTGCGGTCATTGCACCGCCCTTCTATAGCCATGTGCAGGCGCTCACGCATCTGAGCCAGGCCTTAATCGCACGCGGACACCAGATTACCTTTCTCCAGCAGACGGATGTCAGCGCACTACTGACTGACAGCAGGATCGGCTTTTTCCCGCTGGGTCTCGCTTCGCATCCGGCAGGCAGTCTGGCGCATACCCTGCAGCTGGCGGCGCATCCTCTTGGCCCGTCGATGCTTAAGTTAATCAATGAGATGGCCCGCAGCACAGAGATGCTCTGCCGTGAACTACCGGTGGCGATGAAGACGCTGGCGATTGATGGCGTGATCGTCGATCAGATGGAGCCAGCCGGTGCATTGGCAGCAGAGTCTCTGAACCTGCCCTACGTCTCTGTGGCCTGTGCGCTGCCACTTAACCGCGAACCCGATTTTCCGCTGGCCGTGATGCCGTTTGACTATGCAAACACCGATCAGGCACGCGAACGCTATCGCGCCAGTGAAAAGATCTATGACTGGCTGATGCGCCGTCACGATCGCGTTATCGCCCGCAATGCCCATGCGATGGGATTAACACCACGGGAAAAGCTGCATCACTGCTTTTCACCCCTGGCGCAGATCAGCCAGCTGATGCCGGAACTCGATTTCCCCCGCCAGGCGTTGCCCGACCATTTTCATTCGGTCGGCCCGCTGCGTGCAGCGGTAACAGCGCCTGCCGCGTCGCAGCCACGCTACTTCCCGCACGGCGACAGACCGCGCATTTTCGCATCACTCGGTACGCTGCAGGGACATCGCTACGGCCTGTTTAAAACCATCGTTCGCGCCTGCCAGGAGATCGACGCGCAGTTGCTGCTGGCGCACTGCGGTCGCCTGTCACCGTTTCAGGCGGAAAAACTGGCGCAGTCCAGCCATGTACAGGTGGTCGATTTTGCCGATCAGGCTGCCGCACTGGCGCAGGCCGATCTGGCGATTACCCACGGTGGCATGAATACCGTGCTGGATGCCGTTAACCATCTGACGCCACTGCTGGCGATTCCGCTGGCCTTTGATCAGCCAGGCGTCGCGGCCAGAGTGGTCTGGCACGGTATCGGACGTCGCGCTTCACGCTTCACCACCAGCCACGCGATGGCCCGTCAGCTTCAGACCCTGCTGGCTGATGAAAGCTACGGCCAGCAGATGAAAACACTGCGCACTGCGCTCTGTCAGGCGGGCGGCACAACGTTGGCGGCGGATATCGTCGAGCAGGCGATGCAGACCCGCAAACCGGTCATCACCAGGAGAGATTATGCCGCGGTATGATCTGATTCTGGTGGGCGCAGGGCTGGCTAATGGCTTAATCGCCCTGCGTTTACGCCAGCAGCGCCCTTCACTGCGCATTTTGCTGATTGATGCAGAAAGTGAGCCTGGCGCGCATCATACCTGGTCGTTTCATGCGGACGATCTCACCGACACGCAGCATCACTGGATTGCTCCGCTGGTGGTTCATCACTGGCCCGGTTATGAGGTGCGCTTTCCGCAACGAAACCGTACCCTTAACAGCGGCTATTTTTGCGTCACCGCAGAGCGCTTCGCGCAGGTTATCCGCGACCGGTTTGCGCCGGATCTGCTGCTGAACACCCGCGTGGCGAGCATTGCTTCACGCTCGGTCACGCTGGCGGATGACCGGGTGCTGGAAACTGACGCAGTGATCGATGGACGCGGCTATCAGCCCGATGGTGCGCTGCGCATGGGCTTCCAGGCGTTTGTGGGTCAGGAGTGGCAGCTCAGTTCACCTCATGGCCTGACCGCACCGATCATCATGGACGCGACCGTGGATCAGCAGTCAGGCTATCGCTTTGTCTACAGCCTGCCCTTTTCGGCGGATACGCTGCTGATTGAAGATACCCACTATATTGATAACGCCACGCTGGAAGGCGATCGTGCCCGTCAGAATATCCGTGACTATGCCGCTCAGCAGGGCTGGCAGTTAAAACAGCTATTGCGTGAAGAACAGGGTGCGTTGCCGATTACGCTGACCGGCGACGTGGACGCTTTCTGGCAGACACGCGATCAGCCCTGCAGCGGTCTGCGTGCCGGGTTATTCCATCCCACCACCGGCTACTCGCTGCCGCTGGCGGTCGCTCTGGCTGACCGGCTTGCGCAGATGCAGTCGTTCACCTCAGAGACCCTGCACGCCACCATTGCGCAATTTGCCGGTCACACCTGGCAGCAGCAGCGCTTCTTCCGGATGCTGAACCGGATGTTGTTTCTGGCGGGTCCGGCTGACCAGCGCTGGCAGGTTATGCAACGTTTTTACGGCCTTCCCGAAGGTCTGATTGCCCGTTTTTATGCGGGAAAACTCACTGTGTCTGATCGGCTGCGCATCTTAAGCGGCAAGCCGCCGGTTCCCGTACTGGCTGCGCTACAGGCTATTATGACTCCTCACCGTCAACAGGCGATGCAATGAACAGAACGACAGTAATTGGTGCAGGCTTTGGTGGTCTGGCGCTGGCCATTCGCCTTCAGGCGTCAGGGATCCCTACGCGACTGCTGGAGCAGCGTGACAAGCCTGGCGGCCGCGCTTATGTCTACGAGGATCAGGGCTTTACCTTTGATGCTGGCCCCACGGTGATTACCGATCCCAGCGCTATTGAAGAGCTGTTCAACCTCGCAGGTAAGAAGCTTTATGACTATGTCGAACTCCTGCCGGTGAAGCCGTTTTATCGCCTCTGCTGGGAGTCCGGCAAGGTATTCAGTTATGACAACGATCAGCCCGCGCTGGAGGCGCAGATCAGCGCATTTAATTCGCGCGACGTTGAAGGCTATCGTCGCTTTCTGGCCTATTCCCGAGCGGTGTTTGCGGAAGGTTATCTGAAGCTTGGGACCGTGCCGTTTCTGTCGTTCCGCGACATGCTACGTGCCGCGCCTCAGCTGGCTAAACTGCAGGCGTGGCGCAGCGTCTACAGCAAAGTGGCGAGCTATATTGAAGATGAGCATCTGCGTCAGGCGTTCTCTTTCCATTCGCTGCTGGTAGGCGGAAACCCGTTTGCCACCTCGTCAATCTATACCCTGATTCATGCGCTGGAACGTGAATGGGGCGTCTGGTTCCCGCGTGGCGGCACGGGTGCCCTGGTGCAGGGCATGGTGAAGCTGTTTGAAGATCTGGGCGGCGAAGTGGAGCTGAATGCCAGCGTTGCCCGGCTGGAGACGCAGGAAAATAAAATTACCGCTGTGCACCTGAAAGATGGCCGCGTATTCCCGACCCGCGCGGTGGCCTCTAATGCGGACGTGGTTCATACCTACCGTGAACTGCTGAGTCAGCATCCCGCCGCGGTGGCCAGGGGAAAATCCCTGCAGAACAAGCGCATGAGCAACTCGCTGTTTGTGCTCTATTTTGGTCTGAATCATCATCACGATCAGCTCGCGCATCATACGGTCTGCTTTGGCCCGCGCTACCGTGAATTGATTGATGAGATCTTTAACAAAGATGCCCTGGCAGAGGACTTCTCGCTTTACCTACACGCGCCCTGCGTGACCGATCCGTCACTGGCACCCGCTGGCTGCGGCAGTTATTACGTGCTGGCACCGGTGCCGCACCTCGGCACCGCCGATATCGACTGGGCCGTGGAAGGACCGCGCCTGCGCGATCGCATCTTCGACTATCTGGAACAGCACTACATGCCGGGCCTGCGCAGTCAGCTGGTGACGCACCGCATGTTCACGCCGTTTGATTTCCGCGATGAACTGAATGCGTATCAGGGCTCGGCGTTTTCGGTCGAGCCGATTCTGACGCAAAGCGCCTGGTTCCGGCCCCACAACCGCGATAAAAATATTAACAATCTCTATCTGGTCGGCGCGGGCACCCATCCTGGCGCGGGCATTCCAGGGGTGATTGGTTCGGCCAAGGCCACCGCAGGATTGATGCTGGAGGATCTGGCTTGAATAGTCCGTCACTGCTCGATCATGCCGTAGAAACCATGGAAGTGGGCTCGAAAAGCTTTGCCACGGCATCAAAACTGTTTGATGCCAAAACCCGACGCAGTGTGCTGATGCTCTACTCGTGGTGTCGTCACTGTGATGATGTGATTGACGATCAGGTGCTGGGATTCAGCAACGATACGCCGTCACTGCAATCCGCCGAACAGCGCCTGGCGCAGCTGGAGATGAAAACCCGCCAGGCCTACGCCGGTTCGCAGATGCATGAGCCTGCCTTTGCCGCCTTTCAGGAGGTCGCGATGGCGCACGATATTCTGCCAGCTTACGCTTTTGATCATCTGGCAGGCTTTGCGATGGATGTCCATGAGACCCGCTATCAGACGCTGGATGATACGCTGCGCTACTGCTATCACGTGGCGGGCGTGGTGGGCCTGATGATGGCGCAGATTATGGGCGTGCGCGACAACGCGACGCTGGATCGCGCCTGCGATCTCGGTCTGGCGTTTCAGCTGACCAATATTGCCCGCGATATCGTTGAAGATGCCGAAACGGGACGCTGCTATCTGCCCGCAGAGTGGCTGGCTGAAGAGGGGCTGACACGGGAGACGCTGGCGGACCCGCGCAATCGCAAGGCACTCAGCCGCGTTGCCCGCCGGCTGGTGGAGACGGCAGAGCCCTATTATCGATCGGCATCGGCTGGGTTACCCGGTTTACCGCTGCGTTCAGCGTGGGCCATTGCGACAGCAAAACAGGTCTATCGTAAGATTGGGATGAAAGTGGTTGAGGCGGGTGCACAGGCGTGGGATCAACGTCAGTCCACCAGCACGCCAGAGAAATTGGTCATGCTGGTGGCGGCATCCGGTCAGGCGGTTACTTCCCGGATGGCGAGTCCTGCTCCGCGCCCGGCTTATCTCTGGCAGCGCCCCGTTTAACGCCGTGACGTTCCCTGAGCGTCGCCTGCAGTTTTGACAGCGGCGGCGCGTAGAGAAAACCAAACGAAACACAGTCCTCTTTGCCGCGTACGGCATGATGCAGGCGGTGTGCCATATAAAGCCGGCGCAGATAACCCCGGCGTGGCACATAGCGGAAAGGCCAGCGCTGATGGACCAGACCGTCATGGACGATAAAATAGAGCAGGCCATAGAGCGTCATCCCTGCGCCGATCCACTGCAACGGCCAGATGCCCGTGCTGCCCAGATAAATAAGTAAAATCGACAGGCCTGCAAACACCACCGCATAGAGGTCGTTAACCTCGAACCAGCCCTTATGTGGTTCATGATGTGACAGATGCCAGCCCCACCCCCAGCCATGCATAATATATTTGTGCGCCAGCGCCGCCGTTATCTCCATGCCGATAACGGTGACCAGAACAATCAGGGCATTCCAAATCCACAACATAGCTTCTCCCGAACATGCATCCTGCAAAGTGGCGCAGAGGAATTATCTTAACAGAGATTAGGGAAAACCGCGGGTCGGGGTTAGCGGGTTTTAACGATTGCTGCAGGAGACGCACCATACAGCGATGCTGAGCGGACGCAATGTTCCAGGCAGAAACACCTACAGCCAGCATCACGCGACATTCGCCAGTGATGCACAGCCTGTGCCTGTTAATTATAAACGAGATTGAACGTCACTGTGCCGTCCGCTTTTCCCGCCATCACCTGCCCGTCAGTCTGAATATATTGTGCGTTAAACGCCATCGACGCCGCCTGGTAGGGAGAAGAGACCGTCGTCAGCACCGGCAGTTGGTCGGTTGAAACATTCAGCGGCACGCGCTGACCTTCCGGGACCTGCAGACCGGGTCCATAGGTCAGCGCAATGCCCACGCCGGACGCTGAGTTGCTCTGCGGCGTCAGGCTGATGGCATCTTTATCGCCTGATGTAGCCATCCCAAAGAAGCCGACTTTGACGGCTGCGCTGTGCTCACACATCACCTGAATCTGAAAGCCTTTTTCGCTTCCTGCCCGGCTGCCAATACCGCTGAATTCCGCCTTACTCACTTTTCCCATGTCCACATTAATGGCGGACTGGGAGGTGACCACAGAACAGCTGCCATACTGCACGGTAAAGCTGGAGAGGAAAATTTGCGGCTTGTCATTGATTGGCTGGCTGCTTGCTGCGCTGTCCCCGACCTTTAAGCTGGCATTGCCAACGTTCACCTCACCGACAGAGGCGGGTTGCTCGCCAGGATTAAGCGGCGAACTCTGTCCGGGAATTTTATAGAACACCACATAGGACTGAAGGGTTATGTCGTGGGCAGAATTGAACTGTGGGCTGGTCTGAGAGTTACAGATCGAGCTGGTTTTGCCCTTACCGGTGGTATCAGCGAAACTGCCACCGCAATAAGACGGCTCCTTGAAACCAATCGCGAACCCGATGCTCTCGACCCCCGGAACACGGTATATCGGCGTATTGTGCCCGCCCGCAATATTGGTCTGCAAGCCGGACTCTTCAGCATTAATTTCAAACCCCATATCTTTGTAGTTATAGCCCTGCTCGCCACTGTTTTTGTTACAGGTAAAGGCATTGGCACTCTGCAGCGGCATCTGCGCAGAAATGGGTGTGCCATCAGCTGCGCCTGGCACATAGTTGACGTTATGCACCTGAACGACCACCTGGCTGACGCCCTGACAGGACTCCTGCCCCAGTGCAGGTAAAGCACACAATGTCGGGATGATTAGCATTAGCCCTTTCACTAAACGCAGAACTGATTTCATCTTAAACTCCTGTGAATTACTGGCAAACGGCCGAGACCAGTCTGACCGGGTTCGTGCCGCTGGCGGCAGGCAGGCGGAACGGCGCGCGGCAGCTTTTCTCCACCCCCTCTTCCTGCCATTTCACTTCGATAACACCCTGAGCGGGTACCCCACTCAGATAAAGTTCGCCTTTTTCAGCGACGATGCCGCTCGTACTGCCCTCTTTACCCTCTGCGGCGCGGGCAATCTGACCTGCCGCACCAAATGGCGGGAAGGCATCCTGCCAGGTCAGCGTGAACAGCACCCGGTTACCCACATGGGTGGCGTAGTCGGCCATCACAATCGCTCCGCGGGTCGGGATGGCCGTTTGTCCATCCAGTTCCACATCAACGTTGTCAGGCAGCGTGTCAGTTGCCAGTTCGATAGCATTTTCATGGTAGGGCGAGAGAGATGGCACAATCGCATAGCCGCGACCATCGGTGACCACATTGCTGCTGCTCTCAATACCCACATCGGCCGTATCGGGCACACGAACGATCGCGAAGGTATCGCCCAGCGGCTGGCTCAGCGTAATGCCGTGTGCATGCGCGACGATGCCGCCTGAAAGACCATAGCTAAACTGAGAGCTGTGGCGATCATGACTGACCCCGGCACTGACGCTGCCGCGACTGCCGCGATAGTCCAGCGAGCCGTTGCTGTTCAGATTTTGTCCCTGGCTGTCATAGCCCTGTTGCAGGTTGTAGTGCAGGTTGTTGTCCTGCAACGCACTGCCCGACAGGCTGACCTGCTGCGAGACATCCCCATCGTTGCTGGAGTTCATGCTGTAGCTGACAGAGCTGTCTGGCAGCAGGGCGCTGAAGGGAACAGAGACATTAAACGAGACCGCGCGGTCAGCCTTACGGGCGCTGGTCGAGTCGGTGTAAAACCAGGCAACGCCCCAGGAAATGGCTTTGTAGTTGCTGAAAAAACCCAGATGCAGGGTGCGATCTTCACTATTTGATCGCCAGTAGCGTTGCACATAGGCAGAAGCGCTAAGGCTGCCATAGTCGCCGATACCCTGCGAGATCGAAATCTCCGAGCGACTGCGCTTGTTAGCCACGTAGCTTGCCGGGCTGGTCATCGCGTTGGCTTCGCTGAAGGCATAGAAGCCGCTGGAGGAGTAGCGATAGCTTGCCATGCTGAAGGTGGTATTCGTCGAGACGAAATTTTTCTGATACTGTGCGCGGACTGACTGACCACTGCTGCTCTGGCCCTCCGGTAAACGGGTTTTGGCTACGGTCACATCGGTTCCCAGCGAGCCAAAATCGCCCAGACTTTTACCCAGACCGATCGCTACAGCGTGATAATTCTGCGCCATCTGAACGCCGCCAAAGGCGGTAAAGTCATGCGGCAGTCCGTAAAACAGCGTGGACTGCACAAACTCAGGTGAACGCAGATTGTTACTGCCTGAATAATGGTAACGACCACCACTGACACTGTATTTCAGATGACCCTGACGCAGCATGTAAGGCACTGCAGAGTAAGGTTGAGTGAAGGTGCGTACCGAGCCATCGCTTTCATGGATAGTGATGTCGAGGTCACCGCTCTGTGCGGTGGGATAGAGATCTTTGATTTCGAATGCGCCCGGTGCAACCACGGTTTCATAAATCACATAGCCATGCTGACTCACCGTGACCCGCGCATTGCTGTGGGCGATGCCGTGTATCACCGGTGCAAAGCCGCGCTGACTTTCCGGGAGCATGGTGTCATCAGACATGATCTGCACACCGCGAAACTGCACGCTGTCAAAAACGTCGCCAGAGGTATAAGTATCCCCGACCCGAAACTGGCTTTTCAGTGTCTTAAGATCCCGCTCCAGATAAGTGGTCTGGGATTGCCAGTGGCTGACCAGATCGTAGCGCCAGGTGGCGGTGTTACGCAGTCGCCATGCGCCAAAATTGGCTCCACTGCGCAGGCTGAGCAGCGTTGAATTCCACCGGTCGCTCTCATTACGACTGCTGCTTCCGGTGAGGTTATAGTTTACAAAAGCAGCCGATACGCCCTCATCCCAGCGCGAAGGATCGACATAATCGCGATCTTTTATTTTCAGGGCGATCTGAGGAATGGAAAGATTTAACTGCTGATGCGCGAAATCAAAGTCGGCCGCAGCATCGGGTATGAATTCACTCAGCTCGTCAATGGTCTCACCGTTCTTTAAGCGACTGAAGGCGGAAAAGCCATCAACGTTGACGCCCATTGCGGAAAGCTCTGCAACCGTCAGTTGCGGAACCAGCCCGTTTCTGCCCTGCACAAAAGTGACATCGCTGCTATCAATCACCCGGTTGTTGAGTAACAGCGTGACATGATAGGTACCGGGTTGCTGACCGCCTTCACGGGCGAAATAGTGGAGATCGGTGGCATTATGTTGATCGGATGAAAATTCCAGCGCCGCAGGATTAAAGTAGTCATCCGCACGAGCACCACGCAACGGGCAGAACATGAGCAGCATCAGACCCGGAACGCCTGCAAGCCAGGGAGAGGCGTGAAACGTTTTCGCGTGCCTTTTCTTGCCTGTCTCAGCCTGTGGAGTGACTTTCACTGTTAGTGCCCCGGATTCAAATCAAAAAAACAGTTAGCGCGTACGTTGTTCGGTGATGCCGCCGTAGTCGTTAATCGCAGACCAGGTCACTGCGCCGGAATCGGCGACGGTCCACTGACGATCCTCACCCGGGCCAATCATGCCTGGGTCCTGAATGGTGTGATGATTAACGCTGAGTGAATAAAAAGAGACAAAGTAAGGGGTTGGGTTATGCGCAATAAGCTGCCTGCCTTCATGGCGAAAAGAGAGTTGTTGCCAGGCGTCAGCCGGATTTCCCTCCAGTCCTTTTGGTCGATAAAAGAGCTTGAATTTCGATTTAATATTGACCTGCAGCTGATTACTTTTATCGCGTGGTGTGGGTGAAATAGATTTCACATTGAGCCAGAACACCGATTCACGATCTTTCGGCAGCGGCATTCCCAGATAATTAATCCTTAACAGATTCTCTTTTCCCGCATCGAGACGAAAAAGCGGTGGCGTGACAATAAACGGCACCCGGGAATGATTATCTGGATTGAAATTCTCTATCCACGACTCCACCAGATAGGGCATATTTTTATCCTGATTCGTGACCGAAAGCGTTGCCTCCTTTTTTCCTTCCACAAAGATAATACGCGTCCCTCCCATCACAACACCTGCATGAGCAGCCATGCTCAGCATACACGCAGAGAAAAGCGAAATAAGTCTTATTACCTTAAACATAGCCATTTACGCCATTAATCTTCAGAAGGAAAAGCAGGGTTGCCCCTGCTATTTATCAGTTATAAACCATCACGAAGTTTGAAACTGCGTTGGCCGGACCGACTGCGATTTCAGCACCATCACTTTTATAATCGGCATAGAAAATCAGGTCAGCAGAACCGCCCTCTTCGGTCTCCACCATTTTATCGACCCCTTTAGAGATGGAGCCAATTGCGATCGGCGTGCTGCGGTCCCCTTCGTAAAGTTTAATGCCCACGCCGGTAGCGCCTCCATCGGCCACTTTCAGCAGGGTATTATCCCCAGCGTCTTTATCGCCATCGAACAATACAGCCACTTTAGTAACCGATGCCGGGCAGTCCTTGACTGAAATAGTGAAGGGGGTTTGGGTGGTTTCGGTGCGGCTCTCGAAATAGGATTTTGCCCATTTACCTAAATCAACGCTCTGTTTTTTACTGGCAGTTGAAACGTCACATGAAACATCGGTAATTTCACCGGTAAATTTCACTTCGCCACCTGCACCCTGAGTGCCGGCTGATGCTCCCGGATTAGTATTCATCGGTGATGGGCCGTCAGTTGCTGCTGCTAATGCCGATCCGGAAATCATAAGTCCAGCCAGTGCCACTGGCAGAATACGTTTTCTGATATTCATCAAACCTGTCTCTTTTCAATACATACAAAGTGGCTGGGGTCACCACCTGATGGATAGATATGCATTTATTAAATGCGCCAACATAACAACCCGGAGTTTATTATGTTGCCAGCATATTAATGGCGCATAACTATATAAAAGATAAACAGACGTTTCCCTTTTCCCTTCAGGAAATATAACAACCTCTTTTATTGTTCTGGATCAACCTGTGACAATTTAAGAAAAGTATTAACTGACCTTTTCACTGCACTCATCAGCTATTATATTCACTTCTGTAGCGCATTCTATTTACATTGAAAAAATAAAGACTCCAGAATGAGAATATACTTAGAAATTAATCACAATAAAGCCATGGATGGACGTCCTGAATAGTTGCCCGCCACGATCATTACGAGGCTCAGATCCCTGCTCCGAAAATAATCTGAGATGAATGTCTGGCTCGCCCGTCGCCGGGCAGGAGAACTTAAAGCCGATCATGATCCATCGGCGTGCGAAAAGCGTGACGTGCGGCAACCATCAACTGACTGGCTGTCACGGTGGTGGGGAGTCGAAGCAGAATTTTACTCGCCTGCCAGTAACAGAGCACCATGACCTCATCCTCCTCTTTTTCAGCCAGCTCATGCAGCCGTGCGCGCAGTGATAACACGTCAATACTCTGCTGCTCATCCAGCATGTCAGAGATCGTCTTGTTGATGACGCGATGGAGAATTTTCCAGGTAAGATCGGTATACAAAATCAACCTCTTCTAACGCTTATCGGTCCCAGGCAGACGATCAGCAGGCAAAAAGCAGAAATGGCTTCATCATTCGGTCGAGCAAATTCTGCAGATAACTATAGCTGCTCGCAAGTGACGATGCAGGGCCAGCTGTTGAGAATGCCAAAGCCGATAATTCTAACGATTAATGGCCCTGGCTGTCGCCTGTTACGCGCAGGTCAGCCGCTGATTGCTGTTTTTTGTAACAATTGCAGCTGATTCTTAACTGGCTGATGTGATGCGAATTTGCCAGGGTAAGGACACTTCCCGTTCCGTTTATCTTTAAGGAGTTTACGATGAGTCAGCATGCTGATGTCTTGGTCTGGGGCCACGGTCCCGCAATCTTTGAAGTCTTTCTGGAACCCACCTGCCCTTTTTCGGTACGCGCGTTCAATAAATTTGACGCGTTACTGGCGCACGTGGGTGAAGAGAAGATGACCCTGAAGATTCGCCTGCAATCACAGCCGTGGCACCTCTATTCCGGCGTGATTGTGCGTTATATCCTTGCCGCCGCCAGCGACAGTAAAGAGGCGGCGAAGACGGTGATGCAGGCCGTCGCCGATCATCGCGAAGAGTTTGAGTTTACCGATCACTGTACCGGCCCGAATCGGGATGCAACGCCGAACCAGATTCTGGCGCGCCTGAAAGAGTACAGCGGCGTGGATGCCAGCGCCGCATTTGATCAGCCCGATCTGCAGAATGCAATTAAATGGCACTGCAAATATGCCCGTCAGAATGGTATTCACGTTTCACCCACCTTTATGGTGAACGGTCTGGTGCAACCCGACATCAGCAGCGGTGACGACATTGAACACTGGGCGAGCTTCCTGATGCGTTAGTTATTGTGCGCGGCTGTAGCTGGCCGCGTCAGACTGTATCTCTCCTCTGCAATCCCGCACGCACGCAAACCCAATCTCCTGAAAATTAAGCCTGTTTTCCCATGAGCAGGCCGGGTAAGCTGTAGCGCTATCAGCAGCATCTACACTGCTGCACCATCATCTTAACAGCGACGCTGACCTGTATTTATGCCGGTCAGGCGCTTATTTTATTGAGGATTTTCGGATGTCGATGACGCTGGAACAACTGCAGGACAAATATCCGGGTGCCTTCACAGATGCATTCGGTGATTCCCCGGAATTAGCCAGCGCGCTGGCAACGCTGATTATTGCCGGAAAGAAGGTAGCAAGCTGCGGTTCGTTGCAGAGCTGGCAGGAGCAGGAAGCACTGCCGCAGCCAGGTGGTTACAGCATTGTGCTGAACGGCGAAAAGCAGCCCGTCTGCGTGATCCGTACCACCGGACTGTTCCTGACGCGTTTTGACCGCGTCACGCCAGAGATGGCGATGCTGGAAGGTGAAGGCGATCTCAGCCTCGACCACTGGCGCCAGGAGCATCAGCGTTACTTTGAGTGTGAAGGCTATTTCCATAAGGAAATGGAGCTGATTTTCGAGACGTTCCAGTTGGTCGAGGTTGTGTAGACCGGCAGGCTACAGCGTGTTTGCCGCCATCAGCGCCAGCCGCGTGATCCCCCGTGCGGCAAGGTTCTCTGCTGCCTGAGCTGCACGCATGCCACTGGCACACACCAGCACCACGCGCCGATCGGACGGCGGCTGCCAGGCCGCTATCTGCTGCGGCAGAATGCGTAGCACCCGTTCGGCCACACTGACCGGCGCTTCTTCGGGACTGCGCAGTTCCACAATGCAATCGTCCTCACTGAGCATCGGCTTATCGATAAACGGGATATCCGGCGCGTCGGATTCAGGCGCGTCATCAAAGCGGAATTGCCTGACGTGCCAGTCCACAAAGTCGCAGTGGATCATGCAGCCGAGCGGCGACGGCGTCAGTTTCAGCAATACGCTCAGCACCATCTGCGCCTGCATCGCGCCCAGTGTTGCTACCGCAGGCCCCATTACGCCAGCCGTGTTGCAATTACCCGAAGCCATCGGCAACTGAGGAAACAGCGCACGATAACCGGGCGCACCGCCGCAGAATCCACCGACGTAACCTTTACGACCCAGTACCGAGGCGCAGATCAGCGGCAGACCACGCGGAGAGCAGGCGTCAGAGAGTTGATAGGTAATGGCGAAGTTATCCGCCGCATCCACCACCAGAACGATCCCCTCCAGCGCCTGCGGCAGTTGACTGGCGCTCAACATCCGGGGATGCGCCTCAACGTGGCAGTCAGGATTTCGCTGCGCCAGCGCGCGCTGCGCGCAGATTGCTTTGGGCTGGCCCACATCCCCAATGCCAAACAATGTCTGCCGGTGAAGGTTGTGCAGCTCAACCCGATCGCCATCGTAAAGCCGAATAAACCCCACGCCCGCGCCGGCCAGCAATGGCAGCAGTGTGGCGCTGAGTCCGCCCGCGCCCACCACCAGCACGCTTGCCCCGCTCAGGCGCTGTTGCCCCGCTTCACCAATCTCCGGCAATATGGTCTGTCGCTGATAACGATCCATTGCTGCTCCTCAGAACTGTGCCAGACCAAAAATGGGTGTTGAAGCTGACGCCATGTCGCGCTGCTCCATCAATCCCGCCTGAAACGCCTCATGCCCGCCGTGGATCGCGGCGGCAAAGGCACCCGCCATCCGCACCGGATCGCGCGCTTTTGCCACCGCCGTGTTAAGCAGCACGCCATCAAAACCCATCTCCATCGCCTGCGCCGCCTGGCCTGGCGCACCGATGCCCGCATCAATTATCAGCGGCACATCTTTAAACCACGCACGCATGGCGCGGAGTCCCTCGATGTTGCGCAGCCCCTGGCCGGAACCAATTGGCGCGCCCCAGGGCATCAGCACTTCACAACCCGCTTCCAGCAGCTTCTCGCCGACAATCAGATCTTCGGTGGTGTAGGGAAATACCTGGAAGCCATCAGCGCAGAGGATCCGGGCCGCTTCAACCAGCGCAAAGGGATCGGGCTGCAGCGTGTCGGCATGACCAATCACTTCCAGCTTGATCCACGGCGTGTCGAACAGTTCACGCGCCATCTGTGCCGTCGTCACCGCCTCTTTTACCGTATGGCAGCCCGCGGTATTCGGCAGAATCCGTTTGTTGAGCTGCTGCAACAGCGTGCGAAAGGCACCGCCTTCGCTGCCTTCACGACGCAGGCTGACGGTAATGATCTCCGCACCTGATGCATCGATAGCCTGATGCAGAATGTCGGGTGACGGATATCCGGCGGTGCCAAGCAGAAAACGGGATTGCGGAGTGAATTGATAGAACATGGTTAACCTCCCTGCATCGGTGACAGGATTTCCAGCTGGCTGCCCGCTTCAAGCTGCTGGCTGACATAACGGCTGCGCGGCACAAACTCACCGTTCAGTGCGGTGGCGACGGTGCGCGGGTCGATCTGCTGCTCCGCCATAAGTTCCGCCAGCGTTGTTGCGCTGGTTTCAATCGTGCGTCCATTAAGTTGAACTCGCATGAGTCATCTCCTGAGTGAGTTGCAGCATGAGTTTTTCAGCCATAATCGGGGCCAGTAAAAAGCCGTGGCGGTACAGCCCGTTTAACGAGAAGCGCCCATTTTCATAGCGGACTTCCGGCAGGTTCTGGCGGTAGGCGGGACGCAGACCGGTGCCGCTCTCTACGATCCGTGCTTCAGCCAGCGCCGGATGCAGACTGTAAGCCGCGCTCATCAGCTCCATCATCGCCCTGGCGCTGATCGGGCTGCTGTCGTGACTTTCAACCATGGTGGCGCCGAGCATGAAGTGGCCTCCGGCACGCGGCACCAGATAGCAGGGAAAGCGCGGATGCAGCAAACGGACCGGACGGGAGAGCTGAACGTCATGCGTATGCAGGATCAACATTTCGCCCCGCACGGCGCGCAGAGCGGGCTGCTGATCAAGAGCGTGGATGCCGCGGCAGTCGATGATTTTGCCGCCGGGTTTGCCGCTGTGAAAGGGTATGCCCGCCTCCTGCAGTGTGACGCGCAGTTGCTGCAGTGCGCTGCGCGGATCAAGATGCGCCTCTGCGGCAAAGAACAGGCCACGCGCAAAGCGATTTTCCAGCGCCGGTTCGATGTCACCGGGGACGACCCACTGATGCTGCTCCGTTATGCTGGCGAAGCGCGTCAGTTCGCGGCTGTCACGCGGTGGCGCAACCACCAGCGTGCCCTGCTGCTCCACGCCGTCGACGCGTTTCGCCCACCATCCGGCAGCGTGCTGGCCCCATTCGATGACCTGGTGTGGCGCGCTTTCTGCTTCGCACCAGGGCGCAAGCATGCCCCCCGCCCAGTGCGAGGCGGCACGACAGTCAGGCTGCGTAATGACTTCAACGGCTTCTCCCCGTTCCAGCAGTAGCGTGGCGACACACAGCCCGGCAACGCCGCTGCCCAGCACCGACCAGCGGCTCATGGTGCCCACCGGAGAGGAAGAGAGTGATTAAGAATGAGATGTTTCACTTTGGCCTCGTTATCGGTTAACGAAGACCCGTGATACAGAGGGAATAGGCAAAGACGTCGCGAACGCGCGCCTGCGGCAAGTATCGGATGCGATACCCGTCTTCCTACGCCAGTATCAACTGGGTCAGGTTCTAAGGGTCGCTAAGCCGCGCACTGCGCTATTAGCCTCTCAGTCTCTCTGGCGAGACTCCCCTGACGGCTTTAGTTGTAAGTTAAGCGGGCAGCTTCGTCAAGCCGCGTGCGTGAAGACGAGTCAGAAATCCGAGGGATAGGTGCAGGCGTTTACTGTAAGTGCAAAGACTCAGCATTCGCAGATAAGATAACAGAGAAGTGCTGAAACGGCAGGCGCCCTAAAGCGCCTGCACCGATTGTGTCACCACGTCGGTTATTTCACGAATACGTGGTTCAGCGCGGCGATAATAGGTCCACTTCCCGACTTTGCTGGCTTCGACCAGTCCCGCATTGTGCAGGGCTTTCAGGCATAACGAAGTAGCGGGCTGTGATAAGCCCGCCTTATCCTGGATGAGGGTGGCACAGACGCCATACTGAGCGAAGGGATAGAGCTGAGAATAGCCCGCAAACGCTTCGTCAGGATTTTTAAGCCACTTTAGTACTGCCACCCGGGTCGGGTTGGACAGTAACTTCAGGGCATTTTCGGGGGACATGCCGCCTCACATAAGATCAGGATTGAAAAACAGGATAGTCAGTATAGCCTTTCTCAGTGCCGCCATACAGGGAAGCGTGATCGACAGGATTCAGCGGATAACCTGCTTTAATGCGTGCCGGCAAATCGGGATTCGCAATAAACGAGCGGCCAAAACCCGCCAGATCGCCCCAGCCTTTATCAAGCATATGTTGTGCTTTTTCCGCCGTGTAGCGACCAGAATAGATGATCGGAGAACGGAATGTTTCCCGCAGCGCAACCCGGAAACTCTCTGGCATATCCGGGCTATTATCCCAGTCCGCTTCGGCAATAGAGAGATAGCCAACTTCCAGCTCATTCAGCAACTCCGCGGCGCGGATATAGGTCGCATGGGGATCGCGTTCAACCAGGCCAAGATAGACGCGCTCTTCGTCAGTACTCGAAAACAATGGCGCAAACCGCACGCCAACACGGTGGCTGCCAAATACCGCGCTGACCGCCTCAACAACTTCACGCAGGAAACGCAGACGATTCTCTGCTGAGCCGCCATATTCATCCGTGCGGAAGTTAGTGTGCTCCGAAATAAACTGGTTAATCAGATAACCGTTGGCAGAATGCAGTTCCACACCGTCAAAACCGGCCTCTTTTGCATTTTCCGCCGCGCGTCGGTAAAGCGCCACGATCTCTTTGACTTCCGCGTTGGTCAGTGCCCGTGGTTTACTGGGTGCGGTCAGTATCCCCGCGCCTGGTCCGGTTTCAATGAATACCCGAACGTTATCGGCGGCGATGGCTGAAGGCGCAACGGGAGCCTGCTTGCCTGGCTGAAGTTCATTGTGAGAGACGCGACCAACGTGCCAGAGCTGGCAAAAAATCGTGGCGCCTTCCTGATGTACCGCCTCTGTGACCTTTTTCCAGCCAGCGATCTGAGCGTCGCTGTGGATCCCCGGCGTCCATGCATAGCCCTGCCCGCGAGGTTCAATCTGGGTGCCTTCGGTGATCATCAGTCCCGCGCTGGCACGCTGGCGGTAATACTCCACCATCAACTCGCCGGGAATATTGCCCGGCTGTTCACTGCGACAACGCGTCAGTGGCGGCAATACAATGCGGTTACGAAGTGTGAGATCGCCCAGGTTCAGGGGGGTAAACAGTGACGGCATGACAAAAATTCCTCTGATGTGTAAGAGGCGCCATTATATTTACACATTTAAATTTGTAAATGTGTAATCAGTGCTTTTTGTTTTAAGCCGGGTTTATCAGAGTATTTCATCTGACTAAACAGCCTCATCGTAGCCATCCTGCAGACGCGGCTCTCAGGATGGCTTTATTGCCACGAAAGAGCCCCCAGCCGCAGGATCAACACTGTTTAAGCGATGTATTTATCAGCGAACGCCTGCCACTGCTGGCGATAAATCTCCAGCTGTTTAAGTGCGTCATCGATTGAGGGTTGCGCTTTGTTGTCTGGATTCGGCGTGGAACGAATCACATCGGCAAACACGCTGAAAATGGCGTTCATGTCACTGCCCGATTTTGTCGCTTCAAACATTCTGGCCAGTTCATTCTGTGGCCGCGCGGAGCCGCTCTTTACCTGGGTGAGATAATCACGCGCATCCGCCACGATTTCACGGGTGCCATATTGATGCGCGATATCCAGCCTTTGCTGTGCCCCCAGCAGCGTGCGCTCTTCGCGGAATGCCACTTTACCGTCGATCATTTCATCAACAATGCCCGTCGCCTGCTTCCGCTTGTCATCCGGAACATATTTCTCAATAAGTTTGTGCAGTTTCACCTGCATCAACGTTATTGCCATCGCTTCAGAGGTATCACTGTTATCGTACTGATTTTGTCCCACCTGACCTTCAGCGAGCACCTGATGAAGCGCACCCGCAAATTCATCCATACTGGCCTGGGTGTTATCTGTCGTCATATCCAGTAGCGGACGGAATGTCCTTGCATCCCAGTTTGTATAGGGATCGTTGAAAAGCGCATAACCGAGATTAAACGTGGGTCCCTGATGAGCTGATCGGCTTGCCAGCAGATCGTTCAGGGTTTTATCCTGCTGTTCAGCGGAGACAGGTTCAGTAACGACCTGCATCAGGCGGTCTCTTGCCTCCTGAGAGATGATAACTACAGTGTCGGGAAGCCTTTTTCCGGTAATAGACTCGGTATTGTCGCCTGAAGATGATTTGATTGCGCCGGAAGCGACATAGCTATTTGCCACGCCGTCTGTAAGTCCATTGATTAGTACCATAATGCCCTCTACGGTTTGATTGATTGAGTAATTAATCGGCAGGATGTAACAAATCTTTACCGAAAAAAATACAATCCGTGAGGAGGGTGGATTATTTGAAAACCAGATCATCAGATACGCTTTGACATGATTTTGATTCATAATGCCTTCAGCAGCCTTTATTTACGCCTCTCGCAGGTCAACACATTCCAGTTGAGATTTAAACCTTGCAAGTTGCATAGAAAAGCATCATGTCAGCAGGCCGTTATTCATTTAAGAAGGGAAAATTCAAAGGAGATATAGTGAATAGTGCACTCACTTTAGAGGCGCTGGGACCACGCATTTGTATTATGGGTCCTTCAAACAGTGGTAAATCTACCTTAGCTGAGGCTATTTCCCGCAAAACGAATTTACCTGTTGTTCATCTTGATCAACTTTACCATCTTCCGAATAGTCAATGGATTCCCAGAGCACTGGAAGCATTTCACCATTTGCATGCAGATGCAGTGAGTCAGAAAAATTGGGTGATGGAGGGGAATTATACAAAATGCATTGAGGAACGCTTTGCTCATGCCACGGGATTGATTCTTCTGGATGTAAAAGTGACCGTAGCACTGCTGCGTTATATTCGCAGGTGTTATTCATCGACACCGCGAATAGGGGGGCTCGGGATGAGCAGAGAGTCCGTAACCCTGGAGATGCTGAAATATATTATCCGTACTGCCCCGCAGAATCGTAAGTATCATCAGACGCTTTACGACCAGGTCAGATTGCCAAAAGTTCTGCTTCATTCTCCACACGAGATTAAAGCCTGTTCAGAATACTGGGGCTTAAAGTTAAAAAATAAGTAACCCACACCGCTGTGATTAATCAACAATCTTTAAGCTCGTCAGCAGTGCATTCAGCGACGTTACTGGCCCCGCATGATTAGTCTCTGAGCGGGTATGGTCCCACGGCATGGCGTCATCGGTACAATAATCCCCTATGCAGTGCATCGCGACTGGAGTATTCAGTAAGCCGATCGGAAGCCAGATGTAAGACCGGTCGCGCAATCGGTTTGGAACGGCAGAACCACAGCTGACGCAAAAGTCAGTGCGATAACCTGTCGGTTTACGCCACGACGCGATCTGGCTTTCGCCTGCTATCCAGGCAAAATCACGCTCTTTTATCAGCGTTGCCAGGTTATAACCGGTTCCGGTCTGCTTTCTGCACAGAGAACAGTGACAGCGGTAATAGAGCGTGGGGGTTACCGAAATCTCAAAAACAACGGTTTCACACAGACATGAGCCTTTCATTTTTCGCCTTTTGAATCAGGATTCGGGGTTGTGCGCGGGCTATCGGATTGCATCGCCTCTGCCGCTTCGGCTCATCACCTGATCGTTCCGGGTGATGAGTCAAAACGGATGACGTTCCGCCATCATTAGCTGTAATTAGTTGCGGCTGAAGACCAGTTTCAATCCTGCCAGCGCAAAGCAACAGGCTAACAGTGCATCCAGCCCGCGACGAATGCGGCGGTAAAAAGCGCTCATTACAGCTGTCGAGAACAGCAAAGCATAGCCACCGAATACAACCATGCAGATCGCCGCACAGCCGCAGATGATCATCGGTAACGTCGAGGCGACCGCATCCGGTTTAAGGGCAAATGACATAATCGCCACCCAGGTCAGAATCGCTTTGGGGTTGCCGATATGCATCAGGATACCCTGACGGAACAGGCTGCCATAAGCGACCCGGGTATCGCTGGTTTTAAATTCACCGGCTTCCGTGCGGCGTAATGCAGATTTACCGGCTTTAAACGCCAGCCAGAGCAGATATATTCCGCCGCCAATTTTTAACGCAATCAGTAGTTGAGCAAAGGTTGTCAGCACGGTCAGCACACCGCAGGCTGCGAGCAGCGCCCAGATCATCGAACCACTCACGACACCCGCAGCCAGCGCCAGCGCGGCACCTCTGCCCTTTTTCATCGCTGTCCCCATTATCGCCATATTGCTCGGCCCAGGGCTGGCCGTAGCGACAAAATAGGTCGTAAAGATCATGATTAACTCGTGTGAAAGCGCCATATTTTTCTCTGCGATGCGGGGTTATCAATATGTTATATCCGCTGGCAAAGAAATTTACTAATCGTTCACATATTGCAGGTTTTACGGATGCGGCTTAATAAGAACCGGCAGGCAGCAGGTACGGCGGCGATGGGCTGTCCTTACAGAGTGGCAGGTGTGCGTTAATCGCTACTCAGACGTCGCTTTCCGCTAATGCTGGAGCAACATCGTTATGCCTGACATCACTCACACTCAGTGACCTAATCAAACAATGGTCACTTCCTGTCAATCAGGATCACTGACGTTAGGGTGCAAACTTTGCCGATGCCGATCTCCTGAGCATTCACAAATGCACTGTGCGGGCCGCCCAAAAAATGCAAGGCGTCCAGGAACCGCTCTCTTTGCCCTCATCCCCTGATATCACCCCTCTTCAGCTGCCATGACCCTTTTAATAACCCCTTCACGGTGACATATCTTGATCTGTTCATGACGAAAATTCAGTCATTTGTGACCATTGACTTATTTGGTCACAGGAATGAAAATGCGCAAACTATCCTGTTACCGCTTTAAGGGAACTCATGCTCAGGCTTAAATCCGCCACCCTTGCTGTTTACGTGTTGCCGCTGGCCCTGGTGGCCTGCGGTGAACCTTCCACCCGCGACGATCCCCGTACCCAGGCTCCTCTGGTGCGGACTGCAATCGTGGTAAGCGCGATAGAACGAACCCACGCCTTTACCGGCGTTGTGGTCGCCCGGATTCAAAGCGATCTCAGTTTCAGAGTACAAGGCAAAATCCTTGAACGTCTGGTGGATACCGGTCAGGCGGTCAAACGCGGTCAGCCGCTGATGCGTCTGGATCCGATTGACCTGACACTGCAGTCTCAGGCTCAGCAACAGGTTGTGGAGGCAGCACGGGCACGGGCTAAGCAAGCCACGCAGGATGAAGCGCGCTATCGCGGCCTTGTCGCGACGGGTGCCGTGTCGGCATCAGCCTACGACCAGATAAAGGCCGCCGCCGATACGGCAAGAGCCGATCTCAGAGCTGCACAGGCCCAGGCCAGCGTCGCGCAGAATGCAACCGGTTATGCGGTGCTGCTGGCCGACGCCGATGGCGTTGTCGTGGATACGCTGGCAGAACCGGGTCAGGTGGTCAGTGCCGGACAGGCCGTTATCCGCCTCGCCAGAGCCGGTCAGCGCGAGGCCATTGTGCAATTACCGGAGACGCTCAGGCCTGCGCCGGACAGCGATGCTCAGGCCACGCTTTATGGCTCCGGCGATAAACAGGTGCCCGCCAGGTTACGCCTGCTATCCGATGCCGCTGATCCGGTGACGCGAACCTTTGAAGCGAGATATGTCCTGGAAGGTTCACTGGCTAATGCACCGCTCGGCTCGACCGTCACGCTTAACATCGCGGAAAACGCCAGCAAAGCTTCGGTCATGAACGTGCCCTTAGCCGCGCTCTACGATCCGGGGAAAGGGCCGGGCGTCTGGGGCATTTCAGGTCAGCCCACAACCGTCTCATGGCGACCGGTGCAGGTGATCAACCTTGGGGATGACAATGCCGGCGTTGTCGGAAACCTCAAGCCGGGTGAGCAGGTCGTTGCGCTTGGCGCGCACCTGCTTCATGAGGGTGAAAAAGTGCGCACGGCACCGCAAGGCAACGAGCGCAGCGCGGGGAGTCATCCATGAGCAAGGAACGTTTCAATCTCTCGTCGCTGGCTGTGCGCGAGCGCTCGATTACCCTCTTCCTGATCATTCTGATTACTGTCGCCGGTATCCTGTCGTTCCTCGAACTGGGGCGAGCGGAAGACCCGCCTTTTACCGTCAAGCAGATGACCCTTATCACGGCCTGGCCGGGTGCTACAGCGCAGGAGATGCAGGATCAGGTTGCTGAGCCGCTGGAGAAGCGTCTGCAGGAGCTTAAGTGGTACGACCGCAGTGAGACCTATACCCGTCCGGGTCTGGCGTTTACCCTGCTGTCACTGCAGGACAGCACGCCGCCTTCACAGGTACAGGAAGAGTTCTATCAGGCGCGCAAGAAAGTCGGTGATGAAGCCAGCAGCCTGCCCGCGGGCGTTATCGGACCGATGGTTAATGACGAGTTCTCTGATGTGACTTTTGCCTTATTTGCGCTTAAGGCCAGGGGGGAGCCGCAGCGTCTGCTGGCAAGGGATGCTGAATCGCTGCGCCAGCAGCTTCTGCATGTACCCGGCGTAAAAAAGGTCAACATTATTGGTGAACAGAGTGAGCGAATCTTTATCTCGTTCTCTCATGACAGGCTGGCCACGCTCGGCATTTCTCCCCAGGATATCTTTTCTGCCCTGAACAGTCAGAACGTGCTGACCCCGGCCGGTTCAATAGATGCCAGCGGTCCCCAGATTTTTATCCGTCTTGATGGCGCCTTCGACACCCTGGAGAAGATTCGCCAGACGCCTGTCGTTGCCGGGGGCCGAACACTGCGCCTTTCAGATGTCGCGACTGTGGAGCGAGGCTATGAAGATCCGGCGACCTTTATCGTGCGTAATCAGGGCGAACAGGCGCTGTTGTTAGGCGTCGTTATGTGCGACGGCTGGAATGGCCTTGATCTCGGTAAGGCACTGGATGAGGAAACGGCCAGAATTAATGACGGCATGCCGCTGGGTATGACGCTGACGAAGGTCACCGATCAGGCCGTCAACATCAGTTCAGCCGTAGACGAATTCATGATCAAGTTTTTTGTCGCCCTGCTGGTGGTCATGGTGGTCTGCTTTGTCAGTATGGGCTGGCGGGTTGGTGTGGTGGTCGCCGCAGCCGTGCCACTGACGCTGGCTATCGTGTTTGTTGTGATGGAGGCTTCCGGCAAAAATTTCGATCGCATCACGCTGGGTTCGCTGATCCTTGCCCTGGGTTTGCTGGTCGATGACGCCATCATCGCGATTGAAATGATGGTGGTCAAAATGGAAGAAGGTTATGACCGCATCAAAGCCTCTGCTTATGCATGGAGTCATACGGCGGCACCGATGCTGGCGGGTACGCTGGTTACCGCTGTGGGCTTTATGCCCAACGGTTTTGCACAGTCTACTGCCGGTGAGTACACCAGCAATATGTTCTGGATTGTCGGTATCGCCCTGATCGCCTCGTGGATCGTCGCGGTGGTGTTTACGCCTTATCTTGGCGTGAAAATGCTGCCGGAGATCAAAACGGTGGCGGGAGGACATACCGCGATTTATAACACCCGCCATTACAACCGCTTCCGTTATATTCTGGGCCGCGTCATCGCAGGTAAATGGCTGGTAGCCGGTTCGGTGGTGGCCCTTTTTACGCTTGCCGTGCTCGGCATGGGGATGGTTAACGCACAATTTTTTCCCACCTCTGACCGCCCGGAAGTGCTGGTGGAAGTCCAGATGCCTTATGGTACCGCTATTGAGGAGACCAGCAACGCGACGGCAAAAATCGAAGCCTGGCTGCAGAAGCAGCCGGAGGCAAAAATCGTCACATCGTATATCGGACAAGGGTCACCGCGTTTTTATCTGGCCATGGCTCCCGAGTTGCCTGACCCCTCGTTTGCAAAAATAGTTGTGCTGACGGACAGCCAGGAAGCGCGCGAAGCACTTAAGCAGCGGTTACGCGAGGCGGCGGCTGATGGACTTGCAGCAGAGGCGCGCATCCGCGTGACTCAACTGGTGTTTGGTCCCTACTCGCCCTATCCGGTAGCATATCGCATCATGGGGCCGGATGCCGACACGTTGCGCACCATCGCAGCCGACGTAGAGGCAGTGCTACAGGCCAGTCCGCTGATGAGAACAGTTAATACAGATTGGGGTCCAAAGGTGCCGACGCTGCATTTCACGCTTAATCAGGATCGCCTGCAGGCCGTGGGGCTGACATCGAATGCGGTGGCAGAGCAGCTTCAGTTCCTGCTCTCTGGCATTCCGATTACCTCAGTGCGTGAAGATATCCGCTCCGTGCAGGTTATGGGACGCGCAGCGGGTAACATCCGCCTCGATCCGGCCAGAATAGCGGGCTTTACCTTAGTCGGTTCCTCAGGTCAGCGTATTCCGCTCTCTCAGATTGGCGACGTTGACGTACGCATGGAAGATCCGATTCTGCGTCGCCGCGATCGCACTCCGACGCTGACGGTGCGCGGTGATATTGCTGAGCATCTGCAGCCGCCGGATGTCTCAAAGCAGATGCTCAACGCGTTGCAGCCCATCATCGATTCACTGCCAGCGGGCTACCGCATTGAACAGGCGGGCTCGATTGAAGAATCTGGTAAAGCGACCAAAGCAATGGCACCGCTGTTCCCGATTATGATCGCCATGACGCTGCTGATTATCATTCTGCAGGTGCGTTCGATGTCGGCGATGGTGATGGTCTTTCTGACGTCGCCTCTGGGACTGATTGGTGTGGTGCCGACGCTACTTCTCTTTAACCAGCCGTTTGGCATCAATGCACTGGTTGGACTGATAGCGCTATCGGGCATCCTGATGCGTAACACGCTCATCCTGATAGGCCAGATTCACCATAATGAACATGAAGGACTCTCGCCTTTTGATGCGGTGGTGGAAGCAACGGTACAACGTGCGCGTCCGGTGCTGCTGACGGCAATGGCTGCCATTCTGGCCTTCATTCCGCTGACGCACTCCGTATTCTGGGGAACGCTGGCCTATACCCTGATTGGCGGTACGTTAGGCGGTACCCTGATTACGCTGGTATTCCTGCCAGCGATGTACGCGATCTGGTTCAGAATCCGCCCGGATCACCCCCGCTCCGCTGACGAAACGCTGAGCTGAACGTAATCTGCAACGGGCGTGATCGCTGACCAGGTGATTCACGACCGACAGCATAGCGGATTACGTTACTGAGGTTTCATAGCAGGGAATCTCAACGTGATTTAAGAGGAGTGGAATGAAGAGCATACAGAGATGGATAGCGGGACAGATAAAGCAAAAGTAAGGGCAGTTCAGTCCGGCTTTCAGGCATCTGAAGCCGGACTGAACTGCTCAGGAAAAGATTATTTTCCCAGAATTTCTCTGCGGACAATCTCGGCACCCGCACTCAACGCATGCAGTTTGCCATTGGCAACCTGACGCGGCAGAGGAATCATGCCACAGTTAGTCGAAGGATAGAGATTTTCAGCATCCACGAACTGCAGCGCTTTGCGCAGCGTGTTTGCGACTGCTTCCGGTGTCTCAATTTCATGAGTAGCCACGTCGATAGCACCAACCATGACTTTTTTACCGCGAATCAGCTCGATCAGATCCATCGGCACGCGCGAGTTCTGGCACTCCAGTGAAACGATGTCGATAGCTGAACGCTGCAGTTTCGGGAAGACCTCTTCGTACTGACGCCACTCTGTACCCAGCGTTTTCTTCCAGTCGGTATTCGCTTTAATGCCGTAGCCGTAGCAGATGTGAACGGCGGTTTCACACTTCAGCCCTTCAATAGCTCGCTCTAACGCGGCGATACCCCAGTCATTCACTTCATCAAAGAAGACGTTAAAGGCTGGTTCGTCGAACTGAATAATATCAACGCCCGCGGCTTCTAACTCTTTCGCTTCCTGGTTGAGGATTTTTGCAAATTCCCAGGCCAGCTTTTCACGACTTTTATAATGATTGTCATAGAGGGTGTCGATCATCGTCATCGGACCCGGCAACGCCCATTTAATAGGACGATCGGTCAGCTTGCGCAGGATTTTTGCATCTTCAACAAATACCGGCTTCTGACGTGAGACTTCACCCACCACGGTCGGCACGCTGGCGTCATAACGATTACGGATGCGGACCACTTCACGCTTCTCAAAATCCACGCCGCTGAGGTGTTCAATAAAGGTCGTCACAAAGTGCTGACGGGTCTGCTCACCATCACTGACGATATCAATGCCGGCGCGAACCTGGTCGTCCAGACAGAGACGCAGTGCATCTCTTTTACCGTCAACTAACTCTTCATCCTGCAGTTTCCAGGGTGACCAGAGCACCTCTGGCTGCGCGATCCAGGACGGTTTAGGCAGGCTGCCCGCAGTGGATGTCGGTAATAAAGTTTTCATAGCAGGTGACCTTTTGTTTTTAATTAATCAAAGAACGGATTCAGCAGACCATTGTGCGAGAAGTGTCTGATTCGGCTTGATGAAATGCGCCTCAGTAAACTTACCCTGCTCAACGGCCAGACGGCTGCGCTCTTCGCGATCGTAAACGATGCGGGTTAATGAATAATCCTGATGCTGCAGCGTTGGCTGATAGCACTGTCCGGCTGCAGAATTCGCGTTGTAAATTTCCGGGCGATAGATTTTCTGGAACGTTTCCATGGTGCTGATGGTGCTGATCAGCTCAAGATTGGTGTAATCGCTGAGCAGGTCACCGTGAAAGTAGAAGGCCAGCGGCGCAACACTGCCCTGCGGCATAAAGAAACGCACTTTCAGGCCCATTTTTCCAAAATAAAAATCCGTCAGCGAAGGCGCATCCTGCTGGTATTCGATGCCCAGCACCGGATGCACATTACCGGTACGCACATAGGTATTTTTGCTCGACACACTCAGGCAGATGACCGGCGACTTATTGAAGTTTTCTTTATAGGCCGCTGAGTTGACGAAGCTTTTAAAAATGTTGCCATGCAGCTGGCCAAAATCATCCGGCAGACTGAATTCAGTCTGGCTTTTATTGTGCTCTGTCAGCACTACGCTGAAATCATAATCACGCACGTAGGAGGAGAAGTTATTGCCGACAATCCCGTCGAAACGTTCACCGGTTTTGTGATCGACGATATGGGTCTTCAGAATCTCAATCGCCGGGAACGATTCGTCGTTGCTGCCTGGCTGAAGATTCAGCTCAGCAGAAATAATCTCAAGTTCGACAGCGTAACGGTCGCTTTTTGGGTTATCCCAGTGCGCCAGCGCGTTGAACCGGTTGTCGATCATCGCCAGGGCGTTATGCAGGTTTTCCTGGCGTTTTTCGCCACGCGCCAGATTCGCGAAGTTAGTCGTCGCCCGCGTATTTTTCGAAGGGTTATAGTTTTCGTCGAAACGAATGCGCTTGAGGGTAAAGGCTAAGTTGTTCATCGCTATCGGGTATCCTGGTCGCTGATATGATTTGTTGCTTCAGGGTTATGCAGCTTTGCTATCCCTTAACACCCAGTCATATGACTCAAAGTTATTAACAATTCTTACTTTATGCCTCAACATCCGGTTGAAAAAAAGTGATTAAATTTCAACGAACATGAAGGAAATTCATGTTGAGGCGGGAAAGTGGGGGATTTTTCATGCGGCCAGCGTGCCATTAAACATCTGACGTTAAATCAGAATGTTTAAAGGCGCACCGGAAGTAAATTATTTTAACAAATATCAATGACTTAATATCACTCCATCACAGCAGCGGGTCTTTTGAGAGTTAAGTACTCAGGCAAGCCAGACATCCCTTAATTCACCTGGCTTAAATCGACCGACTCCAGCCAGAAAATCTTGCCGCTCTGGAAGAGCACAGCGCTGACATGGAATCACCTATGCCCTTCACGTCTGCTAAATCTTGTAAAAATTATCGCATGTCACTTTATGCGCGCCTGATTTAACCGAAAGTCGGCTGGCCGCTTCTTTCATCAGTTTCCCCAGTCCGCTTTCACACTTCGCCTGCGTCAGACGTGACGATGGCCCGGTCAGTGCCAGCGCAGCGAGCAGCCTGTCGCCTTCTCCAAACACCGGTACGGAAAATGCCGCAATGTGTGGATCGCGCATCCCGGAGGTAAACAGCGGTAGTTCAGGTACAGCCTCAAACAGGGGTTCGTTCTTTCCCCAGTAGCGAAGCACCTGTCCTATGGCAGAGTTATCCAGCGGCAGAAAGGTGCCGGGCAGACGCGTTTCACGCAGTCCTTCAGAAGGCTCAGCTCTGAACAGACAGAGTCGCTGATCGTTTTCTATCACATACCATGAGGCGCTTTCGCCCGTCGCGGTCGCCAGAGCGTGAAGCTCAGGCTGAACAATGCTGGCCAGATGAAAGGATTGCTCATAGAGCTTGCCCAGATAGAGCAGCCTCGGCCCTAGGGTATAGACGCCATTGTCGCGGCGAATCACATAATTCATGCGCTCAAGTGAGTTCATCAGGCGATAGACCGTCGTTTTGTGATAACCCGATAGCTGCGCCAGCGCGGTAAGCGTCAGCGACTCCTCGCCAGGTTTGAAACAATCCAGCAGCGCCAGCGCTTTTTCTACGGCAATTACGCCTTCATTCCCCATTGGTACGTCCTCCTGTATGCGACGGCAGGCAGTTTACCGCGCAATTTGTGATTCACATCGTATTTACATCACAAATGAGTGCTTAACACTGGTGCGATGCGAATTAACATCGATATAGTAGTTTTATATTGTACAACTAAGTTGTACCTGGTAAAACGAAAGAGGAATGATCTATGCCACATGCAGAGAATACCTTCATCAATCGCGACATTATCCGTGTCGCGCCAGAACTTGTTAAACAGGCGGCTCAGTTCCAGGCCGCGATACTGGCGGATGTCGCCGGTCGACGCGGAACGCTGCATGGTCGCGTTAAACCGGTAGCCTCCACGATGAAAGTCGCTGGTCCCGCTATCACCGTCGAGGTCCGGCCTGGCGATAATCTGGCGATCCATGCCGCACTGGCAATCGCCCAGCCAGGCGACGTGATTGTGGTTGATGGCAAAGGCGATATCAGCTGTGCCTTAATCGGAGAGATTATGTCGACCCAGGCTGAAGCCTCCGGCATCGCGGGGATCATCATTGATGGCGCGGTTCGTGACGCCGATGCACTGAGCGCGAACGGCTTCCCGGTGTTTGCCGCGGGCCTGAATCCCTGTGGCCCGACCAAATCTGTTGCGGGACGGGTAAACTACCCGGTTTCTGTCGCGGGCGCAGCCATTCAGCCGGGCGATCTGGTCATCGGTGATATTGATGGCGTGGTGATTCTGCCGCGTGAAGAGATCCCTGCCCTGCTCGAACTGGCGCAGAAAAAACTGGATTTCGAGACCGGGCGTATTGCGGCCATTCGTGATGGCGACCTTCGCGCGCCGTGGCTGGAGAAAGCCCTGCAAACCGCTGGCATGCTGACGGATGGGGAGACGCTCTGATGACAACTCAGCTTCCCGTCATTCTGGTCACGGCCAGCGATCTGGCTCCGCAGGCGGTCAGCCTGCTGAACGCGTTTAGCCTGGTTTATGCAGGTAAACAGCCCGACGAAGATACCCTGTTCAGACTCTGCCAGCAGCATAATCCGGTGGCGATAATTGTCCGTTACGGAAAAATTAATGCCCGCATCATGGATGCTGCGCCTGCCCTGCGCGTGATTTCCAAACACGGCAGCGGCATTGACGTTATCGATCAACAGGCAGCCGCGGCACGCGATATCCGCGTTCAGTCTGCGCCGGGTGCCAACGCAGCCGCTGTAGCCGAGCATACCTGGGCGATGATTTTGGCATGCGCCAAATCTGTGATAACGCTGGATCAGCGCATGCGTCAGGGGCACTGGGACAAATCCACCCATAAATCTGTGGAGCTGGAAGGCAGAACGCTGGGTCTGGTGGGGCTTGGTGCAATTGGCGGTCGCGTTGCCCGTATTGGGCGGGCGTTTGGCATGAAGGTAATTGCCTATGATCCTTTTGCAAAAACCTTTCCTGATGAGTGTGAGTCCGCTTCACTTGACGACCTGCTGCAACAGGCAGACATCATTTCTCTGCACTGTCCGCTGACCGAACAGACCCGCCAGATGATCAATGCAGAGAAACTGGCGTTGTTTAAAAAAGGCGCCATTCTGGTAAACACGGCACGCGGCGGTCTTATTGATGATGATGCGCTTTTAGCGGCGCTGAATGATGGCACCGTCGCCTGGGCCGCACTGGACAGTTTCCCCACTGAACCTCTGACGGCGCCGCATATCTGGCAGCATGTTGAGAATGTGATTCTGTCGCCACACATTGGCGGCGTCAGTGATAACTCCTACGTGAAGATGGGTACGGTGGCGGCCACTAATATTCTGAACGTCCTGAAGTCCCTGAAAAACGAAAGCGCGGTATCCTGAGCCATCTCTGTAGCCGACTGAACAGGCTGTAACGCTATGTAGTCGGCATTTTTTCAGGTTTGAGTCTCTGCAATCGCTAAAGGCGCTGAAGAGGCTATCATAGAGGCACATAGGTTATAAATAATGCGTGTCTGCTTTAAGTGAGCAGCTGAAGTCAGACTGATGAGAAAGGCTTTCTCATTGTTTAAATCATCACATCCGTTATCGGCCTCATATTCCTTAAGACAGGCGTGCGAAATGCTTTTTCATGCTGTCGGTCAGCTCAAAAATGCAATCTAGATGCCTGCAGTTTCTCACGATCTGACTGCTTAAATGTGAATTGCCGCAGCTGTTGAAAAATTCAGTCATTCGTTTCACATCAAATAGCTCATCCTGTTCAGCAAGCAGAATTGTGACCGGAAAAGAGAGCTTTTTTGGTTGCCCTGAAGGATTTTTTTGTGTCAGAACCTTTGCCATGTTTACGCTGTACACCCCAACAAAATCAGGTCTTAAGCGAATAACCTCATTGGGGAAATTAAGCCTCACACCAGCGCGATGCCCTGATTTTAGGGCACGTGACAGTTTTAACGAGAATGCCTGTTGAAACTGAGACTTAGCTATTAAATACGATCCTGCCGCGAGCCATTCGCTCAGGGCAGGATAACCTCAGTACGAGTCACTGCCGGCAATAACGATAAGAGAATGCCACATCCAGATGAAAAACAATAAACCGCCTCATGACGGATAACGATCAGAGCCTGAATTATTTGCCACGTTAACGAGCCATGGCCTTTAAGCATGATATTAAGTTACGCTTAATTTAGCTGGTGAGCCAACGCAGTATAGATTTGATGGGAACGTCGATGGCGGTATCGAGGATTAATACCCGGAAAAAATAGGTTAAGAGATATTTTTCATGCGCGAAAAATAATGAATAACTGTCAGCAGGCTGATAATTTTTGCAGAGCCGGGTGATCTCAGAATCGCCGGAAGCGTTCTTAAAATCTGGCAAATTAGGTAAATTGAAAATCAGAAGTTAAACAATTCGATATTACCAACTGATCATTCCTTATGATACCGCTGGCTGGCTAACTGCTGAAGTACTTCCAGGCAGACTGACTGCATTGGCTATCAAATGAACAGCAATGTTGCTCGATCAATGCGTAATTTTACATTCATTATTTGACTGGATTAACTGAACAGGAAATTTTGCCCCTTAAAACAATAAGGGGCAATAAATTAATGATGGTTATTTGACTTTTTTCGTATTCTGGTATTTTTATTATTTGAATGCTTTTTGCACTCTGTACGCGAGACTTTGAATATTACATAATCTCGTCTGGTTTTCCCTGGTGTTGCATTGGTCTTTGATAACCTGACCGCCGGGCAATGAAAGTGCTTAGTGGTCAGGCACATTTTTATTATAAGACCTGTACGATATAATAAAAGCTGTCCTAAAGGGCAGGGGCAATAGTTTCATCATGTGATTATTGAGGGCGAGTTAATGAGTTCTGCTATTGATTTTTTTTTGCGTGATTATGATCAACTATCGGTTGAAGAAGCGAATGAGTTATACCGGCTCAGAAGAAAAACATTTCGGGATCGACTCGACTGGGAAGTCGAATGCATTGACGGCATGGAAAAGGACTTTTTTGACAATAAAAACACCACTTACTTACTGGGTGTGCACGACGGACAGTTGCTATGCGGTGCACGATTCATAGACTCTACCCAGCCGACGATGATGAGCGAAATTTTCCATAAGTACTTTTCAGCAGTGTGTCGTCTCCCTACCGATATGCCCTGCTGTGAAATTACTCGCCTGTTTTTAGACAAAGAACGACGTGACGCTGCAAAACTGGATGGTTTACCCGCCAGTAAAGCATTATTTCTTGCAATGATTATTTTTTGCATGAAGAAGAAATATACAGGGATGTACGCAGTGGTCAGTCGCGGCATGTATGCCATATTCCGTCACGCCAACTGGAAAACAGAGGTAATTCAAAAAGGGTTCTCCGAAAAGGGAGAAGATATCTACTACATTTTTATGCCTGCTAACAGTAACGTCATTGAGGATATCATCATCAAGGACAAACACTCTGACTGGCTTCGTGAAAAGCTACAGCACTTATGCCATCTTTGAATGAGTATCTGGCTCAGTTTTCCAGTAAGCGGAGTTCTGCGCCAAGTTTTATCGCGTGTCTTGCGTTATTAACACCGAGTTTTTTCATTACATTACCCATATGGAATTTTACCGTACGCTCCGCAATAGATAAAATAATAGCAATCTCAGCATATGTTTTGCCGTCGCTGACCCACTTAAGAATCTGTCGCTCACGCGGTGATAAAAAGGCATTCTTTTTCTGCTGATGTTGACTATACAGATTGAGCGTCTTCTGATGCAGATGAATAAGGAAACTCATGAATTTTGCACGATGTTTATCAATATCAAAATCAAATTCCTTTTTCCCAATAACAGATAACACAACCAGATTATTCAGGTAGTCATGCAGAGGAAATGTCTGTCCCCGATAAATGTTATATTGAAAACTTTCGTTGAAAATCCTGGTAAGGTTGTAACCTTCTGACAAAATAACTTCATTCTCCCAAAAGTAGTCTTCAACGCAGCGCAAACCACGGATAATGACGGGATCGATAAACTGATATTTCCTTTCAAGGTAAACATCAAACCACGCCGGGTTGTTGTTAATAATTTGCATCTGCGAAGGGTCTTTTTTATTCATAATAGCGTATGCATAGATAACACCCTGGTAATCCTCAAAGAACGCATCCAGTTCATCCTTGATTAACGAATTTATCTTTTGGTCGTTGTAGTAGGTATCCTTCACGTCAGTTGCTACCTTCAGGTTTAGTGGCTTACAAGTATAATCGGGTTCATAAACTACATTGAATCGTATGTTTACCCAACTCACTTATCGAAGTGACGACATCATACAGCAATATTCCACTCATTTCTGCCTTAAGACAGTGAGGACAGGATGGGTTCATGGGATTGCTGACGGTTATCGAGACGTTGACAGAACACCCTGATCGATGGGAATAGCCGAATAAGTGTTGAGAGTTCGGGATAATGCAGGCCTGTCTGAAGCGACAACAGCAACTTTACTGGTAAATCCTAAGTAATGAAATGTCGCAGGATAGTGTACGGACATTAGATTATAAGAACCGTAACCGTTTGATAATCAGCAATTGCTTGTTGCAGATGCAGCCTTGCTGTACACATTATCATTCCATCGCTGGTTTCAGGCATTCCCCGTAGGGTGTAAACGCTTGTTAAAGTCAGTTGAAGGTAGTAGATGCTGTGTTGATCTGTTTCATGGCTTGTATACATGCTTCAGGACGTTAATACCTATAGCCCGCATATTAACCAGCGCCCGGCTGGTCTGGATGAACAGAGCCATTAAAATTGTGGTTTTGTTATGCCTGATTGTGGCGAACATGACTAAGCAGGCGTGTTATTCTGCCAGACTGATAAAATGATATTTTTCAGTGCGTTGTATCAGACCGGTTCTCTTATGTTCGGGTATGGCTCTGTCTTCAACAGGCGGGGATTAGGATCATGGATTTTCCAGCAGGTATTGACGCCTGACACACGCCTTTTAAACGAAGTGCTTCCTGGATTGCATCCTGTTTTTCTGATCCTGAGCAACTGCTGAACTTTCTTATTAACCCTCACCAACTTTGTAAAACAAGAATTATATAAATTGCCCCATCAGATATATCTACTTTCTGAGGGCAATAATATTAACGCTTCAGCCCACAGGGAATTGTTTCTTCGCTCCAGCCTGATGCAGGCTTTGAGCAATCACTTTAATGTGCGAGGATTTAAATTCACTTGTAGGGTCAAATCACTATTTAAAGTTAGAACCTGAAACACAAAACCTAATCTGGTATCTGCTGAATGAGTCTATCGACGACTTAATATCTTTGGAAGAACGTTCACAGGATGTGCCTTGAGTTTTCTGGCAGTTAAAACAGTGTTCTTGTGGCAGTAAAAGCTGAAAGGACTCACCTGCAGACGCAATGCTCAGCATCTGCAGGTGATGCTACGTTATTTACTGACTGGCGAAGCGTGAGTGTCAACTTCGATGTTTAACTCTTTTTTGCGCCCCATAACCAGCACCGCAATACCGCCGATGCCGCAGAGAATAGCCAGTGGCATCATTGCCAGCGTATGGCTGCCGGTCGCCTGATTAATGATGCCGTAAACGTTGACCATTAACCCTCCGCCAATCAGGTTCGCCATCGCACCGATAGCAGCCAGACCCGCAGCAGCGGTAGTGGAAGACATCCATCCCGACGCCAGCGCCCAGAAAGGTCCTTTCATTGAGTAGGCACCAATTAATACCAGTGACAGGATGACAACACTGCCGGTCAGGCTGTTGGTGATAAAGGCGGAGAGCAGACCACCTGCAATCAGGAACAGCGTTAACGCGGTATGCCAGCGACGCTCGCCGCTCCGGTCAGAACTTCTGCCCCATACAATCATCAGAATGGATGCCAGACCGTAAGGAATCGCATTGACTAAACCGGTTGTGAAGTTATCCAGCCCGAACGATTTCAGCAGTTGCGGAGACCAGACGCTCAGAGTTGATCCCGCCGCAGAAGCCCCCGCATAAATCAGTGCCATCACCCAGATATGCTTATGACGCAGTAACTGCCATAGCGAGATATGACCAATCGCTTTTTTCTTCTCGTTTTCTGCCTGAATAGTCGTGCTCAGCCACGCTTTTTGTTCCTGATTTAGCCAGCTGGCATCGGTCGGACGATTACTGAGTAAGAAGAAAGCGGCAATCCCCAGAATCACCGCCGGAATACCTTCCAGGATGAATAACCAGTGCCAGCCGCGCATGCCTAACCAGCCGTCGAGCGACAAAATCAGACCGGAGATAGGCGATCCTATAAAGTTTGCCGCCGGGATTGCCACCATGAACGTTGCAATCACACGCGCACGGTACTTGCCCGGGATCCAGTACGTCAGATAAAGAATTACGCCAGGGAAAAATCCTGCTTCAGCTGCACCCAGTAAAAAGCGCAATACGTAGAGCGTATTGGCACTTTCAACAAAAGCAGTGCAGACCGAAATAATGCCCCACGACACCATGATGCGAGAGATCCAGATCTTTGCCCCAATTTTCTGCATGGCGAGGTTACTGGGAACTTCAAACAGGAAGTAACCCACGAAAAACAGGCTGCTTGCAAAACCAAATACGGCTTTCGACAACCCTAAATCTTCGTTCATCTGTAACGAAGCCATTCCGATGTTGCCGCGATCGATGATGGCAATCAGATAACAGACAATCAGAAAGGGCAAAATGCGCCAGACCACCTTCTTAACGGTCTGCTGCTCAATATCAGCAGAGAATGTCGTGATGTGCTGTTTTTCAGACATGATGATCCTCACAATTTTGTCATCGGCTTAAGGGCAGTGGAGAAAGCGGCTTGTTGTACTCTGTAAAACAGTAATGTACTGAGTAAAACCATTATCACGATAAAATCTTGCCCCTGCCTGAGGATGTAATGAGGTTGTGTTATTTGTCACAAAAAAGTACATGGCAGTTTTGTTTTATGTGACGGATATGTCGTTAGCGGGGTAGCGTTCAGGGAATTTTTTACAAGTTACCAGAGATGCGCGATGGGCAGAAAGGTGAAGGCAATTTGATGGCTTATCGCGGATGGAAAGGTATTAACATCCGTAAAAGTTTGTCATGAGTAAGGTTGTCAAAGCTGGCTGAGGGGGGGACACATCTAGTGCAATTCCCTGACAGTCTCGTTCCCAAAAATCCCTGACCGAAAACGGCGAGTCTCACCAAACGATATCCGATAACGTCATTCTTCACTGCTGAAAACGACAGGCGATATCATGAATTTTAAAATCTCAGGTCTGGATGCCGGGCCATTTACTCATCTTTTTGGACAGAGCGATAGCTATCTGAAAGAACACAACGCAATACGTCAAAAGGTGGAGTGCTATCCTGGTTATCCCGACAGAATCTCATTGTGTGATATTCCTGCAGGTGAAACCGCCCTTCTGATCAATCATATTTATCAGGCTGCAGACACACCCTATTTTGGCACGCACGCGATTTATGTCTGGGAGGGATGCACCCAACAAGGCATTTACCACAATGAATTACCTGAAGTCCTGCACAACAGAGTGCTGTCATTACGTGCTTATGATGAAAAACACTTTTTAATAGCGGCAGACATAGCTGAAGGAAATTTTGCTGAAGTTCTGCTGCGCCGTTTTTTTGCCGATCCGAAAGTGAGTTATGTTCAGATACATAATGCGAAGCGGGGTTGCTATTCCTGTTGCGCTGAGCGTTGTGAATGAATGTTCAGAACCGGGCTTCAATCTACGCTGAAAACTGTCAGGGCAAGATATCGTGAAGTACCCTGCCCTGACATCAAAGATTAAGCACGTGCAGGATTAATTTTAAACACGCTTACGCTGGCAAGCAGCATTTCAGCCTGCGCTTGTAAAGCCTGCGCCGCAGCAGTGGACTGCTGAGAAAGCGCGGCGTTTTGCTGCGTGGCTGCGTCCATATGGGTGACCGCCAGATTAACCTGATCGATACCGACACTTTGCTCGTTACTGGCCGACGAAACGTTTTCAATCAGCTCACTGACCTGATGAATGCGTAAAATAATCTCTTCCATTGTCGTACCGGCATGTTGAACCAGTTCGTTGCCCTGCCCGATTGAATTCACAGAACGTTCGATCAGAATACGCACATCTTTCGCCGCTTTTGCTGAGCGCTGTGCCAGAGCACGGACTTCCGCCGCGACTACTGCAAAACCACGACCTTCGGCACCCGCACGCGCCGCTTCGACCGCAGCATTCAGGGCCAGAATATTGGTCTGGAAAGCGATACCATCAATGACTGTAATGATCTGGTTAATTTCGTTTGAGAACTGCTGGATTTCGCTCATGGTGTGGACGACTTTTTCCACCACGTTGCCGCCCTGACCCGCAATGGAGCGGGCATCATGTGCAATGCTGCTGGCATGAGAGGCGTTCTGCGCGTTATTTTTCACCACCGAAGTCAGTTCCTCCATGGAGGCTGCAGTTTCTTCAAGCGCGCCTGCCTGCGCTTCATTACGCGAGGAGAGTTCCTGGCTGCCCTGGGCAATCTGAACAGAGGCTGAGGCGATGTTCTCCGTGCCGGTGCGAACGCCAGAGACGATGGAAGTCAGGCTGATATTCATTTCTCGCAACGCCGTCATCAGCTCTGCGGTTTCGTCGCGTCCGCTGGGGCGAATCACGGTCTGCAGATCGCCTGAAGCCACTGTGCGCGCAATGTTGACAGCTTCGCGCAATGGATGGGTAATGCTGCGGATTAACCAGGCAGTGATTAATACGCCGGAAAGCAAAATACCCGCCATCGCGATCCATAAGGTCATGCGGGTTTCCTGATACTGGGCGAGATTTTGCGTTGTCATCTGTTCATTGAGCTTCTGGGCATGTGCCAGCATACGATGAACCACGTCATCAATCATTTTGGTCGGCTCACGATCGATGCCATTGACCTGACCATCAACCAGCTGGGCGCTGGCGAGGTTTTGGATGTCGTAGTTTTGCAACGCAACCAGGTATTTTTGTCTGAGCTGAGCGTGTAGCTCGATCGTCTGTTTCACCTGGGTCGTATCCATCCCCAGTTCGGGTTGCAGTATCAGCAATTGATGGAGTAGCGCCTGAGTTTTATCACTCTGCGCCAGGAAGGCCGCTTTGTATTTTTCGAAAACACGCATGCCTTGTGTGCCGCGTAACAGGGTGTTTTTCCACTCCTGTACCTGAATTTTAAACTGAACCTGTGCATTACGTGCAGTATCAATGCTCTCCGCGACACGCGTTTCGCTTGCCATGATGTCGGTATTTTTCTGCAAAGCCTGAGTATTCAGGGTAATGCCTCGCAAACCGACAAGCAGGGTCGCCAGTAGCAGGATGGCGGCCATCACACTGAGTCTTTGCCCTATCGTAAAATGATTAAGTTTCATATTTTTTCCGTGGTGAAAACAATCAATGCCCCGGCAGATCCCGGTACAACAGTTATCGACGCGGTAAAGCATGGACTTTATGGCTGAGCAAGTCCTGAGGGCTTTTTTTATGCAGTAAAATTCTTCTAATGCTGATGTAACTGACATCTGGACTGTTAACTAAAAATTCTGTCGCGGGCTGTCCCGGCGGCGTTAGTCTACTCAGCGATTTTCTTAATAGGATAAGAAACGAGGGGTTTGATCTCTTTAAGCACAAACATGCTCTGCATTTCTTTAATGCCTGGCAATCTGCGTACCACTGACATTGCGAAATCAGCATAGGAGTCCAGATCCGATGCTACAACCTGTAGCAGAAAGTCGGCATCTCCACCGATGCTATAGCAGGCCACCACGTCCTCCAGCGCAGTCACTTCTTCTTCGAACTTTCTGGCCTCGGCCTCACTATGACTGTCAATGACGACCCGAATGAAAACCATCACGCCCAGACCGATTTTCTTGCGGTCGAGAACAGCACGATAGCCCTGAATCACTTCTTCTTCCTCAAGCCTGCGCACTTTGCGCCAGCAGGGAGAAGCTGAGAGGTTTATCTTTTCTGCCAGAACCTGGTTAGTGACGCGAGCATCGTCCTGTAAAATCTCGAGGATTTTCATATCTGTCGGACTTAGGGTCATAGTCGGAAATTCCTTTCGTTATAGCACTGATAAAGGGTAATTATTACCTCAAAATCAGTATTGAGTAAATGATATAGGTAACAATTTTCCCGCTTATTGCGACATAATATATTTACTTTTTCAACGTGTTATTACGAATAGCAAAAGTGGAAAACTGAATTCAGATTGAGTGTATATCGTGATCTTATTTTAAATAAATCACGGACAGACCATTTTTTTAAAGCATTAAACCTCCTCTCTCTTCAAATAATATTATGGAAGGAAGAATTATGTCAGATATTGCTCTGATAATATCTTATATGACTGCACTCGGTTTAGCCGCCGCAATTCCGGGGCCGGGAATGACCGCATTAGTCGCTCGCAGCGTGAGTGGTGGTGCGGTAGCTGGCTTTACCATGCTGGCTGGCCTTATTCTCGGGGATTTAATTTATTTATCTGTTGCGGTGTTTGGCCTGGCAGTGATGTCTCATAGCTATACCGCCGTCTTCACGATGATTAACTGGGCTGCCTCACTCTATTTATTCATGCTTGCATGGCAATTCTGGTGCCACCAGCCTCGGGCAATAAATATTGACCAGAAAGCGACAAAACGAGAACTGGCGTCAGCCTGGTTTTCAGGGCTGAGCATCACGCTTGGCAACCCTAAAACCATCGCTTTCTATCTGGCGATACTGCCTCTGGTTATCTCTCTGGATAATGTCTCGCTACAGATTTGGGGAGGAATTCTGGTTCCACTTACCGTGTTCGTGCTGTTAAGTGTTGGTGCGGTTTTTATTCTGGCCGCGCTCAGAATTCGTCATCTTCTGACCAGTGCAAAAGCGCAGAGACTCGTTTTCCGTTCAGCCGGAGCCATTATGATGCTGGCTGCGGCTGGGATGGTGGTAAAGACGCTTTAAGTTCATTACCGGCTGTTATGGATCAACTCCTTCCGACCCTGCATGTCAGGCGAAACCACGGGCAACCCTGCACTTCGCATCTATAATTCAGTGACTCAGGCCTATGCACTCGTCCATGTTAAGACGCTCATCATTAACAGAATTAAGGAAGCCTCATGATCTTATCACTCGAAAATCAGGTTGCGCTGGTTACCGGCGCCAGCTCAGGTCTCGGCTATGCCTGTGCAGAAGCACTCGCCAAAGCTGGTGCCGGTGTGGTGGTTAACTACCACAGCCAGGCGGAACCTGCCGAAGAACTGGTTGACAAAATCCGTGCAGACGGTGGACGCGCCATTGCGGTAAAGGGTGATGTCTCAAAGGAAGCTGACGTAGAAAATCTCTTTGCTCAGACGATTGCTGAATTTGGCAGGCTGGATATTCTGGTGGCGAACTCAGGGCTGCAGAAAGATGCGCCTTCCATTGAGATGTCGCTTGCAGACTGGAATACCGTCCTGGATGTGAATCTCACCGGACAGTTCCTTTGCGCTCGGGCTGCGCTGCGTCAGTTTCGTGACCAGGCGCACCGCCCGGAGATCAGCCGGGCTGTAGGTAAGATCATTCACATGAGCTCGGTGCATCAGCTCATTCCCTGGGCCGGACATGTTAACTACGCTGCCTCAAAAGGCGGGGTTGATTTACTGATGAAAAGCCTGGCACAGGAAGTGGGTGAAGACCGTATACGCGTAAACTCAGTCGCACCTGGCGCTATCGCAACCGCTATTAACGAAGAAACCACTCAGGGCGAAGCGGGCAAAGCGCTGTTAAAACTCATCCCTTACGGACGCATCGGTGCGGCGGAAGATGTGGCGAATGCGGTGGTCTGGCTGGCCAGTGACCTTTCCGACTATGTTCACGGCACCACACTGTTTATTGATGGCGGAATGAGTCTTTATCCCGGATTCCGCGATAATGGCTGAGTCATAAGTCACTGTACCAGGTGGGTGATCGACTGATTGGAAACCTGTTGGTGGAACCTCTATCCGGAACGGGAAGTCCGGATTACGCGCTCCCGCTGCCGCAAATGAGACGCCAGCAGGCTGGGCAGTCTAGCCTGTGTCACATTGGCTTCGTTCCAGTTAAACGGAAAAGCACCGCTCAAATCCCACTGGCATCAGGACGGAGCAAACGCGCCCGGCAGACCTCCAGAATCTCATCAGCGAGTCCGGAACCATCCGGACAGGCTCGCGAAAGCATCAATGCACCAACAAGCTGCGCAATGGTATTTATCAGCTCTGCCCGCGTGACATTTTGGGATTTCAGGATGGCAATCTGTCGTTCAATCCCGGCCGCAAATGTCTCGCGGATTGATTCAGACTGCCGGGCTGCATCGGTGCCCAGAGCCGACATCACGCACCCCTTTCCCATGTCATCGCGATGCTGACGGGAAAGGTAGTACTCAATAAACGCTTCCCGACTTACCCCTTCGGTTTTTTCTGCCGACTGCGTGAAACCACAACTCATCGCTTCAGCTAACAAATCCGCTTTCGACCCAAAATGCTTGTAAAAACCGCCATGTGTTAACCCGGCGGCTGACATCAGTTCAGCGACGCCTACCCCATCGTAACCACGCTCACGAAAAAGCTCTGACGCCGTTTCAACGATCCGCAACCGGTTTTCGCGAACCTGCTCTTTAGACACTTTCATGTTTTTTCCTCCTGAAACAGAACCCAAGCATACATTGATGATGATCATAATCAAACAAGTTGACTTTATTGATTATGATCATCATCATTAAATCAGTTATTCCTCCGAACCCCATTACAAGAGCGTACTCAGAATGAGCCAAAAACGTGTAGCACTGGTGACCGGCGCCTCTTCTGGCATTGGTGAAGCCTCTGCGAACAAACTTTTAGCAGCGGGTTATAAAGTGTATGGCACCAGCCGTCGTGGCCCACAGGCGAGTAAACAGCCCTTTCCATTACTCGCTCTTGATGTGACTGACGACGTTTCGGTAGAGGGTGTTATTTACGAATTGATGCAGCTTGAGGGTCGAATAGACCTGCTGGTGAACAACGCAGGCTTTGGCGTCGCTCCGGCAGCGGCGGAAGAGAGTTCTGTCGAACAGGCGCAGCATATCTTCGACACAAACTTCATGGGTATCGTCAGGCTGACACGCGCCGTACTGCCTTACATGCGTCGCCAGGGCAGCGGGCGCATCATCAATATCGGTTCCATTCTGGGGGTCGTGCCACTGCCCTATGTCGCACTCTATGCGGCCAGTAAACATGCGGTCGAGGGGTATACAGGCGCACTTGATCATGAACTGCGCACCCAGGGCATCAGGGTTTCTGTCATTGAGCCGGCATACATAAAAACGCAGTTTGAAGTCCACAATATCGAACCGGATGCGAAGCTTGAAGAGTATGAACTCATCCGGGCTAAGTTGAAGAAAGTGGTCGGTAAGGCAATGGCTGAAGCGGAAAGTCCGGAGGTCGTGGCTGCGGTGGTGCTTAAAGCGGCCCAGTCCTCACGGCCAAAAATACGCTACACGGCGGGAACGCTCGCAGCAAAACTGAATTTCGTCCTCCGCTTTGCGCCTGCAACCCTGCTGGATAAGGTCGTGCGGAACAGCCTTCAGCTCGATACGAGAATCTGAAAATGAAATTTTCGGAACGGGCTACGGTCTGGGTGTTATTGGAGAGCATGAATAAATGAAAACCAGCATGATGAAAGCCTTTACGTTTAAACGCTACGGAAAATCACCTGAGCTGGGATTTGATAATGTGGATTACCCTAGCCCCGGTCCCAATGAAATCCTGGTGAAAGTTTATGCTGTGGGTCTGAATCCCATAGACAACATGATCCCTACGGGAATATTCAAACCGGTTTTACATTTTAAACTTCCAGCGACTCTGGGCAGTGATCTGGCGGGTGTGGTTATTGCAACAGGAAGTCAGGTAACGCGTTTTAGTCCGGGTGATGAAGTGTTCGCCAGCATTTTCGACAGGGGCAACGGCTCACTGGCCGAGTTTGCCCTGGTCCCTGAAAGTCTCGCGGCCATCAAACCTGAAAATCTGGATTTCGTTCAGGCTGCTTCGCTCCCGATGGTCAGCCTCACCGCCTGGCAGGCTTTCACAGAGAGAGCCCGTCTGCGGCCAGGGCAGAAGGTGTTCATTCCGGCAGGTTCGGGAGGAATTGGCAGCTTTGCGATTCAGCTGGCGAAATATCTTGGCGCAAAGGTCGCGACGACGACCAGTTCAGCTAATGTGGAGTGGGTCAGTCAGCTGGGCGCAGATCAAGTCGTTGACTATAAAAAGCAGGAATTCGAAAACGTGCTGAGTGGCTTTGATCTTGTCCTCGGCACGCTTCGGGGTGATTCGATTGAGAAATCTATGAACATCCTCAAGCCAGGCGGAAAAATAGTCTCTCTGATAGGGCCTTTAGACGTTAATTTTGCGCGTACCAGACAACTCAATATCGTTCTGCGGATGATATTTGGCCTGATGAGCCGCAGGATTTTGCGACTGTCAAAAAAGCGCGGTCTGGATTATTCCTTTCTTTTTGTTCGTCCTGATGGCAACCAGCTGGGGCAGATGAGCAATTTAATTGAAGCTGGAAAAATCAGGCCAGTGATCGACCGTGTGTTCCCTTTTGCAGAAACTCAGGATGCTCTTAACTGGCTTCAACAGGGACATGCAAAGGGTAAGGTCGTGGTTAAAATTCATCATGAATAACAACCAGGATTTACATCAGAAGCGGAAATAATCATCAGCGCCTGGCGATAACGTCTGAAATCCGGATGCCGGGCCTTCTCACTCAGTACCTGCTCTCCATGTTCCACTTTCCTCATGTGCTCTGTGCTAATGTTGGCGTAAAACAGTTTCCGCACTGAGGATTACAACATGTCTGCCTTTTATAAACTCACAGCCACCAGCCTGAACGGCCAGCCTGTACCGATGTCCGACTTCGCTGGCAAGATCGTGCTGGTCGTTAACACCGCCAGTCACTGTGGATTCACGCCACAATACGCCGGCCTCGAAACCCTCTACAAAAAATATGCCGATCAGGGGCTGGTGGTACTGGGTTTTCCCTGCAATCAGTTTGGGAATCAGGAACCTGGCGGAGCCGACGAAATTGCGCAGACATGCCACATTAACTACGGGGTAAGTTTTCCGATGTTTGGCAAAGTGAATGTCAATGGCACCTCAACGCACCCGATTTTTCATTACCTGAAAGATGAATTACCCGGCGTTTTGGGTGGTCGTATTAAGTGGAATTTCACTAAGTTTCTGATCGGGCGCGACGGTAAACCGATTAAACGATTTGCCCCAACCACCACACCGGAGAAAATGGAAGCCGCCATTCTTGCTGCCCTTTGAGGGCATGGCTGTGGCGGGTGACCATCAACCAGGAGGATGAATTAACAATGTTCAGGTTCCGACATTTATTATCCCTCGTCTCCTTCTCGCTCGGGATATTTTGCCTGCCGGTATCAGCGAATACTCAGATCCTACTCACTACGCAACTCACTGCCTGCGAAAGCCAGAATGGTCTGGATGGTCAAAGCGGTTCCCCTGATGGTCAGAATGGCAGGAATGGCGTTTCTGGCACCGATTGTCTGAATGGCGGCAACGGCGGCAATGGAGCTTCAAATGGAGGCCGTGGCGGGAATGGTGGCGACGGTGCTGGTGCAGAACCCGGCACTCAACACCATCACCATAATCACTATAAAAATACGAACAGGGATGCTAACGGAGGAAATGGTGGTAACGGCGGATCGTCCGACAACTCACCAGGTGGGAAAGGCGGAAACGGCGGAAACGCGGGCCCTGGCGGGTCTGGTGGTCTGGGTGGTCGCGTAGGCCAGGACGGAAGTCAGGGGATAAGCAGCGCTTAGTCGTTTAAGTCAGTCATGCTGTTCTGGGGAACGGGTTCGATAACTGTCAGGGAAGGCTGAGATATTCATGCAGTCATCAGGGATTAAGAACCCTCTTCAATCTGTCTGATTAATGATTTCAATTAATGAAATCGTTTTAGCAATAACCAGCGCCAGTAAAATATAGGAGATGAATATGCAGTCAGTACACATTATGGGTGAGGGATATGAGCCTCATGTGACACGGGAGGATGGGAAGCTGACCTACTCACTGCCTGTCGATTCTGGTTTTATGAGCTATAACTTTGACTTTGAGATCAGCCGGGACGATCTTGATATTCTGCTTTCCGATGATTACAGACGCGCGGTTTTCGAAATTACTGCGCATACCTTGCTTCAGCGCTCGACGCTCAAAGGCTATGACCGATTTACCCAGAAAGACTTCGATAAACTGATTGTAAATACACTTCACTCAGCATCAGATTTCCTGCAGACATTTATTTCTGCAATAAACCGTGAACATCACATTGGTATTGAGCATTACGTGAAAGAGATTATGGACCGACGTTCTGCTTCACAATGAATACACATCATTGCATAGAACACATTTATAGTTTTCCGAAGAGATAGCGACTGCCTCTTCAGAAGAGATAGTCAGCGCCCGGCGATAGCGCTTCACCTGAACATTCAGGTAAAAAGGAGGTTTTACAGAATGAGTTGTAAGTACTGTCAGGATCTCTGTGTTAAATACATTATTCGAGAACCTCGCCAGTTGAGCCGAGCTATACGTATTGCACATAACGCGCTTAAAGAGGAGATAATTTCCGAAGTTACAACCACCAAAAACTGTAATCAGTTTACCTTTACAGAATGTGCTGAACAGATGATTTGGGGGGATATCGTTGATTACCATTTCGCCTGTAATCATTGCGGAACCACGTTCGTGCTGGGAGCTGAAACCTATCATGGCAGTGGGGGTTACTGGTCTCCCGAAAGTGAAAAACCTGCAGAAATAATAAACTGACGCAATATGATTTTACGCTGCGGACTGACTTCTGACTCTGAACAGTAAAGACGGACCAGAACAAATCTAAGGGTATAAATATCAGTCTTAGACACATTCTTATCGGGGGAGCGTCTTAATGAGTCCAAACCCTCCCTGCCATGCCATTAAGCCATCCCCCATCACTCGACGAAAATCTCCTAAGCAATCATCCCGCCATCAATGACCAGCTCGGTGCCACTGATATAGCTGCTTTCATCTGAAGCCAGAAACAGTGCCGCAGCCGCTACTTCCTCAGGGTGTCCCAGCCGCTTTGCCGGGATCCGGGCGGTCAGCGTCTGCCTGACTTCATCGCTGGCCCGGTCAAACATCGGCGTGTTGGTAGGACCAGGACTCAGCGTATTAACCCTGATGCCGCGCGGTGCCAGCTCGCTATTCCAGGTGCGTGCATAAGACCGTACCGCAGCCTTGCTGGCGGAATAGCTGCCATAACCGGGATTCGCTATCGCGCCTGCAACGGAACCCACCAGCACGATACTGCCGCCCTCACCCATCAATCGCACCGCATGCTGCACCGTCAGCACCATGGCTCGCACATTCAGATTAAAAGCGCGATCGATGTGTTCTTCCGTGGTTTCCTCCAGGCTGGCCGGTTCAGACACACCTGAAGAGTTAACGAGGATATCGAGGCGACCCGCTTGGGTGCCAAGGGTTTCGAACAGACGCGCAAGGTCGTCTGTGCGGGTGATATCGCCCTGAATGGCCTCGACCTGACCGCCGATCAGTGCGACTGCCTCAGCCAGCTGTGCTTCCCGCCGGCCGGTGATAAACACGCGTGCACCTTCCTCTGCAAAACGACGAGCGACAGCAAGGCCGATACCGCTATTACCCCCGGTGACAAGGGCGACTTTTCCACTCAGTTTCATCATTGCGACTCCGGATAGAGGTTAGACACCTGATGGTATATTTATTATATTTAGTGTCAATTACGCACCTGATGTACACCAGATATCCTCAAGGAAACCTCATGGCTACTGACATCACTCAGCTACTGGCCGAGATCAACAGCACCCGCCCTGTCCTGGAACAGGTAGCGAATAAGTGGTCGGTTTTAATCCTCACCGTATTGTGCTCTCAGCCCTCGCGTTTTAATGCCATCAAGCGCAGGCTCGACCCCATCACCCATAAATCTCTGACAGAGGCATTACGCCGGCTGGAACGCAACGGACTGGTGAGCCGCCGCGTGATTGCTTCATCGCCAGTGGCGGTCGAATATGCGATTACGCCGCTGGGCCGGACATTGCAGGAGCCTTTTGTCGCGCTGGTGAACTGGGCAAAGCAACATGGAGGCGCCATGGAACAGGCACAGGCGGGTTATGATGAAGGGCGGGATGACGAAGAATCTGCATGAACTTAGCCTGAGCACCGTTCCTGCATGATAGCGCAGAGTGATGAGCAGATAAGTTCAGGATAAGCCTGACAGGAGTGAAAGCGGAGACCCGCCATCATATACAACGGCTACTCCGCTGCTGGCTCAAAAAACTGATAAGAACCATCACGTCGTGCTTTAGCCTGGTACATCGCCTTATCTGCGTTTTCGAATAACATTTTGGCCGTTGCTGTCCCGAAGCGGGCAAGGCTGATACCAATCGCCGCACCAATACGAACATCCATATTATCGATGGCGAAAGGTGCCTGCAGACTGTCAATAATCCGCAGGGCAATCGCGGATGCGGCTTCGTGATTGCTGCATTTAGCAGCCACGACAAACTCATCGCCACCCAGACGCGCCACTGAATCGCCCGGACGCATACAGTGTCGCAGCCGTTCACTGACCTGTTGCAGCAGGGCATCGCCGGTCGCGTGACCCATCAAATCGTTCACCGCCTTGAACCCATTCAAATCGATAAACATCACAGTGGTATAGGCCTGATCGTCTGCCTGCGCCAGCATGAATCCCACCTTCTCGTTAATCCAGGCACGATTGTGCAGCCCGGTCAGCGTGTCCAGGGTTGCCAGCTTCTCAAGATTACGCATCCGTTCTTTGTCCCGCGTGATATCGCGCGATACCAGCACGGCACCAATATTTTTTCCTGAATTAGGATTGATGACGCCACAGGCTTTGGTACCCAGTGAGATGTAATGGCCGTCGCGATGCAGTTTGCGCACCTCAACAACATCCGGCAGTACCCCGCCGCTGAAGATACATCCCAGCGCTTCGGTGGCTAATTCGCGGTCATCCGGGTGCAGGAAATCCACCACCAGTTGCCCCACAACCTCTTCGGTGGTCCAGCCTATGATTTCGCTGTAAGAGGGAGAAATTGATACGTATCTGCCTTCCGCGTCACAATGGGCAATCAGATCGGTACTGTTTTCAATCAGAAGGCGATATTCCGCCGCCGTGCGCAGCGCATCTTCCAGGGCTTTACGCTGCCCGGTCACATCCAGAATAAAGCCGTTGTACTGCAGATGGGAGGTGCCAGGCTGGCAATCCGGCAGGCCGGAAACAAGGACCCGACGCGTCTTGCCATCCAGACAATGGATCGGCACTTCAATATGGAAAGGCGTCAGCAATTCCAGGGCTGCAGTCAGCTGCAGCGCGATCTTTGCATCGTCGTCAGCCTGCGCCAGACTTAGCCATGAACTCAGCGTCACGCCCTTAAGTTCAGGCATCAGACCCGCAGGAGTTTCCTGACTGGCGATGCAGATCCCCTGGGCATCCGTAGACCAAACAGCGGTAAAAGAAGGTTTGATCATTGGGTTCATGGCGGCCGGCTCCGACGTTGCTGACGATTTTAAATAAGTTCAATACACGTCGCTACAGACCTGATTATAACCGTTAATGCCTGCCTGTAGCTGAGTGAGGCTATGCATAAAGGTTCAGTATTGCGGGCCGTGATAAATGCTGGCGGAAACTGAGGCCTTTCCGGCAGCGGTTTCTGAGGTGCCCTCTCCTGTGACATTACGCAAAGCTATCAGGCTGCAGTATCAGAAGTATTAGCCTGTTTATATCGGCTCATCGGGGCATAATCTTTAATCACAGCATATTGTCTGAGGGCTGTGAACCATGAAACCGGCTGAACATCGCTGCTTCAGTAAAGCCCTGCGGGTTTTGGGGGGCGCTCAGTGATAACATTCCCGCTGGCTGAATGACGGGGGAAAAGATAGCCGGGCCGAAAAAGGCTATGATGCTGGCAATTAATTGCGCCTCACAATTTGTTAATTTTTTTACTCATAGATGATGTGCTGACAGAGAGAGCCATCTGAGCCATTCTGAAAATTCCTTCAGGGCTGTGACGATTTAATAGCAGGAAAGATGTATAAAAACGCCTTTAAAACAGAATAATAATGGCGCTTAGCCTGTAAAAAAACTGCACATCGTGGCGCATTTCTATTCTCAGAGCAGCAGTAAAAAGCCCATCAAAAATTTCTCTCGACTCGCCTCCAGCTTAATCTTTCCTTAAGAATAATCCTATAACATCCCCGCTGTATTAGCCCATGTTGGGCTTTTCCGGAGTATCACCCTATGCAAAATAACAACACAGCTTCTCACGCTCTGAGTAAAGTGCCGGCCGTTACCGCGGCGTTCTGGTTGACCAAAATCGCTGCGACTACCCTGGGTGAAACCGGCGGCGATGCGGTGACGATGTCGATGAATCTCGGTTACCTGACCGGAACACTGATTTTCGCCATCATCTTTCTGGTCGCTGTCGTGGTGCAGATCAATCGCAACAGCTTCAATAAATGGATCTACTGGTTCACCGTCGTGGCAACGACCACCGTCGGTACAACGATGGCAGACTTTGCCGATCGCTCACTGAACATTGGTTATCTGGGCGGTACGCTGCTGCTGAGCACTCTGCTGATCCTCTCTCTTTTCCTCTGGAAAATGACCTGTGGAACGGTTGCAGTGAGTTCGGTAAGCAACGGTGTTACTGAGAGTTTTTACTGGGTCACCATTATGTTTTCTCAGACACTGGGCACCGCATTGGGTGACTGGACGGCAGACAGCGAAGGCCTGGGTTATGATGGCGGGATCCTGCTGTTTGTCGGCGCGCTGGCGATCATCTGGGCGGCAAGTCGCTTTACCTCCCTGTCACGCACCGCGCTGTTCTGGGCAGCCTTTATCCTGACCCGGCCACTGGGTGCGGTTGTCGGTGACTTCCTGGATAAACCCCTTGCTTCGGGCGGACTCGCACTGAGCCGCTATGGCGCCTCGCTGACGCTGGCACTGATCATCATCGCTTTTCTGGTGGTCCTGCCACAGCGCCCGGCAATGAAGACCGCCCCCGCGAATTAAAAAGCGCTACCGGAAGATTTACAGGTCACGCTTCTTTTTAAACGTAGTCAGGGCCGCCAGTGATGGCGGCTTTTTTATTATCTGATCTGTCATCGTCCGCGCAGGCTGTTAAATCAGGCTGGCCGCTCGATGGAAACGATACGCCCTTCATGTGCAGCAGAGAGGACGGGCAGACTTTCTGCTGGCTCCTGCATTTTCACCCGAAATGCCGTGTTGCTGGCATCAAGAAAAACGGTTCTAAGATGCCGGTTGCAGATAAACCAGATTTCGTCGCGGTCATTTGAAAGAATGTAATAAGCATCCGAGGTTTCAGAGGGGTTAAAGCAGCCCAGCGCGCGATAAGCGGTCTGCGGGGTAAAGCCACTGGAAAGCGGCAGCGGCCGGGGGCCATGCGCTAATTCTTCGATCCTAAGGTAAAGTCCCTGTTCAAGCCACAGCATAGTGTCACATCCTGGATGGAGAGGAATCGGGCTGAGCATGCCGGCTGGCTTACAGGTAATAAAAATGCCCGTTTACCGACCAGCTCAGGCAATGGGTAATTTTTCTGACATTCAGAAGCGTTATCCTGATCTGAGCATAGCAGCGGTGTGTTGTTATGCTTTTTTATCTTTGTCTGGCCCCTGCTACTCAAGCCGGCTGGCAATCAGCCGTAGTTGTTCTGCAATCTGCTTTAAATCTCGCTGCTGTTGTCCGGCGATACCGGTCGAGCTGCGCACCACCAGCTTTGCCGGCAGAATTGAGGAGGAACGCTGCTCATCCTGCTCACTGGCCAGTAACAGACGCGCAACCGCCTCTTTGCCCTGCAAATCGAGATCCAGCGACACCGTGGTCAGCGCCGGATGGAAAAAGGCACTTTCATAGGTGTCATCGTAGCCAATCACCGAAATCTGCCCAGGCACCGCCACACCGCGCTGATGCAGCGCACTCAGCACACCCAGCGCCATCTGATCGTTGCCCACCAGCAGTGCACTGAACTCCGGCGCTTCACGCAGCAGTTGCAGCACGCCATTATAACCACTCTGCGCATCCCAGTTACCGTGGCTGATGCTGACCGGCTTCAGACGGTAGCTTTCCAGCGTGTCGAGCCAGCTCTTTAAGCGCAGCCTGGCGGAGACCGACTGCTCAGGACCCGCCAGTAGTGCAAACTCGCGATGCCCCTGCTCATAGAGATATTTAACGCTGGCACGCGTGCCATCAGCCGGGTTAAACGAAACGTTAAACACTGCGCTGTAGGGATCAACATCAAGGAACAGACAGAGAATATCGTCGTTCTCCTGCACAACCTGCTCAGCAGCGCTGCTCTCCAGCGGGACATTGATGATCACTTTATCCACCCGCTGAGACTTCAGCTCATTGATGCAATCCTGCAAACTTTGATTGACGTTCTCATCAATCATCGCGATCAGCACCTGGTAGTCCGCAGCATTCGCATAACGTTTAACCGCAGCGGCCACCTGGGAGGGCGCATGCAATGCCAGCGACGTCGTTACCAGACCCAGTGTTGTGCTCTGCTTGCCCACCAGCTGCTGCGCCAGCCGGTTAGGCACGTAGCGCAGCGTCTCAATTGCGTGTTCCACCTTGCGACGCGTTGATTCCGAGACGTTTGCCGACTTATTCAGAACCCTTGATACCGTCTGATACGACACGCCAGCATGACGGGCGACATCCTCTAAGGTGGCATTTTTTGATTTCATAATTCGCATCCCTGATTACCGATGGCGGAATGTTATCACAGCCCTGATGTCAGCCAGACTACTGCAGTCACATTGCGCGAATAAAAAGCAAAAGTAATACCTTCACATTGTGAAATTTGGTGATCTGATTCACTAATCGTTACATATTGCGTCACTTTATTTGCAGTGCATCACACATTATCGCGATTTTATTTGTCACTCATCCGACAAAAGGCGTTTACTGCCGCTGTCATGTGAACGTATTACAAATAAAATTGAGGATAACATGGAAACAAGGTTACGTACTGCTGCTGTGGCGCTTGCTGCGGCCCTGACCTCCCCGACGCTCTATGCCGCCATCGACAACATCGATTTCCATGGCTATCTGCGTGGTGGCGTGGGCGTCTCACAGGATGGCGGTATTGAGGAGTATCAAAAGAACAAGGTTGGCCGTCTCGGCAATGAAGCCGACACTTATGGCGAGGTTGAGCTGGGCAGCGAAGTCTACAAAAAGGATGATGTCAGTTTTTACGTCGACACCATGGTCAGTATGTTCTCCGACGGCTCAAACGATAACGAAACCACCTTCGGCGATGATGCGCAGTTTGGCCTGCGTCAGCTCAACCTGCAGATCAAAGGACTGGTGCCGGGTGATAAAGATGCGGTGATCTGGGGCGGTAAACGCTACTACCAGCGTCACGATCTGCACATCATTGATACCAAGTACTGGAACATCTCGGGGTCAGGTGCCGGTATCGAAAACTACACGCTCGGTCCGGGCGCTATCTCCTTTGCCTGGATTCGTGGCGATGCGAATGACGTGGATTACCGTGTCGATGGCGACAACGACGTCAACATTAACTACCTCGATCTTCGCTATGCCGGCTGGAAACCCTGGAACGGTGCCTGGACCGAATTTGGTATCGATTACGCCATGCCAAACACCACCAACAAACAGAAAGAATATGGTGGCCTGTATGACGCAGATAACGGCGTCATGCTCACCAGTGAAATCAGTCAGGACATGTGGGGCGGCTACCAGAAGCTGGTGTTCCAGTACGCCAACAAAGGTCTGGCGCAGAACATGATTTCGCAGGGCGGCGGCTGGTATGACATGTGGAATGATACTCAAAACGCCACTGGCTACCGCGTGATTAACACCGGTCTGCTCCCAATCACCGATAAGTTCTCCCTGAATCAGGTCTTTACCTGGGGATCGGCGGACGATATCACCGCGCAGACCAGCAAAAGCACCCTGCTGTCGCTGGTGGGTCGTGGTCAGTATCAGTTTACGCAGTATGTTCGCGGCATCGGCGAAGTCGGCAGCTTCTGGCAGAAAGATGAGAATAAGGTGGGCAGCGACTACAAACAGGCGGGTCAGAAATATACGCTGGCCCTGGGCCTGGCAGCCGGTCCTGAATTTATGTCACGTCCGGAACTGCGTCTGTTTGCCTCTTACCTGAATGACTCAGAAGATGGACACAGCTTCAAAGACAACACCAGTAATAACACCTGGAACTTCGGCGTACAGGTCGAAGCCTGGTGGTAATCGAGCAGTCTCCTCATTGTGATCGTTGCTAAGCTCTTATGCAGGGGCTTACTTGGATAACCGGCGACGGTTATCCATTTTTTTATTCGTATTTCACTGGCGGCTGTTACTCCGGTTTAAAGAAACGTTCTTCCAGCAGCTGACGCAGCTGGTCAGACTGCTTACCAAAGATCGCATGCACCTCATGCCCCAGGATCACCACGCCAATCGCGCCCGCCTTCTGTAATCCCGCCGTATCTACCGCCTTCAGCGACGTCACCTTTACCCGCAGCCGCGTTAAACAGGCATCCACCTGCTGAATATTGTCACGCCCGCCAAAACAGTTCACCAGACGCTCCAGTAGCGCGCTGTCTACCTCAAGCTCTTCCACCGTCAGCGGCTGCCGACTGAAATATTGCTTAAATGATTTCAGACTCACCATGTTGTTCTCCTTCAGATAATAAAAAGGCGGGCTGCTGCCCGCCACTCACCACTGATAAACGAAAACGCGGGATACATGCCCGGGACTGCTCACTGAATATACACGCTTCCTGCACCCATCCTGCAATCAGGCTCAAAAAAAACCTGCCCTACATCAACAGTAAAACCCAGCTATTCCTACAGACAATGCCCGGTCTCAGAAGCGATGGGGGCATATGCCTGTAGCAAAGCATCACGGGCCAGGGACAAAAACGCCGGGAGCGTTTTTGAACAACGCAAAGCGTTGGCC